>JBIIZI010000052.1:0-11945 GCA_044346375.1 Crocinitomicaceae bacterium | reverse complement strand
GGCCCGCATGTGCGGGCCCTTTTTGTTGGAGAGCGTTTCTAGTTCTGTAACGCTTATTGTTGCATTTTAATAAACGGAAGTACCTGACCATCTAGGTGCAAGAAGTAAGTTCCGTTGGCTAGTTGGCGTACGTCGATTGCTTGATTGTAGTTGCCAGACAAAAGACATTGCCCCGCTTGATTGAAGATGCCATAAGTACCGTTTGACGCTCCTTGTACGCTGAGTTCATTTTGAACAGGGTTAGGTGAAAGGGTAAGTGCTACAGGTGCTGCAGAACCGATACCAGCAGTTTGGACATCAAATTGCGTGATGATGTTGTAGTAAAGTGGTGTAGATTTGATTGGGCAGTATACTTGTAAAACAAGGTTGTAAGTACCTGTTGCAAATGGCGCGTAGAAAGTGTAGTTGATGTATGTAAATGCGCCAGTGGTATCTGTTAAATACCAAACTGTGTATAAGCTGTCTTGGTTGGCTGGGTTGTTGCCGAATGTAGCTGAAACCATATAAGCGGTGTCGAGCATAGACATATCGATGTCGCAGTTGTAGATCCAGCTTGATTGTAGGGTGCCGGTGATCATGCCGCCTGTAGCAAGGTTGCCAATAACGTTAATGCTGTCGATGTTTCCGCCGCCGTTGTAACCTACAAATTGGGTAGTACTAAACGAGCAACCATTGATGTCTGTAACAACTGCAGAATAATTGCCTTCACATAAGTTATTGATTGCATATGTTGTTGATCCTTGACTCCACATAACATAAAATTGAGCACATGTTGCACATGAGATATCTATTGCACCGTCGCAAGCGCCCGGTGCACTGCAATCGGTAACTGTTACTGTAGGATAAAAACCTGCGCAAGGGTTGGTGGTAGTGGTGTCGTAAAAAATGTTTGCATTTTGACTAATTGTGCAGCCATTGGCGTCTGTAACAGTTAAGTTGTAGGTTCCAGTACACAAATTGTTGAAATTTGGTGCGCCGGTTACAGGTGCACCAGACATTTGGTAAGTGTAAGGCGCTGACCCTCCGTAAACGCTAACGGTAATGCTACCGTCGCAAACGTTTTGGCTACTAGCCATGGTTTCGCTAATATTCATGCCGAGTCCGGAACAAGGGTTTGGCGTACCAGTACCTATTGTAAATGGTGAGGTAAGTACCATGCCTCCGCCCATTGCATTGACAGAATAGGTACCTGCGCAAAGATTATAAATGGCATTGCCGCCATTTTGAATGAGTGTACCATTCATGTACCACTGTACAGACGTGAAATTCATGGTGTTTGAAGAGTCGATCATGGCATAACCATCGCATACTGCGGGGCCACTGCAGTCGACAGTAATGACATTCACAACAAATTGAGCGCGCGCGTTGTTGAAGCTAAATAAGCTAAGCGCAAGCATTAAAATTGGTAAAAATTGTTTCATGATGGATTTTAAATTTTGTTCAAGACGTAAATTTCGTCAAAAAGTTGCTTGGTATAGCCAAAATGGAATGCGTAATTTTGAACTATGAAAAAAATACTGCTCTTCGGATTCCTTTTTTCCTATATGTTTGGCTTTCAAGCCCAAACAGATAAAGCCCCAAAAATTGTTGTGGGCATCGTTGTCGATCAAATGTGTTATGACTACCTCTATCGTTTTGAACACCTCTACACAACTGGTGGTTTCAATCGTTTGTTGGTCAAGGGCACAAATTGCCGCAACACCCAATACAATTACGTCCCAACCTATACTGCGCCTGGTCATGCATCTATTTACACGGGCACAACCCCTGCTAACCATGGTATTGTGGGCAACGACTGGTATGTACGAGATCTGCAAAAAACGGTAACAAGTGTTTCCGATGAGCGCTATCAAACTGTCGGAAGCGCAACGGGAGGCCAAGCAGCGCCCATGAAACTCTTGACTTACACCATTACCGATCAGCTCAAATTGGCTTCACCCAAATCAAAAGTTATATCGCTATCAATCAAAGACCGCAGTGCCATTTTACCTGGTGGGCATTTATCTGACGGTAGTTATTGGTTCGATTACCAATCTGGCGATTTTGTTACGAGTACTTTTTACAAAGATGCCTTGCCGGGTTGGGTAGAGCGCTTCAATGCGAAGTTTGACCCAGCTAAAGATTTGCGTCCATGGCGTTTGCTCTTGCCGGAAAGCACCTATTTAATGACCGATGCCAGCCCATATGAAGTGGTCTTGCCGGGCAAAACAGCGGCAACCTTCCCTTATGACTTCCCTGCCATGATTGCTACTGGAGCTTCCGCTACCTCTCTATTTACCATTTCGCCACAAGCTAATGAGGTCTTGACCGATTTTGCTATTCAAGCGCTTGAACAAGAAGATTTAGGCCGAGATCAGTTTACCGACTTCTTGTGTCTTTCTTATTCAACCCCCGACATCGCAGGTCATGCATTTGGTCCTTATTCTCGTGAATTAGAAGACATGTATGCGCGCTTAGATCGAGAACTACAACGCTTGTTTGCCAGCCTTGAGACTCGTTATGGTAAAGACGGTTTTATCCTCTTCTTAACTGCCGACCACGCAGTGGTACCGGTCCCTGAAATGTTAGTCAAAATGAAAATGCCGGGTGGGTATTTCTTTATACACGATCGCCTGCAAGTGCTCCGCGACGACTTCATCATGAAGTACAACGCCGATTTACTCGCCCACGAGACCAACCAAAATATTTACCTCGATCTAAAGAAAATAGATTCGCTGCACCTTGACATCGATGAGGTAGCCGAATTTGCAGCCAATGAGTTGCGCCAATGGCCAGAAGTCAAAACAGTCTTAACGCGAACGCAACTGCGCTCTGGATCTGCAAGTACCGATTATTGGGGTGAGCTATTGCGCAATGGCTACGATGCCCAAAGAAGTGGTGAGGTCATCTTTTTGTTGCAGCCTGGTTATCTTGCCAAAGACCACGACGAACCTAAAGCGCATCAAGGTACTTCCCATGGCTCAGCCTTTAATTACGATACACATGTGCCACTTTTATGGTACGGCAAAGGCATTCCGCAAGGAGTTTCGCTTTATGACCCAATTCAAATTACAGATATCTCTGCTACGCTCGTGCATTTATTGAACCTGCAAAGACCCGGCTCAATGACAGGCAAACCTATTTTACCGCTCTTGCAACCAAAAAAATGACCAACGAAAGCCAATTTTTCCTCGACCATCTAGGCCAAACAAGTCCTTTTCCTTTTCTGATTGAAGTAGAGCGGGCAGAAGGCGCCTATATTTACGACAAAAACGGCAAAGCTTATTTGGATATGATTGCCGGCGTTGCTGTCAATAACATAGGGCACCGACATCCAAAAGTAGTGGCGGCGTTGGCTGCACAATTGGAAAAACACTTGCATGTAATGGTTTATGGCGAGTTTGTTCAGGACGCGCAACAAGCTTTGGTAAAAGAATTATTAGCGGTTTTGCCCGCTTCTTTGGATGGCGTTTACGCCGTTAATTCAGGAACCGAAGCCATTGAAGCCGCGCTCAAATTGGCAAAGCGTGTTACCGGCCGCACCGAGCTCGTTGCTTTTAAAGGGAGCTACCATGGCAGTACCCATGGCGCCATGAGTGTTTCGGCCAATGAAATCAAGAAAATTGCGTTTAGGCCGTTGTTGCCAGATGTACGTTTTTTAGCGCACAACGAAATCGCTGCGCTTTCTCAAATCACTACCCGCACGGCAGGCGTGATCATCGAGACCGTTCAGGGCGATGCTGGGGTGCGGCGGCCTTCGGTCGCCTTTCTGCAGGCGCTGCGCGCACGCTGCACCGAAGTGGGCGCCTTGCTCATTTTTGATGAAATCCAATGCGGCATGGGCCGCACCGGCACACTGTTTGCCTTCGAACAATTCGGAGTTGTGCCAGATGTACTCACACTCGGCAAGGCGCTTGGTGGCGGCATGCCAATTGGTGCACTTGTAGCTGCGCAGCAGCACTTGAACCAATTTACGCATGCGCCTATGCTCGGGCACATCACCACCTTTGGGGGGCACCCAATGGTGTGTGCCGCAGCTGCTGCAACCGTTCAGGTTTTGCGCACCGAAATCGACTGGGCGCAGTTGGAGCAACGCGCTGCTACTTTTGCAGCACAAATTGCAGCGCATCCGGCAGTGCAAGCACATAGAAGAGTAGGTGCCATGTTTGCTTTTGATCTCACGAGCGCTGATGAAGTAGAAAAAGTGGTCAATACTTGCTTAGAACAAGGGCTCATTACTTTTTGGTTTTTGTCTCATCCTTATAGTTTTAGGTTGTCGCCGCCTCTAAATTTAACACAGCAAGAATGGGATTTAGCCGTGAAAGTTATTATTTCGGCTTTAGATCGTCTATAAAACGTATATTCTTTTAGCAATCGCTTATCTTTGTACGCTAATTAAAATTATGAAGGTTACAGATCACTTGGCAGCAGCCAAAGACACACTTTTTTCGTTTGAAATTCTACCTCCATTGAAAGGTAAAAGTATCGCCTCCATTTACGCCGGTATTGATCCGCTCATGGAATTCAAACCGAAGTTTATCAACGTGACCTACCACCGCGAAGAATTCATCTACATCGAGCGCGAACACGGTCTTTTGGAGAAAAAAGCAGTGCGCAAGCGTCCAGGTACGGTAGGTATCTGTGCTGCCATCATGCATAAATACGACGTCGATGCCATTCCACATCTTATTTGTGGTGGTTTCAGCAAAGAAGAAACCGAAAACGCACTCATCGACCTTCATTTTTTAGGAATCGATAACGTTTTGGCCTTGCGCGGCGATGCCGTTAAGTCCGAAGCCAATTTTAGAGCGCATCCCGAAGGACACGCTTATGCCGTGGAGCTCATTGAGCAAGTTAATGGCATGAATACCGGCGCTTATTTTACAGAAGGCCAAGGCCAAGACCCTACCAATTTTTGTATTGGTGCAGCGGCCTACCCAGAAAAGCATTTTGAAGCCATGAACTTAGAAACCGACCTTCAATACCTGAAAGCAAAGGTAGATGCAGGTGCAAGCTATTTAGTGACCCAAATGTTTTTTGACAATCAAAAATATTTCGACTTCGTTGCAGCGTGCAGAGCCGCAGGAATTACCGTTCCGATTATTCCGGGTCTCAAGCCCATCAAGTCCATGGCACATATTAGTTTTCTGCCCAAGTTCTTTCACATAGATTACCCGACAGAACTTTCCAAAGAATTGCTCAAATGCACCACCAATGCACAGGTAGAAGCACTTGGTATTGAGTGGGGAATCGCACAGTCTAAAGAATTAAAAGCAGCAGGCGCACCTTGCATCCATTATTACACAATGTCCAATTCAACCTCAGTGAAGCAAATTGCTGCTGAAGTTTTTTAACTTAGTACATGAAGTATCTCGTATTTTTTGGCTTGGCTTTCCTCACACATCTCGTTAGTGCCCAGGCTGTCAAGCTGACCAACGCAGTTGTGATCACTCAATTTGACAAAGAAGAAGACCGCTACGCCATGCAGGCCCTCATGACAGATATCTTAAAAGGGTATCAAATTAAAGCGCTTCCGGTCATGAACGTCCTGAAGCAAGGCGAGGATCCGCAACACTTGTTGAATGATTCTATTCAGCAAATTTTAGTTCAGAAAGGTTTCGATACCTATTTGGTGGTCAATGTACGCGGCTACGACCGCACTTTTAAACCCAGTGACGATACCCAAACTTTAGCCGAACTCCTCGAGACAACCAGTATTTATCAGATTTATAGAGACGAAGCTACTTCTGTTTCTTTTGAGTTTTCTATTTACCGCAATGGCAAGCTCGTTTCAAGACAAGTATTGCGCTGCGGGAACGTCTCGGACCGCGATTCCGTGCTCAAAAGATTGCGCAAACGCCTTCCAAAGAAAGTTATCCCGATCTGGATTTCCTAGTTTGAACTAGTTTTCCATTCGGTATTGCTTTTCCATTTCTCTGTCTTCTGGTGTGCTGTATACGCCGCATTTGGGTGGCGCTTCAAATAATTTGATCACCTTAAATTGTGCCTGAATAGGCCAATATGTAGAGCTGAACCAATGCACATTTGCATTGAAGCCCTGCCATGGAGCTAATGTAACAATTGGAACTGAAACGCCAGGAATTAATATCCAAGCTTTATTGAGGCGAATACCAATCCCGATTTGGTAATTGAATTGCAACATTCCGGCAGCTAAATTCGGTTGAAACAACTGAGGCACTGGGTGAGCAGTAAAAAGATTTTGGTAACCGAGTGTATCTGCTCTCAGCTGAAGGTCGTAGTTCATCCCCAGACTTTGATCGAGGAAGTGTTTGCGCACCTTCACCACCACTTTTTTACCAAAATAAATGAGCGAATGCGCGCGAATGCTCCCGTAAAGATAACCTGTGCGCATTTGGCCTTCACCGGTACTTGTGCTGTAAATTTCGCCTAAATCGTTTTGGTTTTCGAGTAAGGTTGTTTCCAAAGCATTGAGCTGACGGTAGCCAATTCCCCAATCAAAATAATCCATAATACGACTCTTTCCTAAGGCTTTGATAGGGGTGCCTTTCCATTTCGGAAAATGTGCAAGACCAAACTCTGCATAAAAACCAAGTTTTGCTTCTGGCGTAATGGTGTAGTCGCCGCGGTCTACCTGATTGATGAGAAGGTCGCCTCTGAGTGGCTGATTCACAAAAGAATAGGTGGGCCCCAACGAAAATTGGTAACCGTGGTTTCTTACCTGGAGGTAGTCGTTGCCTTTTTTCTTTGATTTTTCAAAACCGCCCTGCCCAAAGAGGAGTGTCGAACTGCATAAAAAGAGGAGGAGTATTCTCATGTTTGAAAATTAAATGAACTGCATTGGTCTAAGATGGCTTGCATGACTTCAGGGGTGTCCCAGTTTGTTTCGATATGTGGCTGGGCCATGATGTCGTCCATGATGCTGCGTTGTTTTTTACCTTGTTCGTAGGCTACTGAGTAAGGAATGTTACTGAACGTGACCTGGCTATACAACGGCAACCATTTATTTGGATACAACTTGTTGAATTTAGCTTCTATTTTTTTGCGCAATAAGAAGGAAGGATCTGCAACGAGGTCGCGCATTTCGATGTAGTTGTCGAGGGAAAGGTCTTGTAGTGCGTCGCCATTTGGTTTGCGCAGTGGGCTGTATTCGGCCCAAATGGCATCCCAGTCGTGGTTGTGCTTGAGCATGAGCTCATTGAGTACACGACAGTCTTCAAAACCAGCGTTCATGCCCTGACCATAGAAAGGAACGGTAGCATGAGCTGCATCGCCCATTAAGCCAACCTTGCCCGCAGCCCAAGGATAGCAACGAATAATGGCTAGGTTTGAAAGTGGGTGGTCTTCCCATTTGTCTGCGATGTCTGGCATCATGTCGTGGAAGTCAGGGAAGATGGTTCTGAAAAAGCGGTCGACGTCGGCTTTGGTGTGGAGTTTGTCAAAGGCGAACTCGTGGTTTTCGTGCGGCATGAACAGGGTGCAAGTGAAGGAGCCGTCTTCATTGGCCAAGGCGATCATCATGAAGCGCCCGCGTGGCCAAATATGCAGCGCGTTTTTGTCCATAGGGTAGCTGCCATCTGGTAAAGCAGGCAGTAGAATTTCGCGGTAGCCATCGGCAATGTAGTTTTGGCTATACTGAAAACGATTCAATTTTTGCATGGAGTTGTAGCGAACTGCGCTAAACGCACCATCGGCAGCAAAAATAACGTCGGCTTTTGCTTCAAATGTTTCGCCACTTTGGGTATTGCGCAAGTACGCAATGGCGTTGTCGAGGTCTACTTTTAAACATTCGGTTTGGTAGTGAATAGTGGCATTGCCATGTGTTTCGGCGATGTCCATCATTTTGGCATTGACACTGCCTCTCGATACCGAAAAAATAGCTTGTCCTTCTTGTCCGTATTGTTGGTAAGTAAGCTTCCCGCTGAGGTCGTGCATCATGCGGCCGTGCATCGGAATGGCAATTTTACGGATTTCGTCGCCTACACCAACGGCATCTAGGGCTGTCCAGCCGCGAACAGAGAGCGCCAAGTTAATGGACTTTCCAGCACTTATTTCTGCTTTTCGGATATCTGGTCGGCGTTCAAAGATGGTGACTTTGTAACCCGCTTTAGCTAAATAAACCGCCCAAAGCGAACCAACTAATCCTGCGCCAATGATAATGGCTTCTCTATTTTGTGTCATATGTATTACTCAAATTTACTTTTCAGTAGTCTAACAAAGGTAAGCACTAAGGGTTTTCAAAATACGTCTAATATTCCTTTTTTAGGAACTGTATGTTTCTTTTCAAGCCTGTGAACTTGGTTCTTTTCAGTGCGCTTTTGCCAAAGAGCATTTGAAATGTTTCTTCCGTAAGAGACTCCCATTCGGAAGTTGACAAGTTTAAAAATGCTGGATGCGGTTCAAAAGCGTCCTCTTTTTGAACTTTAGAAAAACGGTTCCAGGGGCATACATCCTGACAAATATCACAGCCAAAAGCCCAGTTTTCCATTTTGCCTTTGAACGCAGATGGAAGGTCGGCATCTTTGAGTTCTATTGTGAGGTAAGAAATGCATTTGGAGGCGTCTATGAGATAGGGTGTGGCCAAAGCGTCGGTTGGGCAGGCGTCGGTACAGCGCGTGCAAGTGCCACAATAATCTTTGATGGGTCCGTCTGGGCTGATTTCTAAATCGACGAATAATTCCGCAATAAAAAAGAAGCTACCGTTTTTTGGGTCGATGAGGTTGGTGTTTTTGCCCATCCAGCCAAGGCCAGCTTTTTGAGCCCAAACTTTGTCCATGACCGGTGCGGAATCTACGAAAGCCCGACCCTGGATGTCGCCGATTTCTTCGCGAAGCGTAAAAAGCAATTCTTTTAATTTGTCTTTAATGACGTAATGGTAATCTTGACCATATGCATACTTGGCAATTTGTGGTGCGTTGGGGTCTTGTTGAGTTTGTTCGGGGAAATAATTGAGCAACAAGGAAATGATGGTTTTGGTACCGGGCTCGAGCAAGCGCGGATCCAAACGCTTATCGAAATGATTGGCCATATAAGCCATTTTGCCGTGGTAGTTTTGTTGCAGCCAGTGCTCTAGCCGAGGAGCTTCTTCTTCGAGAAAGCCTGCTTGCGAAAAGCCTATATGGAAAAAACCCAGCGCCTTGGCTGCGTTGATGATCGTTGCTTTGTAGGCATCGTGTTTCATGTCAGAACAAACCACCTTGCGCCCAACCGAGGTCTTTGCCGAGGTGCTTATAGCTTTTTTCGGTGGCTTTTCGCCCGCGCGGTGTGCGCATTAAGAAGCCTTCCTGGATCAAGAAGGGTTCGTAAACTTCTTCTAAAGTACCTGCGTTTTCACCGATGGCCGTAGCAATGGTGCTGAGCCCAACAGGGCCGCCATTGAATTTGTCAATGAGTACTTTGAGAATGCGGATGTCCATTTCGTCGAGGCCGTTGGCGTCTACGTTGAGGGCTTTGAGGGCAATTTCGGTGATGTCGTCGTCAATGTGGCCACTGCCTTTGATTTGCGCAAAATCGCGCACGCGTCTGAGCAAGGCATTGGCAATACGCGGCGTGCCTCGGCTGCGGCTTGCAATTTTGAAGGCAGCGGTTTCTTCAATGCCGATGTGGAGCAGAGAAGCCGAGCGTTCTACAATTGAAGTAAGGGTTTTGGAGTCGTAGTATTCGAGCCGTGCATTGATCCCAAAACGGGCGCGCAGCGGCGAAGTAAGCAAACCAGAGCGGGTAGTGGCTCCAATGAGCGTAAAAGGATTCAGGTTGATTTGTATGCTGCGCGCGTTGGCCCCGGAATCGAGCATGATGTCGATTACGTAGTCTTCCATGGCCGAATACAAATACTCTTCGATAACTGGGCTCAGGCGGTGAATTTCGTCTATGAATAGGACGTCGCCTTCACCTAAATTAGTGAGCAAGCCAGCGAGGTCGCCAGCTTTGTCTAGGACGGGGCCTGAGGTGATTTTAAATCCGACGCCAAGTTCGTTGGCAATAATGTTGGCAAGAGTGGTCTTTCCTAGGCCAGGAGGGCCGTGCAGTAAAACGTGGTCAAGTGGTTCGTTGCGCAATTGAGCAGCGCGCACAAAGACCTCTAAATTTTCAACTACAGCAGGCTGACCCGCAAAATCTTGTAGTGATTTTGGGCGCAGGACTTTATCGAGCTCTTGTTCGTTCGGAACGTTGGCTTCTTCTCTGTAGTCGAATGAATCTTCCATGAGCTACAAAAATAACAATTTGTGCGGGCCGTGTTAACGCCAGGTATCAAGTAATTGGTGTAGATCCGTAAATTCGAAGTGGGCAACGGCAAGTTTTGGATTGGAGAAGTGTGTTTTTTCTGGAATACAGCACACTTTCATTTTGGCAGCCAAACCAGCAATAACACCATTAAAGGAGTCTTCAATGACCAAGCATCTTTGTGCTTGCACTTGCAGTTGGTCTGCAACTTTGATATAAACGCCCGGATGAGGTTTCCCATAGGCTTCGAATTCAGCTGAATAGGCAAAATCAAAAAAGTGTTTGATGCCCAGTGAATCAAGCACTGTGGTGATGAGTCTTTGGGACGAAGAGGTGGCGAGTCCTATTTGCTTGCCCTGACTCTTTAAAAATGCAAGTGTGTCCAGCACGCCTGTAAGTGGTTGTGGATCCAGTTCAATGAGTGCAATGAGTTTGTCGATGATTTGTTTTTCGACATGCTGTAGGTCGGAAAGACCCCAGTTTTCGTGGGCATTCCAAAAAGCAATGACTTCGTCGATGCGCAAGCCCACAGTTTTCTGAAAATCTTGCTGCGTTAAAGTGGAGCCATATTGACCAAAAACAAATTCCATGGCAATTTTCCAGAGCGGTTCTGAATCGATGAGCACACCATCCATGTCAAAAATGATGGCATCGAAGTCATTGAGCAGCGGTGCTTCCTTAGTTATCGACATGGTAAAAGCGGATGGTTTCAATTCGGCGTTCACTCATTTTTTCGATAATGAGTTTGTATTGGTTTACCTGTACTTCGTCTCCTTCTGCAGGAAGTCTTTCGAGTTGAGCTAAAATCAAGCCGGCAAGCGTATCGTAAGAATCTGACTCCGTTAGATCAAAGCCGTAGGTTTCATTGAGGTAATCGATGTCGATGCGCGCAGAAAATAAAAATTCGCTTGGCGAAATTTGTTGCTCGGTAAGGGCTTCTTTGTCGTGTTCGTCTTGGATTTCGCCAAAGATTTCTTCAATGACGTCTTCTAGGGTTATAATGCCTGCTGTACCGCCGTATTCATCGGTCACAACTGCAAAATTCCCTACCTGATTTGTGAATTTTTCGAGTAATTCTTTGCCGCTCATGACTGTCGGGACAAACGAAATGGGCTTCAGGATTTGCTTGATAGAAGCGGGCCTTTTGAACAAGTCGAAGGAATGGATATAGCCAATGATGTTGTCGATGTCGTCGCGGTAGATAATGAGTTTGGACAATCCTTTGGTGGTCATGAGTGCTTTGGCGTCTGCAATTGGGTCTTGGATGTCTACGGCAATGATTTCAGGTCGGGGAATCATGCAGTCTCGGGCTTTTACCTTTGAGAAATCTAGGGCGTTGCGCAATAGGAGCATGTCGTTGCCTAATTCTTCTTCGTCGGTTAAATTGGCACTCAATTCGTCTACGTAGTTTTCGAGGTCTACTTTAGAAAAAACACGTTGTTCTTCTTTTTCTACACCGATTAATTTCAAGAAACCCGTGCTGATCAGGACAATCATTTGGGTCGGGAGATATAGTATAACATACAATATCAGTAAGGCATAAAGGCCGAGGTCGAGTGCTTTGTTTGGGTTGAGTTGCACCAAAGCTTTGGGTAGGAATTCGGCGGTAATCAGGACCAACAAGGTGGAAAGTACTGTTTGTAAGACCAATAGGAGGCCTTGGTCTTGTACGCCCATTTGTTCTAGCCAGGGGCTGAGTTGGGCACCCGCTGCAATACCGTAAACAACTAGTGCGACGTTGTTTCCTAATAACAAGAGGGCAA
>JBIIZI010000051.1:0-11996 GCA_044346375.1 Crocinitomicaceae bacterium | reverse complement strand
TCGCGGAGTTCTTTGTTCCAGGCATGCGCATTGTGAATGGCAGGAAGTACTTGTTCTGGCGTGTCGACAATTGTAAATAAATGTTTTAATTCATCTGGCATAAATCTTTCTTCTACCGCTTTTTGCATGAGTAAATGAAAGGCATCGAAATAGCCACGTGTGTTCAGGATGACAATTGGTTTGGTGAACTGCGCAAGCTTTTTAAGTGTAATGGCCTCAAAAAGTTCTTCAAATGTTCCGGGACCGCCGGGTAAAGCGATAAGGGCGTCTGTGCCTTCTAAAAACTTGGCTTTGCGTTCGTGCATCGTCTGGGTATAAACAAAATCGGATACCCCTTTATGCCCCCATTCGACTTCATTCATGAATTGCGGCATGATGCCTTTGATTTGTCCGCCGGCGGCCAACACGCTATCGGCTAATTGACCCATAAGCCCTGACGAACCGCCGCCAAAAACAACTTTTACCTCGTTATTGGCCAACAAATGCGCCAATTGCGAGGTCGCTTTAAAATAATCGGAATGGATATGCCCACTTGAGGCACAGTAAACACATACTTGCATGTGCTAAATTAATATTTATCAAATCAACTTCTCTTCTTATATTTGAAAATGAATCAAAAACAAGCACCCAAATGGAAACTCATGTTGCTGACATGGCTTTTCATTTATCCACTCATTAATGTCCTCTTTTTTATTCTTTTTCCTTTGATGAAAGATTGGCATCAGTTACTCAAAACACTTACCCTTACGCTTGTTTTGGTGCCATTAATGGGTGCTTTTTTACCGAAGTGGCACGGTTTGTTTAAGAATTGGCTGCAAAAATAAATGCATGAACCAAGCTGAAATCATCGATTTAGAAGCGTCGCTAGATGGACAAAAGGTTTATCATGTGGTTTTGTCAAATCGATTTGCTAAATTGAGTTTGTTGTCTTTTGGTGCTACCCTTCAGTCCTTTACAATCGATGTTTCGGGTTATTCAAAAAGAGATGTTGTTTTAGGTTATCCGGATTGGAGTACCTATCAGAAAACGTTTGATTTTTCTGGTAATGCCTACATGGGCAGTTTAGTTGGGCCAATAGCTGGTCGCTTAGGTCGGGCAAGCATGCCTTGGAAAGATGGTAGTTGGTCATTTGAACCCAATGAAGGCTCCAATTTACTTCATGGAGGCCGCAATTGTTTTTCAAATCACAACTGGAAAGTCAAAAGTATAGCGCATGCACCGTATCCAAGTGTTACTTTCGAACTCGAAGAAAAAGAGAAATTTAATTTACCCGGGCGCTTGAATTGTCAAGTTACGTATACCCTGATGGAAATGGAAATTCAAATTCAAATTGAAACCATAGCATTGGAGGATACCATTGCCAACCCAACGCAGCATGGATATTTCAATCCGAATGGACATCAAGGCAGTGTTTTAGATGCGCAAACTATTGTCTTTGCTGAAGAATACTTAGAACTCAATCGAGAAAAACTACCTTCTGGTGTACTTTTAAAAACCTCGGAAAATAGTGACCCGAATGAACCCCTACTGCTGTCTGAGTTTGATCATTATCCTTATGTAGACACTGCTTTTGTTTTAAATAAAAAAAAGCAACAGGCTCGATTAATTGCCGCAGATGGCTTTCAGTTACAGTTTTCGACGAATCAGCCTGTTTTTCAGGTTTATATCGGTGGCGAGGTTGCTTTTCAAGGAAAGGAAGGTCAGGTATATCATCAGTACTCGGGCATTTGTTTGGAGCAACAAGCAGAGCCCGACGCGCCCAATCAAGAGAATTTTAGTGATATTTATCTGTCCAAAGGCCAAGCAAAAATCAATTCGCTCACCATTCAATTTAAACAATGACCAAGCAATTTCACCTGTTCGTTTTACTCTTTGCATCGCTGTCTTTATTCGCTTGCAAAGAAAAACCAAAACCCAAGCCACCCACACCTCCGGCAGTCACCTCTTTTTTCAAGGGTGCGGACATCAGTTGGCTAGCGCAAATGGAAGCTACAGGCTATGTCTTTTATGACGAAAACGGAAATCCGGCCGATTGTCTTGATTTACTCATGGCCCGTGGAATCAATGCGGTGCGTTTGCGGGTATTTGTGCACCCGAGTAGCGATAAAATCAGCGGCCACTGCAGCCCTGCTGAAACAGCGCAAATGGCTGCGCGCGCCAAAGAAAAAGGCCTTGATGTCATGATAGACTTCCATTATTCCGATACCTGGGCCGACCCCGCGCACCAAACCAAACCCGCTACATGGGCCAATGTATCTTTTGCTGCCTTGCAAGATTCACTTTATACCCACACACAATACACGCTCAATTTGCTCAAACAAGCAGGTGTTACGCCAAAATGGGTGCAAATTGGCAACGAAATTCCGAGTGGCATGCTTTGGCCATCAGGGCATATAGACAACCCGCAGCAATTGGCGCAGCTCATCAATAAAGGTCATCAGGCGGTGAAAGACATCGACACCACTATTCAAACAATTGTGCACATCGATCAAGGCAACGACAACGCCCGTTTCCGTTGGTTTTTTGACCTTATGCAACAAAACGGAGCGCAATTTGACATCATCGGGGCCTCGTACTACCCGCATTGGTTAGGTACAGATTACACCGTCACAATTGCCGATCTTGGCAACAACCTACAAGACATGGTAACCCGCTACAACAAACCCGTCATGATTGTAGAAGTTGGCGGCGATTACTGGCAAGTAGACAACACTAAAGATATGCTCATTGCTACAATCGGAGCAGCCTTAGACGTTCCAAACAACCAATGTTTAGGAGTTTTTTATTGGGAACCACAAGGCGCTAAACCGTGGAGCGGTTACCAACTCAATTGCTGGCAAGACAACGGCCGCCCCTCTCCTGCCCTCGACGCATTTTTATACTAAGCTCATTCCTTGACGCTAATGAAAAATCTTCTTTTTTCCTTTCTTTTCATACATCTTTGTTCAATTTCCTTCGGTCAACTTCAGCGTACCCTTTTCAATGATAACTGGGAATTTCAATTGAAACCCTCCGACCCCGTTTCGATTGTTTCTTTGCCACATTCACCCAAATTAGAACCTCTGGTGATGAACGGTCAGTTTATTGGAGAAGTCGTTTACCGCAAAAGATTCGATTATAAGTTGCCAGAAGGCAGACGTCTAGTGCTTCATTTTGAAGGTGCCATGCATACGGCAAGCGTTGCCTTGAATGGCCAAACCATCGGTAGCCATGTGGGTGGTTACTTGCCTTTTGAAGTGGACTTAAGCGAAGAACTGCGAGATTCAGCAAATGTACTTGAAGTATTTTTAGACAACCGAGAAGACCCCACTATTCCTCCAGGTAAACCCATCAAAGACCTCGATTTTTATTACCATGCCGGCATTTACCGCAATGTGTGGTTAGAAGAAGTAGGTGGTGTTCAAATCCAATATCCTTATTTTCAAACCATAGATGCCAATCCTTCATCTGCAACACTTCAACTTGATTTCGAATTAAATTGTCAACCTGATTGGATCATCTTACCGCTGCAAGTTCTGGCAAGATTGGGAGAGCTTACATTCACACTGACCAATACATCATTCACTGATTCTACAAATGTGATTTCCTATACCGGTAAACTCAACCTGAAAACACCTCAATTGTGGTCGCCAACTGATCCGAATCTCTATGATTTAAAGATTGCTGTCATTTATGCACAAGACACCATTGCAAGGCAAGTTTTAAAAGTGGGTATTCGCAAGCCTGAATTGAAGGCTGACGGTTTTTACTTGAATGGCACCAAACTTTTTTTGAATGGCACCAACAGACATCAGGAGTATCCGTACGTGGGCAATGCAGTTCCTGACAACGCACAAAAGCGCGATGCGCAACTGATCAAAGATGCAGGTTTTAATTTTGTCCGACTTTCGCATTATCCGCAAGCACCAGCATTTTATGAGGCCTGCGACGAACTAGGTATCATTGTCATGGATGCTATTCCTGGTTGGCAATATTTCAATACTTCATCGATTTTTACGCAAAGATGTACAAATGACCTACATGCTTTGACTTTTAGAGACCGCAACCACCCTAGTGTCATTTTTTGGGAAAACTCACTCAATGAAACCGCCATGCCAGAGGAATTCATGCTGGATATGAACCGCATTTTAAAAGCGCAAATCGGCTCCAATGGTTTTTCTGCTGGTTGGCTAGATCACCCGAGTTACGATGTGTTTATCCCTGCCCGACAGCACGCCAAGGCTCCCGACTACTGGGCTAACTACAAGCATAAAGCAAAGGCGCTGTTCATTGCCGAATATGGCGACTGGGAATATTACGCACAAAATGCGGGCTTCAATCAAACGCAGTTTGCCGATTTGGCACCGACGGAAAGAAACTCCCGACATTTGCGCGGTGCTTCAGAAAAAGCATTGCTACAACAAGCCTTCAATTTTCAAGAAGCCTCAAACTCCAACCGCAAGGGTGCAAATAGCATTGGAGAAGCCAATTGGGTTTGTTTTGACTACAACCGCGGATACAGTCCTGACCTAGAAGCTTCTGGAATCTACGACATTACGCGTTTGCCAAAGTACGCTGTAGGTTTCTATAAAAGTCAGTTGCTCGACGCCACTAAAGAACCTTATGTCAAAATTGCCACTAATTGGACTGCGTTATCGCCAACAACCGTAACGGTCTACTCCAATTGCGACCAAGTAGAGTTGTTCTTAAATGACAAAAGCATCCTTAAAAAAACAGCAAGCCCTGATCAGGCCTCCAATTATTTACCGCACCCACCTTTTCAATTTGAAATCCCTGCTTTTGAATCCGGAAAGCTTGTTGCTAGAGGCTTCAAACGTCAAGTTAGAGCAGCCTCAGATCAGGTTCAAACACCAGGAAAACCAGTTCGAATCATCCTAGAATTGGATACACTTCAACATGGAATTGATACTGCAAAAGCCGACCTCATTTTTGTACGTGCCAAGCTGCTCGATGCCAATGGTACTGTTGTTCCAACCAATGACTACAAAGTAACATTCAGTGTTCAGGCCCAAGATGCAGGCCTCATGTGTCCTTCGATTCAAGCCATGGAGGCAGGTATTGCCAGTGCATTACTGCGCACCGAAGCTCCAAAGCACGACATCATGATCAAAGTTTCTCTGACGGCCTTGGGTCTATCGGATCAACTCATTTGGAAGCCATGAGAAAAATGGTCATTCAAGCCCCAGGGCGCATCAATTTACTAGGCGAACACCTCGACTACAACCACGGCATTGTGCTACCTGCTGCTATTGACCGTTGTTTCGAATTTGAATTTGAGGAGTTAGCAACTGGTCAAGTCTCAATGGAGGCCATAGACCTAAATGAAAGTTGGGTCTTTGAGCTTTCTCAATTAAATGCAATACAAACAGTTGGTTGGAAGTCTTATGTGAAGGGTGTTTTCATGCTTTTGTTTTCGGATGAGATGTTATGTGCTACATCTTCTTCAAAATCTTCCTCTTCCTCCTCTTTTTTTTCCTCCTTCAGTGGCGTGCGCATTCGTTTCAAAAGCAACATTCCAATTGGTGCAGGGCTTTCTTCTTCAGCGGCGCTTTGTTGCGGTTTGGCTTTTGGTCTCAATGAATGGTTTGGTTTGGGCAAAACCCGAAAGGAACTGGCTTTGCTTGCCCAACAAACTGAGCACCGTTATGCAGGCGTTCAATGCGGTTTAATGGACCAAGTAGCTTCTTTATTTGGAAAAGAAGCACATTTGCTAGCCTTTGATTGCTTGAGTCAGGAAATTGAAGCATTTCAATTGCCTTTGCTTGGGGTTCAACTCTTTTTGATCGATTCAAAAGTAAAGCACAACCTAGCGGAATCGGCTTACAACGACAGACGCGCGCAGCTTGAGTCTGCATGGCTCCTTGCCCAGGATTTCTTTCCCGATTTAAAAAGCTGGAGAGCTATTAATGCGTCTCAATTACAAGTTTTGTTTACCCATCTTGATCAAAGCACCCAAAATCGTTTGCGCTACGTAATCGATGAAATGAGTCGGGTTCAGCAGGTTCAGAAATTAGCTCTTGACATTTTGGATGACCTCGATGATTCAAGTTTATTGAAAGAACATTATCAAGCTCTTGGAGTTTGTCTGAATCAGACACACGAGGGCCTTCGCGATTTATATGAAGTGAGTTGTGAGGAAATGGATCATCTACAAAGTCAGTTGCTACTCAATTCAGGTGTTTTAGGTGCGCGCATGATGGGTGGTGGCTTTGGAGGTTGTTTGTTGGTGTTGGCAAAGTCTGATTTTGATGTGAATTGCTTAACTCCGGTTTTTTCAGGGTATGAAGCGCTTTATAAGGAGCTTCCTAGTGTGGAGCAAATCAAATTAACAGCTGGGGTTCGGGTGTTATAATGCCAAACGGACGTCTTCGGCAAAAGCTAGTTTTTCTAGGGTAGTTACTTCTAAGGTAAAGTAAGAAAATTCCTCTGTTATTTTTCCGGTAATGCGGTAAACACCTTTGCCGTAAAAGGGATAAAGCGCTGTAATTTGCGGGAAATGAACGGTGTCGAGGAAGTCTCCGGATGGATCGAGAAAGGTGCCAAAACACATGGTGTCGCCTTTGTTGGTTTTGGTTTGCTTGATGCTCACTAAATAGCCAAAAGTGTTGATGTGTTGGTTGACATACTTTGGGAAATCATTTGCCAAAATGAAGAAGCTAGGCAAAGGTTGTGCTAAGAGTGAGAAAGGGTCGCAGAGCGGAAAACCCAAGAGTTCAAATTGCTCGAAAGTGATTTCTAGTGGGTGTTCTTCTAGCTCAGGCAAGTGTTGTGTATGTTGCTTTACTTCAAATAATTCTTGTTTTGGCTGTGGCCTGAGTTGTTTGTTGTGGTAAAAATGGGCCTGCCATAGCAGTGCCTTTCTTGGTTGTTCAAAACTGCGCAAAGCCCCAATACGGATCAGGATACTGAGCTGCTCGAGCGGAATGTAAATTCTTTTCAAGAGATTTTCAAGGCTGGTGAAAACGCCATTTTGGCTGCGTTCGATAAGTATTTGCTCGGTGAGCACGACTTCAATGCCCGCTACTAAATTGAAACCGAGGATCAGGCGTTTTTCTTTTAGCACGCAGCTATAAGCACCCTCATTGATGCAAGGCGCTTCAATTTGTGCACCAAAGCGCCGTGCTTCGTGGACGTAGATTTCAGTGCGGTAATAGCCGCCGAAGTTGTTGATGCAGGCAGTTAGATACGCCAGCGGGTAGTGTGCTTTGAGGTACAAACTTTGGTAGCTCTCTACAGCATAGGAAGCAGAATGTCCTTTGGAAAACGCGTAGCCTGCAAAGCTTTCGATTTGCTTCCAAATGCTGCTTGCAAATTGAGCCTCGTACCCTCTTTGAATACAAGAAGCCATAAAGCTTTCTTGAACGCGCAAAAATTCGGATCTAGATCTGAATTTGCCCGACATGCCTCGGCGCAAGACATCTGCCTCGGCCAAACTCAGCCCCGCTAAATAATGTGCAACTTTAATGACGTCTTCTTGATAGACCATAACGCCGTAGGTGTCGGGCATAATGGCGAGTAGTAAGGGGTGGATTTCTTGGCGCCGCTCCGGATTGCGGTGGCGCAAGATGTATTCGCGCATCATGCCCGACTGCGATACGCCTGGTCTAATGATAGAGCTTGCCGCTACCAGCGCGAGGTAGTTGTCTACTTGGAGTTTGATCAGGAGCATGCGCATAGCGGGCGACTCTACATAAAAACAACCTAATGCCCAGCCTTTTTTTAAGAATTTGGCAATTTGAGGGTCTTGTTTGAGAAAGTGGATGTCGTGGATGTCGTGGGGCTTTTCTTCGGGGTAAACCTGCGCTATAATTTGCAGGGCTTCGGAAATTTTGCCTAAACCGCGCTGGCTTAAAACATCGAATTTATAAAGCCCGACATCTTCGGCTTCTAGCATAGAGAACTGCGTGCAGGGATAGCCTTTTGGCGGCAAAAAACAAGCTGCAAAGGCAGTCAAGGGTCTTTCGCTAATGACGATGCCGCCTGCGTGCACACTGAGGTGCGAAGGTAAACCCTCAATGTATTTGGCATAGCGCAAAATAAGCGCGCCTAGTTCTGCGAATTCGGCAAGACTCCCCTTTCCCCTACTCAGCATTTTGCTTGTGTCGGCCGGCAGGCCAAATACTTTGCTGAGCTCGTGAATACAGGCGCGGTATTGAAAGGTGCTGTAGGTGCAGAGCCATGCAGCATTGGGGTAGCGTTCAAAAATATAGCGGACGACGTCGTCGCGGTCTCGCCAAGAGAAGTCGATGTCGAAGTCGGGCGGGTTTTTGCGGTAGAGATTGATAAAGCGCTCAAAATAGAGGTCGAGTTCTAGTGGGTCGACGTCGGTGATGCGCAAGAGGTAGGCTACAATGCTGTTGGCGCCACTGCCCCGCCCCACATAAAAATAACCTTTTGAACGCGCATAGGAAGTGAAGTCGTGGGTAATGAGAAAGTAAGAAAGGTAGTTTTTTTCGGCAATGACGTCGATTTCCATCTCGATGCGCGCGATGATTTCGTCGGTGATGGTATTGTAGCGGTAGCTGAGCCCTTCGGCGCAAAGTTCTTTAACGCGCTGTAAGTCGGCGGATTTGGACCCGTGAATGCTGTGGGGTTGTTGGGGGGCGGCGGCTTCTCCAAATTCAAAAGATACTTTGCAGTTGCGCAGCAGCGCTTGGGTGTTGGCGAGCAATTCTGGCTCAGCGGCAAAGGCCGCACTGCACTGCACGGCAGATAAAAGGCGTTCTGTGGGCGGCGCTTGTGCGTGTGTTGGCAACTTGGAAAGCAAGCAGTTGCTGGAGATGGCGCGCAATAAGCGATGGGTGTTGTGGTCGCGTTTGTGGCGAAAGCTCATTGGGATGTCTGCAACATATTTGTGTGCAGCAAAGGCGCGCTTTTGCCGCTGCCACTGCAGTATTTGCTGGGCTTCAATGGCAATGAACTCATGTGCCTGTAAATGCGTTGGGTGTTGGGTGAACGGATACCAAACCCAGCAATTGGCAAATGGCGGCAGCGGCCATTCAAAAGGTTTTGCAGCAAGCAGGTGTTGGGTCAGGAAGGTATTGAGCTCTTGAAAACCGTTGTTGTTGCGGGCAATAATAGTGGCAACCTGCTGCAAACCATTGCGGAGCTCGAGCCCAAGCAAAGGCTCGAGCCCTTGCTCTTGGGCAGCGCGGGCAAATGCCAAGCCCGAGCCGGTGTTGTTGATGTCGGTAAGCAGGAGTTGTTGGTGGCCGTGTTGCAAGGCCCAAGCAACGAGTTCTTCGGGTTTGAGAATACCGTAGCCCAAACTGAAACAAGAGTGTACACGCATGTCATTGAAATTTAAAGTGCTACAGATGAATTAGGTGCTGCGGTTGGCCAGTAAAATGGGCGGCTCGCCGTTGAACGGGTTGTAATGGCCAATGCTGCGCGCCTCTAAGCCAATGGCGCGCAACACTGCGCGGTCGCCGTAGCGCTCGCGGATTTTGTCTAGGGCTTTGTAGAGTGCTGGATAGGAAAGGTCTTGGTGGTCGAAGAGCCGCAGTTGGTGCGCGCCGCCCACTAGAGAACTGAAGCGCAAGCCAATCAAACGCACCAACACGCGCCGTTGGTAAAGCCGCTTGAAAAGCTCCTGAACCAATGGGAGTAGCTCGTGGTCTGCGGCGGTATAGGCAATTTGTTGTTGGAGGGTTTGGGTCTGGAAATCGGCGTAGCGTATCTTGACGGTAACAGTGCCGGTGAGTTTGCCAGCGCGGCGCAATTGAAAGGTGAGGTTTTCGGCCATGGCCGCTAAGATGCCGCTGAGCTTAGCGATGTCTATGGTGTCTTGGTGAAAGGTGCGCTCGTTGGAAATGGATTTGCGCTCGTTGTAGGGCTCTACGGCGCTTTTGTCGATACCTTGGGCTTTGGTCCAGATGCTGCGGCCGTTTTCGCCGAGTGCTTGTTCGACGAGTTCTAAGGGCAGTGTTTGGAGGGTGCCGATTTTTTTAACGCCTAAACTACACAGCGTTTGAAAGGTTTTGGGGCCGACCATCGGGATTTTTTGAACGGATAGTGGTGCCAAAAAGTCTTTTTCTAAGCCATAGCTGATATGGAGCTGGTTGTTGGGTTTGGCTTCGCCGGTTGCTACTTTAGAAACCGTTTTGTTTTCGGATAAGCCAAAGGAGATGGGCAAGCCGGTTTCTTTGATGATGCGCGAGCGCAACTCAGAGGCGTAGGTCCAGATGCCAAAAAAGCGATCCATGCCGGTGAAGTCGATGTAGAATTCGTCGATGGAGGTTTTTTCGTAGATCGGAGAAACTTCTTTAACGATTTCGGTAACCATGCGAGAGAACTTGGTGTAGGTCTGGGTGTTGCCTTTGATGCAGATGGCTTCTGGGCAACGCTCTTTGGCCATTTTCATGGACATGCCGGAGCGCACGCCAAAGCGCCGGGCTTCATAGCTGCAAGAGGCAACTACGCCCCTTTCGCTGGTGCCACCAATGAGAATGGGTTTTTGATTTAAGCGGCTGTCTAGAAGGCGCTCACAGGAAACAAAAAAGGTGTCGAGGTCCATATGAACAATCGAACGACGCGTAGCCATAGGTACTGTCAGTTAAAGGGTGAAACAATAAAAGTTCGATTGGTTGGTTCCACAAAATTAACAATATTGATTAGTATTCAAACAATAAAATGATTAATTTATAATCAAAAGTTATCAACAAATAAAAAATGGCAAAAAACACACTGACAATGTGTCATTTTAGTAACTTGGAACACAATTTGCTACCAAGCACCCGAACACTTAATTCCGTAAAAAATGAAACCAATTTATGTCGTTTTGGCCGCTATCGGCGCCCTACTCCTCTTTGTCTTCTTAGGATACTACAATCTTTACAACAAAGCTGTGGGCCTTCAAGAAGGGCTCAATGAAAAGTTCGCCAACGTGCAAACTGCCTATCAACGCCGTGCCGACCTCATTCCAAATCTATTGGAAACCGTAAAAGGCGCCGCTCAAAATGAAAAAGACATCCTTACCCAAGTGACCCAAGCGCGCGCAGGTATTGTCGGTGCCAAAACACCTCAAGACCTCGAGCTAATGGGCCGCAAAATCAATACTGCTATCAATTTAGCTTATGAGGCGTATCCACAAATTCGCTCAACCGAAAACTTTAGTCAGTTTCAAGGACAGCTAGAAGGCACCGAAAACCGCATCAAAACAGAAAGAGACCACTATAATGAATCCGTGAAGGAATACAATACTCATATCCGCGGCTTCTTTGCGCGCTTTTTCTTGAACAGCGAAGAATTCCCAAGAAAAGAAGGATTTGTAGCTGCTGCAGGCTCAGAGAATACACCAAAGGTGAAGTTTTAATGCTCAGCAATCTCGAACAACAAAAGGTCCAGGACTGCATCGCTGCAGCAGAAGCAGCCACCAGCGGAGAATTGCGCGTGCACTTAGAAGCCAGGTGTAAAACCGACGCCGTGGCACGCGCCATCGATATTTTTGACCAACTCGACATGCAAGCCACTGCGGCGCGCAATGGGGTGCTGATTTACGTTGCTTACGCAGATCGCAAACTAGCCATTATTGGCGACGAAGGCATCAATGCATGTGTGCGACACAACTTCTGGGACAGCACCCGAGACCTCATGCTGGCCAATTTCAGAGAAGGCCGATTGGCCGAAGGGCTTTGTGCAGGTATTACCGAAGCAGGCATCCAGCTTGCACAATTTTTTCCGCCGCAAGAAAACGATCAAAATGAGTTGCCCAACCAAATCAGCTTCGGATGAAAAAAAGCCACTTCTTTTTAGTTGCATTCACCTGCTGCGTTCTGCAGCTTTTCGCGCAGTATCCTAACCCTTCTTCACCTCCCCGCTTTTTAAATAACTATTCGAAAGTCGGTATTTTAAGTGCAGCAGACGAAGCGCAAATTGAGCAAAGGCTAGATGCGTTCGAGCAAGAAACAAGCAATGAAATTACAATTGTCATTGTAGATGACATCAACGCAGATGAACCATGGCATTACGCCACCGAACTCGGCGAAAAATGGGGT
>JBIIZI010000050.1:0-11998 GCA_044346375.1 Crocinitomicaceae bacterium | reverse complement strand
AAATCGTTGAGCGCCCACAACAAATGTTAATGCGTGTCGCTATTGGTATTCACAAAGAGGATATCCAATCTGCCATTAAAACCTATAATTTAATGTCAGAAGGTTGGTTTACACACGCTACGCCAACTCTATTCAATTCAGGTACACCAAAACCACAAATGTCATCTTGTTTCTTGCTCACCATGAAAGAAGATAGCATTAGCGGCATCTACGACACACTCAAGTCTTGCGCCCAAATTTCTCAATCTGCTGGCGGCATTGGTTTATCTATCCACGACATCCGCGCCACTGGTTCTTATATCAAAGGCACAAACGGCGCTTCCAACGGAATTGTCCCAATGTTACGCGTATTTAACGACACCGCACGCTACGTAGACCAAGGTGGTGGCAAGCGCAAAGGATCTTTTGCTATTTACATCGAGCCTTGGCATGCCGACGTCTTCGATTTCCTAGACCTCAAGAAAAACCACGGTAAAGAAGAACAACGTGCTCGTGACCTCTTCTACGCACTCTGGATTCCAGACCTTTTCATGAAACGCGTCAAAGAAAACGGCGAATGGACCCTCATGTGTCCGCACGAATGTCCAGGACTTTCCGACTCACACTCTGCTGAATTCGAAGCACTTTACACCAAATACGAACAAGAAGGTAAAGGACGTAAAACCATCAAAGCTCAAGACCTCTGGTTTAAAATCCTCGAATCTCAAATTGAAACAGGCACACCTTACATGCTTTATAAAGATGCTGCCAATTCAAAATCGAACCAACAAAACCTCGGAACCATCAAGTCATCTAACTTGTGTACCGAAATTATCGAATATACAGCGCCAGACGAAGTTGCAGTATGTAACCTTGCCTCACTTGCCCTCCCTAAATTCGTTACAGAAGAAGGCACTTTTGACCACAACAAACTATTCGAAGTAACGTATCAAGCAACGCTCAACCTCAACCGCATCATCGACAACAACTTCTACCCTGTAGAAGAAGCGCGTAACTCCAATATGCGTCATCGTCCTATTGGTTTAGGTGTTCAAGGTTTAGCCGATGCATTCATTATGCTCGGATTCCCTTTTGAATCTGAAGAAGCACGCGCACTGAACCGCGAAGTATTTGAAACCATTTACTTTGCATCCATGACAGCATCCAAAGACCTCGCAAAAGTAGACGGCCCATACCAAACAATCAAAGGTTCTCCTGTATCCAAAGGAGTTTTCCAATTCGACATGTGGGGAGTAACGCCTACAAGCCGTTGGGAATGGGATCTTCTCAAAGACGAAGTAAAAAAACACGGTGTGCGCAACTCCTTATTACTCGCGCCAATGCCTACAGCATCAACTGCTCAAATTCTTGGCAACAACGAGTGTTTTGAACCATACACCTCTAACATCTACACCCGTCGTGTATTGTCTGGCGAATTCATTATCGTCAACAAACACTTACTCAAAGACCTCGTTCGCGAAGGACTTTGGAACAAAGACATGCGTCAAAAAATCATGGCTGCCAACGGTTCTATTCAAAACATCCAAGATATTCCGCAGCATTTAAAAGATCTCTACAAAACAGCTTGGGAAATCTCACAAAAGGCCATCATCGAACAAGCTGCTGACCGCGGTGCCTATATCTGTCAAAGTCAATCGCTCAATATCTTCATGGAAAACGCCAACTTTGGCAAACTCACTTCCATGCACTTCTACGGTTGGGAAAAAGGACTCAAAACAGGTATGTACTACCTCCGTACTAAAGCAGCAACCGACGCAATCAAATTTACCGTCGACAAAACAGTTACAGAAGAGCCAAAAGCTGCTCTAATCGTTGAAGACCAACAAGCAGCAATTGCTTGTTCACTAGACGATCCAGATGGATGCGAGATGTGTTCCGGATAGATTTCTCATTACCTGTCGATAATAAAAAGGCCTGCAATTGCAGGCCTTTTTAATTATACCCATTACCTTTGCACTTTCCTTTTTATTATGACAATTCAAAAACCTATTCAACGCGCCCTCATTTCTGTATTTTACAAAGATGGCCTTGCCCCAATCGTAGAAAAACTACATGCTCAACAAGTAGAAATTTTATCAACTGGCGGCACCCTTGCATTTATTCAAGAAATGGGTATTCCAGTAACAGCTGTTGAAGACGTTACCAAATTTCCAGAAATTCTAGGTGGTCGAGTAAAAACTTTACATCCTGCCATTTTCGGTGGCATACTCAATCGCCGCGATTTCGCTCCGGATCAAGCCCATATGGCCGAGCATCAATTAGGTTCTATTGACTTAGTCATCGTCGATCTATATCCTTTTGAACAAACCGTAGCATCAGGCGCCAACCATCAAGACATCATCGAAAAAATTGATATCGGAGGCATCTCCTTAATTAGAGCTGCGGCCAAAAACTACAATGACGTAGTAATCATTCCGAGCGTTAAGCAATATGCACAACTCCTCGAGCTCCTCAGCACACAAGGTGCACAAACCACTTTAGAACAACGCCAGGCCTTTGCCGCTGAGGCTTTCCATGTGTCTTCTCACTACGACACCATGATCCATCAGTACTTTATGAATGGCCAAAGCACCAATCTTAAAATCAGCGAAGAAAAACAAACGCCACTTCGCTACGGCGAAAACCCACATCAGAAAGGTGTTTTCTTCGGTGATATCGATGCTTTATTTTCCAAATTGCATGGAAAAGAACTTTCTTACAACAATTTACTCGATGTCGATGCCGCTGTTCGCCTCATGCAAGAGTACAAACAAGACGGCCCTACTTTTGCAATCTTAAAACATAATAATGCTTGTGGTTTGGCAACGCGCCCAACCCTCAAAGCTGCTTATGAAGACGCACTCGCAGCCGATCCAGTAAGCGCATTTGGAGGCATCCTCATCGCCAACACAGAATTGGATCTGTCTACCGCAACTTTGGTCAACGAACTATTTTGCGAAGTACTTATCGCACCTGCATATTCAGCAGAAGCTCTTGAGCTCTTAAAATCTAAAAAGAACCGCATTATTCTCATTCAAAATGACGTAGCGCTTCCGCAAACACTTGTGCGCAGCGCCCTCAATGGCTACCTCGTTCAAGATGCCGATTTAGCCTCAGAAACTGCCGAAAACTTAGAAGTAAAAACAAAACTTGCGCCATCTGCTCAAGAAGTAGAAGACCTCTTGTTTGCCAACAAATTAGTGAAACACACAAAATCCAACACCATTATTCTAGCCAAAAATGGTCAGTTACTCGCCAGCGGAACAGGTCAAACCTCACGCGTAGATGCGCTCAAACAAGCTATTCACAAAGCAAAAAGCTTTGGATTTGACCTTAATGGCGCAGTAATGTCCAGCGATGCATTTTTCCCTTTCCCTGATTGTGTTGAAATTGCACATCTAGAAGGAATCAGCGCCGTAATTCAGCCCGGTGGCTCTGTCAAAGACGATCTTTCTATTACTTACTGCGATGAAAACCAAATGAAAATGGTCTTTACAGGAGTGCGCCATTTCAAACATTAAACCCGTTTGCAACTATTTTCATAAATATTGACTACAAACGTAACCTTTGAACGTCTTCTACGAATAAGAAGAAATTACAAAAACCAATAAGCGCTTAAAATGGGCCTTTTTAACTTTCTTACACAGGAAATTGCCATTGACCTCGGTACGGCAAATACCCTTATTATTTGGAACGACAAAGTTGTTGTCGATGAACCTTCAATTGTAGCCAAAGATATCCAAACGGGTAAGGTGGTAGCGATCGGACGAAAGGCACAACAAATGCATGGTAAAACGCACAAACTGATCGAAACAGTTCGTCCGTTAAAAGACGGTGTTATTGCCGACTTCCAAAGTGCCGAACAAATGATCAAAGGCATGATCAAAATGATCAATCCTGGACGCAGCCTATTTAATCCAACGCTCCGCATGGTTATTTGTATACCATCCGGAATTACCGAAGTTGAAAAACGCGCCGTTCAAGACTCTGCTGAACACGCCGGTGCAAAAGAAGTATACCTCATCCACGAACCAATGGCCGCCGCTATTGGTATTGGTATTGACGTCGAAGAGCCAATGGGCAACATGATCATCGATATAGGTGGTGGTACTTCCGAAATTGCCGTTATTGCCCTTGGTGGTATCGTTTGTGATAAATCTATCCGTATTGCCGGCGATGACTTCACCAACGACATCGAAGAATACATGCGCCGCCAACACAATATCTTAGTTGGTGAACGTACAGCCGAACAAATTAAAATTGAGGTTGGAGCAGCACTTCCTGAACTCGAAAACCCACCTGCCGATTTTGCTGTTCGTGGCCGTGACCTCATGACCGGTATTCCTAAAGAAATCATGGTTTCTTACCAAGAAGTAGCACATGCGCTCGACAAAACAATTTCTAAAATTGAAGAAGCGATCCTCAGTGCACTTGAAATGACGCCTCCTGAACTTTCTGCCGATATTTACAAAACCGGAATTTATCTTGCCGGTGGTGGCTCCATGCTACGCGGCCTCGACAAACGTATTTCTGCCAAAACGAAGCTTCCTGTTCACATTGCAGAAGATCCGCTTAGAGCTGTGGCACGTGGCACCAGCATCGCACTCAAGAATATCGATAAGTATCCGTTCTTAATGGGCAGATAAGCTGTTATTCATACAGCGCGCCTTCTATTTCTTGCTTGAATTTCTCTACGAGTTCTGTATAAGCTGTTCCAGTCGCTGGGCCACTAAAGCCCGTATGGATGGCAATTATTTTTCCTTGTCGGTCAACTAAAATCGAGGTCGGAAAACTCATAATGCCATTCAACATCGGGAAATACGCAGCCGCGGCTTCTTTGCTGGAAGTCCCTGCCAAATAAACCGGGTAATTCACCTCCAAGTCCTTGGCAAATTTCTTTAAGCGACTTCTTTGCTTTTTAGTATCCACACCCACTTCAAAGCCCAGCGCTATGATTTCTAAACCCTTCGGTCCGTAGCTTTCTTTTAATGTTCTTAAAAGGTTGGTTTCATCGATACAATTCGGGCACCATGTTCCCATGATCTGAATCAACGTAACCTGTCCATTTTTTGACAAATCAATATTTGTTTTTCTTCCGTTCAATTTGATGAGGTTGTTGAGCAGCACCCTTTCATCTCGTTTGATCAAATAGGTCAGTTCCGCTTCATCTCTTAGTTGGACTGTTTCGTCTTTAATTGCTTTAAAAGGAGAGCTTGATTTTCCTCCACTATAGAATACACCTGTCATTTCATCTTTGCTATTGATCTGAGCCTCCACAACAAAAGCCCAATAACCGGTGTAGGTCTGTAAATGCAATTTTCCATTTGCGGCATAACCATGCAAATAACGGTAATCGCCGGTTTCACTTAGAAAACTTCCGAAAATGCGACCATTCATTTCTTGCTGAAATACACCTACCAACACTTCTTCATTTGGCGTGCCTGGCTCAAACAGTACTTTCCATCTACCGAATAATTCCGGAAAGATGGTATCAGGTTTTGGTATCATTTCTGAAAGCGTCATGTACAAGTGAACAGGATATCGAACCGGAATTTTTTTATTGTAGTTGATCCACCAACCTCTGGCCTCAGAAAAATCCTTTTCAAAAGCAACTCGCCATTCGGCATCTTGTGCGGGGAATTGATAAACGATGGTGTCTCCTATCCTTTTTTTTACGGACAACTGATACACTTCTTTACCATTGTAAATGGTAATCGGTGATTTAACATTTTTTTCGGCGAGAGCAGCTGTAACTTGTATCTGCAAGCGGTCATTGAGTTGTATTTCAGCAATAAAAGGTATAGTTGTTGCGTTTTGAGCAAAAAGGAAATTTGCATAGAATAGGATGACAATTATATAAATAAAGAATCGCATGGCTTAAATCGACTTTAGGTTGAGCCACTAAATTAAAAGAAATAAACTATCTTGCTTTACGCATGCAACTTTTTCAAAACATATTACGTCAGGGCTAAGGAGTGATGGATGATCAAGAACTCATACAAGATTGTGTTGCTGCTCGTCCGAAGGCTCAAAAAGCGTTGTTTGACATCTATGCCCCAAAGCTTTACGTCGTGTGTTTGCGTTACATGAAAGACCAAATGCGTGCACAAGACGTCTTGCAAGATACCTTCGTTAAAATATTTGCCAATATTGGCAACTACAAATCGGAGGGTGCTTTTGAAGGTTGGCTCAAAAAAATTGCAGTCAATACCTGCCTTGACCAACTTCGCAAAGACAAAAAACTCCTGACCGACATCTCTATAGACGACGTCAGCCACAAACTTTCTACCGATAGTTTCAGTGCGGAAAAACTCATGGCCGACGACCTACTCAAATTGGTCCAAGCGCTGCCAGATGGTTACCGTACCGTTTTTAACCTCTTTGCAATTGAAGGCTATTCACATCAAGAGATTGCCAAACAACTCGGCATCTCAGAAAGCACTTCCAAAACACAATACTTGCGCGCTAGGGCCTATTTGAAAGACCGTATTGAAAATATAGATTAAATGACAGAAAAAGACCAAATAAAAGAACTATTTAACAAAGGCCTCCAGGACCACCAAGTCCAGGTTAATCCTGCGTTGTGGTCTTCTATTTCGTCATCAATTGGTACCGGTGCCGCCAAAACAGGGCTTGGACTATTTGCCAAAACACTTATTGGTGTTGCCACAGCAACAGTTGTTGTAGGCGTAGTATATCTATCGTTTGAAACAAAAAAGCAAGAAGTCAAAAAGCAGCAAGAAGTCAAAAAGCAAGTAGTTAAAACACCTCAAGAAAACAGCAAGTCAAAAGAAGACAAAAAAATCAGTCCAACAGAACCAACAAAACCATCTATTCAAACTTTGTACTACGATCCTTTGCCAATCGGATGTTTTCCTATAGTCGATGACACTGAGTTTGGAATTCCTGATTTTGACGCGCAACCTTATTCGGGAACTAATACGAAAGCGCAAGCATTCACATCAGCGATCGAACCGCATGTTATTCCAGTTGTAAATCCAACTCAAGGCCAACAAATTCAACAAATTACTACTCCTTCTCAAATTGACCCAATACAAGAAGCGCAAGTAAAAAAGCCAACTTCTATCTCATTACCCAATATTTTTACTCCGAATGGAGACGGTCAAAACGAAACGCTACAATTAGAGTGGGGTAATAATTCTATTGAAGATTTTAGCATCGTAGTGCTCGACGCTAAAAACAACGTCGTTTTTAAAAGCGACAGACCTGATTTCAACTGGGACGGAACCGATTTGGGCGGAGAAAAACTTGCGCGCGGAAACTACATTTACTTTGTTTCTGCAGTTATCGATGGCCAAAAATGGCAGCAATCGAGCAGTTTGCAAATTCAGTACTAAAATTATTGCGTAAATTGGCAGATGCCGCTTATCTACTGCATCACCAACGGAAACAAAAAAATCTCAGCGCGTAACCAACGTATTTTAGCTGAGCTTCAGCAATTTTTTGGTCAAGAATTTCAGATTTTTAATAGTGCTACTCCTTCTGATGCGCTTCGCTTCATTCATACCTTAAGTCAAGAATGCAGGCATTTGATTGGAGTCGGGGGCGATGGTACTTTTAACGTCATTTTAAATGGGGTTTGTTCACATCCAGATGCTCTGTTTCAGCCGATTGTTGGCGTGCTGCCAAATGGCACAGGCAACGATTTCTTTCGCTCGGCGGGTTATGAAAAAACTCCAGACTTTATTCAAAAAATCTCGGGCGGAACATTTGATAGCATTGACGTCGGCTACATCACCACCGAGCATGAAACGCGTTACTTTGCCAATATTACCGATATTGGTTTTGGCGGAGCCGTAGTGATTGAATTACAAAAATTCCGCAAACGCTTCGGTCCAAATTTCTCTTACGGACTCGCTATTATTCAGACCTTTCTCAGCTATAAAAGGCCAATCGTACAAATCAAGTCGGCCAATTTCGAATATAAGGGGGAGTTACTGCTTGCTGCTTTTTGCAATGGCAGTATTTTTGGCGATGGATTGTATATTCATCCTGGAGCAAGAATCAACGACGGGCAACTCAAGCTCACACTTTTAGGTAAGGTTTCACTTTTTGATTACGTCAAAAATGTCATTAAAGTAAAGCGAGGAAAGAAAATCAAACATCCAGAAGCGCACTATCTTACCGTGTCTTCTCCTATCAGGTTGCAGTCTTTTGAGGGGCCTTTACATGCTGAAACTGATGGGGAGTACTTAAGCGGCCAGACTTTCAATGTAGAACTACACGCAAGCAAGGTCAAGTTGCTTCCTGTAAACAAAACCTAGATTGCTTATCTTTGAACGAGAATGAAAAGAAGCATCATCATTACAGCAGGAGGTATCGGCAAACGCATGGGCAGTGAAATGCCTAAACAATTTTTGCTGCTCGGAAGAAAGCCCGTATTGATACACACGCTTCAACGTTTTTTTGAATTTGATCCCGAGGCGCAAATCATCGTTACATTACCCAAAGATTGGATCAATCATTGGAAACAACTTTTAACGGAATACCAAATCCAAATTCCTCATGAGTTAGTCGACGGTGGTGCCGAACGTTTTGACTCTATACATAATGCACTTGGTATTTGCACTGGAGAACAAATTGCAATTCACGATGGTGTAAGACCCCTGGTTAGTACTTCTACTATTGCGCGGTGTTTTGCTGGCCTGAAAAATGCAAAGGCAGTTGTACCTGTGCTTCATCTAAAAGATTCCCTTCGCAGCGGAAAACTAGAAAAATCAGAAAGTGTAGACCGCACCGCTTTTTTCTTGGTGCACACCCCTCAATGTTTTGATGCCCAAATTTTGCGCCAAGCATACGCGAAGGGTTACCAAACTCATTTTACCGACGACGCAAGTGTGGTTGAGGCTATTGGTATTGAACCTTTGCTCGTTCTGAGCAATGAAGAAAACCTCAAGATCACGAGTCCTACCGATTTAAAAATGCTCAACGCTTTGATCACACCATGAATCTAATTGCTCCGCCTCATTTAACAAAAGGTGACCTCGTTTATCTGTGCGCACCTGCAAAAGCCATCGAAGAAAACTATGTGTTGGCCGCTGAAAAATGGCTTCATAGTATTGGGCTTCGAGCAATCCGAAGTAAAAATTTAATTGGCAGACACCATTATTTTTCGGGCACTGATCTAGAGCGTTTGACAGACTTACAAGAAGGGCTAGACCATCCTGAAGCCAAAGCCATTTGGTGCGTGCGCGGCGGTTATGGCTGTATCCAAATTGTCGATGGGTTGCAATGGGCGCAATTTATCAAAGAACCCAAGTGGATAGTTGGATTTTCTGATATCTGTGTGTTGCATCATCAAATTCAGTCTTTAGGTTTTCAGAGTATACACGCTACCATGGCACTAAACATTGATAAAAACAGTGGGTTAGCCAAACAACGTTTACACGAATTGCTTTTTGGACAGAAAAAATCATTTGAATTACACACGAATAGCGCCAATAAATTAGGCAGCGCGAAAGGTGTGCTCATTGGAGGCAACCTGAGTATTGTTTTCAGTATGTTGGCTACACCTGAACGCTACAACTTTTCGGAAAGCATTTTATTTATCGAAGATTTAGCTGAACACCTCTACCATATAGACCGCATGCTCCACGCGCTGCGAAAAAGTGGTGCACTCGAACAAATCAAGGGTTTAATTATTGGCGGCATGACCGATTTAGAAGACACCGACGTTCCTTTTGGTAAATCCATTGAAGCGCTTATTTTAGATCATTTCACGTACCGAAAAATGCCAATTTGTTTTGATTTTCCAGCAGGGCACATCGACGATAATCAAGCATTGCTTTTTGGTGCTAACGTTGAATTAGCTGTCAATGAAAATACGAGCACTCTGAACTATCTATAATCGTTCTAAATAGCCTTTTTATATAGATTATCTTGGCAACATTTGTTACAATTAAATGTTGTTCAGTTAAATTTGCACCACTACAAATGAAAGATTCTTATGAGTAACTCTGTAATTTTTAAATCTTCTATCGGTAAGAAGGTCTTTATGGCCCTCACCGGGCTTTTCTTGTGTACGTTTTTGGTTGGCCACTTACTTGGCAACCTGCAACTTATTCTCAAAACCGGTGAAGAAGGCCGACGCGCTTTCAATGAATACGCTTACTTCATGGGGCACAATCCATTTATCAAAATCCTTTCTTACGTCACCTATGCAGCAGTCATCATTCACATCATCGATGGTTTTGCTTTGACTATTCAAAACAAAAAAGCCCGACCAATTGGTTATGCCTACAACAAGCCTGCTGCCAATTCAAGTTCAGCTAGTCGTAGCATGGCCATTTTAGGAACGCTCATCTTGGTGTTTCTTGCTACACACATGGCCAACTTCTGGTGGAAAATGAAAATCAAAGAAGACGTTCCGCTTCATACTTACAAACTTGAAATGGACAACCCAATGATGAGTGCTGCCAATGCAGAACTATACTACACACACGTCCCTGGTATACAACCCATTCCAAAAGACAAAAACAATATCGTTGAAAAAGGCACAGACCTTTACATCAAAGGCACAAACGTTAAAGTGGCAGAAGGCTACCGCGACCTACACACATTGGTCATGGACTTCTTCAACAAAAGTAAAAATGAAGGTGCGCTTTTTGCCGTATTGTTCTACGTAATCTCTATGATTGTTTTAGGCTACCATCTTTTACATGGTTTCCAAAGTGCTTTCCAATCTTTAGGAATCAATCATCCAAAATACACCCCCTTGATCAAAATCATCGGAACCGGCTTTGCTGTCATTGTTCCGTTGTTGTTTGCAATCATTCCCATTATTATTTACAACCTCTAGGAATTAGGCTATGTCAACATTAAATTCGCGCATTCCAGAAGGTCCAATCTCAGAAAAGTGGACCAATCACAAGAATCACATGAAATTGGTTGCGCCAAACAACCGTCCAAAAATCGATATTATCGTGGTCGGTACAGGTTTGGCAGGAGCTTCTGCTGCAGCCTCTTTAGGTGAGATGGGTTACAACGTTAAAGCGTTTTGTTTCCAAGATTCACCAAGAAGAGCGCACTCCATTGCGGCTCAAGGTGGTATCAACGCAGCTAAAAACTACCAAAACGACGGCGACTCCGTTTACCGTCTTTTTTACGACACCATTAAAGGCGGTGACTACCGTGCACGCGAGGCAAATGTTTACCGTTTGGCCGAAGTATCTGGTAACATCATCGATCAATGTGTGGCTCAAGGTGTACCTTTTGCACGCGAATACGGCGGTTTGTTAGACAACCGTTCTTTTGGTGGTACACAAGTACAACGCACCTTCTACGCCGCTGGCCAAACCGGTCAACAACTTTTATTAGGTGCTTACTCCGCCCTTTCTCGTCAAATCGGCCTTGGTCGTGTCAAAATGTACCACCGTCACGAAATGATGGAACTCGTTAAAGTTGACGGCAAGGCGCGCGGCATCATCGCAAGAAACCTCGTTACCGGCGAACTTGAGCGTCATTCTGCTCACGCAGTGGTCATTGCATCTGGGGGTTACGGAAACGTATACTTCTTATCTACCAACGCAATGGGCAGCAATGTATCTGCCGCTTGGAAAGTACACAAAAAAGGAGCGCATTTTGCCAATCCTTGTTTTGTTCAAATTCACCCAACTTGTATTCCAGTACACGGTACTAACCAGTCAAAACTCACGCTTATGTCTGAGTCTTTGCGCAATTCTGGACGCATTTGGGTTCCTATGAAAAAAGAAGACGCCGAAGCTATTCGCGAAGGCCGTTTGAAACCTACTCAAATTGCCGAAGAAGACCGCGATTACTTCTTGGAAAGACGCTACCCTGCTTTTGGAAACCTCGTTCCACGAGACGTTGCATCTAGAGCTGCAAAAGAAAGATGCGATGCCGGATACGGAATCGAAGCCAACGACACCAACGAAGGTGTTTACCTTGACTTCGCTACTGAAATCCGCAATAAAGGTCGCCAATCGGCATTTGCACAAGGAGACCACAACCCAACAGACGAAAAAATCTTGGCGTTGGG
>JBIIZI010000207.1:0-3303 GCA_044346375.1 Crocinitomicaceae bacterium | reverse complement strand
TTCTGGGGTCGTGAATGGCATACCAGGCCACGCCAACTACCAACTGCTTACCCAAACCCTCAAAAAAGAATGGGGTTTCAAAGGTTTTGTCGTTTCTGACTGGGAAGACTTCATTATGCTACACACCGTGCACCGCACCGCACCATCTATTGCAGAAGCTGCTATTCAGGCATTCAACGCAGGTGTAGACATGAGTATGGTTCCGTCTAACCCGCAATACAAAACTTATTGCCAAGACATGGTTAAGGCTGTAAAAGAAGGTAAAATCTCGATGGAACGCCTAGACGACGCCGTTCGACGTATTCTTTACGTTAAAAATCAACTTGGTCTTTTTGGCAATCCACTTCCGGATATGAGCAAATACCCGCTTTTTGGCAGCCAAACTTTTAAAAATATCGCTAAGCAAGCAGCGCTTGAATCCATCACCTTACTCAAAAACGAGGCGCAAACACTCCCGCTAAACGGCTCGAAACGTATTTTAGTTGCTGGCCCAGGTGCAGCAAGCATTAATATGCTCAATGGCGCCTGGACGCACACTTGGCAGGGCTTAGATTCGAGCTTTAACACCAAAGGTGTCTTAAATATCTATCAAGCACTCAAATACCAATTCCCCACTGCAACCATATCTTATGCCAAAGGAGTTGATTTATTTATAGAGAAAGACTTCGAGGCTTCGCGTTTTGTGGGTCTAGACGCCTACAAAAAAGCACTCAAGAAAAACGACATTATTGTTATTTGCGTTGGCGAACTACCCTCCACAGAAAAACCTGGCGACATCCGCAGCTTACAACTCGACGACAAACAAAAAGAATTGGTACGCCTGGCTAAGGCCGCCAATAAAAAAGTTGTTTTGGTGCTCTTAGAAGCCCGACCACGCATCATCAACGACATCGAACCATTGTGCGATGCAATTGTGCAAGCCTATTTACCTGGCGATCAGGGTGGCCTCGCTCTGGCAGAACTTATGGCAGGGAAGGCAGATTTCACAGGGCGCTTACCGTATACTTACCCGCGTTACGACGGCGTAATTGAATTCTATGATCATCCAGGAAGTGTAGCTCGTGCTAAATCAGGTCAATTCACAGCCTACAACCCACAATGGGATTTTGGTTTTGGATTATCTTATAGGGCCGCGAGTATCAACGGTATGCGCTTCGATGCCAAAGACGAGCAAAAAGGAACGTTTAGCATTCAAGTAAATGTGAGCAATCCACACAATCAAGCAATTACTACAGTTGTTCCTATTTACCTCAGCGACCTCTATGCGTCTACTACACCTGAAAACAAACGGTTGATCGGCTTTCAAAAAGTAGTTCTTGCTGCAGGTGAAAACAAAACACTTGAGTTTAGTTTTGACGCAACAACGCTCAAGCGCGTCAGCGCCGACGGCAAATGGCGTGCTGAGAAGGGCACATTTGAAATCATTTGCGACGGAAAAAAACTCACTTTTGAACTTTTTAACGACTTATTGTTTTAATAGTTTGTAGTCACAAAATGCTGTAGGTTTTTGGCTTATTGTATTTTTTACTATATTTAACCCATCAATTAGAATTAACCTCTAAAACCCTTAAAATTAACAACATGAAAAAACTGTACTTTTTACTTTTTGCTCCTATCTTGAGCTTTTCAGCGCAGATAGAAGGCACTTGGAAATTAGCACCACAGGCAGCTGCTCTTGGTGTTGGTCCATCTGGCCCAGGCGATATGAGCTGGTGGGCTAACGGCGCTGGCGACGTAACTACACGCGCTTGTCTTTTTGACGACTCAATTAAATTTGAAGCGAATGGCAACATGACCCATTACATGGATGGTTCTACTTGGTTGGAAGCATGGCAAGGTGCACCAGAAGGTTGTGGCGCTCCAATTGCTCCACACGTAGGTGGTGCTGCAACTTATGCTTACAACGCTACTGCTGGTACACTTACTGTAAACGGTTTAGGTGCACACATCGGTTTGGCTAAAGTAATCAACGGCGCTGAAATCAATAACCCTAGTTTAGCTGCAAGTTCAATTACTTACAACGTTGCGATCTCTAACGGTGGTAACACCATGACTGCCGACATCAATTTCGGTCCAGGATGGTGGCGTTTTGTTTACCAGCGCACAGTTCCACTTCCAGTTCAAGACTACAACGTTAAATTCCGCGTAGATATGTCACAATACACAGGTTCTTTAACTGGTGGTGTATTCGTAAACGGTTCTTTCAACGGCTGGTGTGGTACTTGTAACCCAATGACAGACATGGGCAACGGAATGTGGGAAACAACCCTTCCACTTGCTCCTGGTGCTATTGAATACAAATTCACTATCGACGGATGGAACGCACAAGAAGAATTCACAGGATCTGAAACTTGTATAGACCCAATCAATGATGGTTTCAACAACCGTTACCACGTAGTTGCTGGCGACGTTACGTTACCTAACGTATGTTTTGCAAGCTGTAACATTTGTACAAATGATGTTGCTTTCTCAGTAGACATGAATGACTACGTAAACGGTGGTGGTTCAACAACTGCTGGTGTTTTCTTAAACGGTACATTCAACGGCTGGTGTGGTACTTGTACCCCAATGACAGACGCTAACGGCGACAACGTATGGGAAGTAACCGTTCCACTTGGTTTAGGTGCAATTGAATACAAATTCACTGTTGACGGATGGAACGTTTCTGAGCAATTCGTTGGTGGTGAGTCTTGTACAGTAACTAACGGTGGTTTCACTAACCGTTCTTACAACGTAACTGCTCCTGCAACAATTGGTCTAGTATGTTGGGAAAGCTGTGGTGCATGTTTAGGTGGTATTTCTGAATTGGATGCAGCGGTAGTTATCTACCCTAACCCAGTAAACACAATCATGACGGTTAAAGCAACTGACGCTATGCAACAAATCCGCATTCTTGACCTTACAGGTAAAGAAGTAGCAGCATTTGTTGGCAACGGATTAACGCAAGAAATCAATGTAGAAGCGCTTAAAGCGGGTATCTACACTATCCAAATCGCAACAGCTACTGGTAACAGCAGCAAGCAATTTGTGAAAAAATAAGAAGTTGATTGATGAAAAGGAGGGGCTTTCGAAAGAGGCCCCTTTTTTTGTGCTTTATATCGGCGTTCTATGCGTATTTTTGCACCATGGATCACGACATCGAACTCCGTTTTCAAAAACTACAAAAACACCTTGAAAAAGACTTTGGCCCCGGCATGGACATGTCTACGTTTTTGTTCCTTGTAGGTGTAAACGAACTCGGCATGGGGCATCAAACCTTTTCCAAACAACAAAAAATGGAACTCATGCACATTGCTATCTGCA
>JBIIZI010000206.1:0-3310 GCA_044346375.1 Crocinitomicaceae bacterium | reverse complement strand
AGAAGTTTTGCACGACGGTTTTGGCAATCCAAAATATGCGCCGTGTCCGCTTTTGGTCAATATGGTGATGGCAGGTAAAAAAGGTGTTAAATCAGGAGAAGGTTTCTATTCTTGGACACACGGCACCAAAGATTTGGTGGTGGCGCCAAATTTCAAGAAATAAAATCTGCTTTTAGTTGCTCCAAAACGATCCGATCTATCGGAAACGTAAGCGCGTTGCTTTCAAGTTCTTGAAGGCTTATCCAGCGTTGCTTTTCTTGTTCTTCAGCAAAAGGAATTGTATAGGTTTCATCAAAGGGAAGCAGCGCCCTTTTCAATTTGATCAGGTAGTAAAAAGCCACTAAATTGCTTTGATCAAAAGCGGAAAGCTGATGAAATTCATTGACATAAAAGAAGGCTGCGTCTGTTGGTTCTAAACCAAGTTCTTCCTGTAGCTCTCTAAATAAGGCGTCTTTGATGCCCTCGCCGGCTTCAACACCGCCACCAGGAAATTTAGTAAAGAAAGTACCAAAACGACATTCGTCGGAAAGGAGAATTTCGTCAAATTCATTGATGATAAGAGCGTAAACACGTAGGTTAAAACGCGCCAATTAACGGATATACTTGAAGTTTAGTCCAGGGTAAACAGCTGCTTCTTCGAGTTCTTCTTCAATGCGCAACAACTGATTGTATTTGGCCATGCGGTCTGAACGAGAAGCGGAACCTGTTTTGATTTGCCCACAGTTTAAGGCCACTGCAAGATCGGCAATAGTGTTGTCTTCTGTTTCTCCACTGCGGTGACTCATCACGGAAGAATACCCATTGCGTGTAGCCAAATTTACGGCTTCGATGGTTTCTGTGAGCGTACCGATTTGGTTCACTTTCACTAGAATAGAATTGGCAACTCCTTGATTGATACCTTGTTGAAGCCTTTTTGTATTTGTTACAAAAAGGTCATCGCCAACCAATTGAATTTTGTGACCGAGTTTTTCTGTTGCTAATTTCCAACCAGCCCAGTCGTCTTCGGCAAGGCCATCTTCAATGGAGATGATCGGATAGCGCTCGCACCAATCGGCCCAAAACGCCACCATTTCTTCTGAATTCCTGGATTCACCCGTGGAGGCAAAATTATAGGTGCCCGTCGCTTCATCGTAGAATTCGGATGCGGCTGCATCGAGAGCAATGAACATGTCTTTACCTGGCGTAAAACCTGCTTTTTGAATGGCTTCCATGACCACTTCAAGTGCTTCTTCATTGGAGCCAAGGCTTGGAGCAAAACCACCTTCGTCACCTACGTTTGTCGACATTCCTCTTGCTTTTAACACTGCTTTGAGGTGATGAAAAACTTCGGTGCCCCAACGCAAACCTTCTGAGAAACTGCTTGCGCCAAATGGCATCACCATGAATTCTTGGATATCGATGAGGTTGTCGGCATGTGAGCCCCCATTGAGGATGTTCATCATGGGAACGGGCATAGTAACTGCACCTACGCCACCGATATATTGAAACAAACTAAGGCCGGCTTCCGCTGCAGCAGCTTTAGCGATAGCCAAAGATGTACCGAGGATTGCATTGGCACCTAAATGAGATTTATTTGGGGTGTTGTCTAAAGCGAGTAGGAGGTAATCGATTTTCTTTTGTTCGAAAACGTCCATGCCAAGTAAGGCATTTTGGATAGTGGTGTTGACGTTCTCAACAGCTTTAAGAACACCTTTACCCATATAGTGGGATTGCTCTCCATCGCGCAACTCCACAGCTTCGTGAACACCCGTGGAAGCACCAGACGGCACTGCTGCGCGTCCGAGCACACCATTTTCGGTGAGTACATCTACTTCAATAGTTGGGTTTCCGCGTGAATCTAAGATTTGGCGTGCATGGATGGATGCGATAAAACTCATGAGATTTGGTGTTGGTGCATGTTAGAAATGAAGTCGTCGAAAAGGTAACGGGAGTCGTGCGGGCCAGCTGATGCTTCTGGGTGGTATTGAACCGAAAACACAGGTTTGTTTTTGAGGGCAATTCCTGCAACAGTTTGGTCATTGAGGTGCTCGTGTGTTACTTCAATATTTGGGTTGGAAGCAATACTTTCTTTAGAGATCACAAAACCGTGATTTTGTGAAGTGATTTCGCCTTTACCTGTTTTTAAATTTAAAATAGGATGATTGATGCCGCGGTGACCGTTGAACATCTTGATGGTTTTTAAGCCTTGGCTTAGTCCGAGAATTTGATGCCCCAAGCAAATACCAAAAACTGGTTTGGTATCAGCGGCAATTTCTTTGACAAGCGCAATGCTTTCGGTCATGACAGATGGATCGCCAGGGCCGTTGGAAAGCATGTAGCCATCTGGTTCAAATGCATCTAGTTCTGCTTTGCTTGCGGTCATTGGAAATACTTTCACATGACAGCCGCGTTCTACCAAGCAACGCACGATGTTTTTCTTGACACCAAAATCAAGAAGAGAAACGCGGTATTTAGCGTCTTCAGGACAAACTTCGTAAGCTTCATTTGTAGTGACGCGTGACGAGAGTTCGAGGCCGTCCATGGAAGGAACCTCTTTGAGTTTTTCTGTAAGGGCAGCAATGTCTAGAATTTCAGATGAAATCACGGCATTCATAGCTCCTTTGTTTCTGATATGACGCACAAGCGCACGTGTATCGATATCTGAGATGCCAACCGTGCCATTTCTTTCCATGAGCGCCTGTAGTGATTCTTCTGCAGCCACTCTGGAGTAGCCATTGGAGAATTTTTTGGTAATTAAACCCGAAATTTTGATAGATTCTGATTCGATTTCAGCTTCATGAACACCATAATTACCGATGTGAGCCGTGTTCATAATAAGTAACTGGCCAAGATAGGAGGGGTCTGTGAAGACCTCTTGATAGCCGGTCATGCCTGTATTAAAAGCGATTTCACCGCCTGTTGTCCCAATTTTGCCGATGGCAATGCCTTTGAATACTGTACCATCTTCTAATAATAGGATGGCTGCTTGATTTTGCTGCATTTATAAATTTTCTCCAAAATTACGGACTTTAACAAAATTGGAGGGTCATAAAAACAAAAAAGGCGGACATAGTCCGCCTTTTTTATCAACATATTGTCAATTTATTCTTCAGTTTTCTCTTCTTCAGTAGCAGTAGTTGCTTCTTCAGTAGATTCTGCTGCAGGTGTTTCTTCAACAACTTCAGCAACTGGTGTTTCCTCAACAACTTCAGCAACTGGAGTTTCTTCAGCTACTTCAGCAACTGGTGTTTCTTCAACAACTTCTGTTGCTGTTGTTTCTTCGGTTGCTACAGAAGTAACGCCTTCGCTAGCTTTACCACCACGACGTGAA
>JBIIZI010000205.1:0-3352 GCA_044346375.1 Crocinitomicaceae bacterium | reverse complement strand
ACGCGGTAGAATTTGGACCGGTATTGACGCACAACAAAATGGTTTGGTCGATGAATTGGGGGGCTTAAATGCGACCATTCGTGCCCTACAAAAACAAGTTGGTGTAAAAGAAGTTGTATACTACCCGCAACAAGAAGACGATGCATTTAGTAACTTTTTGGCTTTGTTAGACGAAGAACTAGAAGGTGAAAAGAGTCAGTCAAAAGTGCAAATACCACAAGAATTACTACTCTATTATCAAAAATATGAGCAAATAAAAAAAATGAAGGGTCTACAAATGCGCTTGCCCTTTTCCTTCTGTATCTATTAATATGACTAGGTTTTTCTAATTTATTGACAATAAAATAGTTAGGTTTTTTAGTTTTTGTTGAATAAATTTTATCAATTATTAAACAATAATTGTATATCATTGTTATTCAAATAATTATTGGCGGTATCCGAAAAGCCACAAAAGAGTAGGAAAAACTAAACCTATCTATTTATGTTATTTTCTTTATCTAGTGCACTCAAAGTGCAAGAACTATTTGAAAAAGGAGACGTGTTCACTTACACAGCGTTCACCTTTTTCATTGGAACGATGGCCATGATGGCTGCAGCAGCATTTTTCTTCATGGAAATGCGCAACATGGAAGAGAAATGGAGAACTTCCATTTTAGTTTCCGGTCTCATCACCTTCATCGCCGCGGTCCATTATTACTACATGCGTGATTATTTCACTGCAACATCTACATCGCCTACGTTTTTCCGTTACGTAGACTGGATGCTAACTGTTCCATTGATGTGTGTAGAATTCTATTTGATCACCAAAAAAGCAGGTGCTAAAACCAGCTTGCTTTGGAAACTCATTCTTGCTTCTGTAGTGATGCTCGTAACAGGTTACTTCGGTGAGTCTGTAGACCGCGACAACAGCGTTATGTGGGGTGTTCTTTCAGGTGCTGCTTACTTCTACATCGCTTACCTTGTATGGTTTGGCGAAGTGGCTAAATTAGCTGAATCTGCAGGTCCTGCAGTTGCAAAAGCAACACGCATTTTGGCATGGTTCGTACTTGTAGGATGGGCAATCTATCCATTAGGTTACATCATCGGTACACCAGGCGGATTGTTCGGAGCTTTCGGTAGCTCAGGTCCAAACCCTTGGATGGATGTTGTTTACAACATCGGTGACGCCGTAAACAAAATCGGTTTCGGTTTGGTAATCTACGCTTTAGCTAAATCTGATTCTAAAGCATAATCATTACCCAATACCCATATTTGAAAAGGGGAGCTTCGGCTCCCCTTTTTTTGTTTCAATAAAATCGCTGATCACTCAATAATTTATAATCTGTGAGGGTCTTTAAAAACGCGATAAGTTGTTGTTTCTGTACGTTTGATAAATTCATACTCTTTTTTAGTTCAAGGCTGAGGTTCTGACTATTTTCAACAATACCTTCGCTATAGTGATTGAGCACTTCGTTCAAATCCCAAAAGCGCCCGTCGTGCATGTAAGGATAAGTGAGGGCAACATTGCGCAAAGAGGGAACTCTAAATTTTCCGTAATCTGTGATTTCCTTCGTTATTTTACCTCTTCCGCTATCGGCAAAAATGCTATCGAGTCCATTGTTTTGATAGCTGAAATCAGTGAAAAGGGGTTCTTGATGACACTGTGCACAGCGTTGCTTAAACAATTCATAACCTGCCTTTTCTGTTGTTGAAAGGTCTGTTTTACCTTGCTTATATTGATCGTATTTGGATTGATAGGATTGTATTTGTGAAATATATAGTGTGAGCACTTTGAATAATTCATAATCACTGATTTGGTCAACCCCGTAGTGTGTTTTAAACAAGTCACGGTAGTTTTGATTGTGGTTCAAACGGTTTAGAACTCCATTCATATCCGTACCCATCTCCACCTCATTGGTGAGTGGTCCTAAATGAAAAATCTCTAAATGATTGACGCCGCCATCCCATCCAAATGCTGGATACCAAATCATGTTGGCTATACTTGGTGTATTGCGCACTCCTTTTCTACCGTATATTCCAGAGCTGAAACGCACATTGTGATCGGCAAAGCCATGTGTTTGGCTATGGCAGCTAGCACATGAAGTACTGTGGTCTGTGGACAAAATTGGATCAAAGAAAAGTTCTTTTCCAAGTTCAAAACGACCTTTTGTGTAGTCTTGAATGTGTTTTGTGTAATTGGGTTTTGGGAAATAAGCAGGAACTTGCGCTTGAAAATCTGAAATATTTTCCTTTGTACAAGAACTAATGAATAGCCAAGTAAAAAAAGGAGCCGCCACGAAGAGCCGGCTCCATTTTTCATCAAGTTTACTTTGGTAAAGCAAACCCATCGTGATTAATTATGTAAGTGTTCAAAAACTACTGAACTATAAAAATCTAACGCTAGAGATTTTGCTCTTGCCCCAGGCATCATTACATTGGCACCATTGGCTACGGCATCGTTGCAAAGTAAAAAAGAAGGGCTTGCCTTCATATGAATTTCACATGCGTGGTCATTATTGATCATAAGTTTTTCAGTATCAAAATTGACTGTTTTGGTTGTGACAATATTGTATTGACCACTAAAACCACCTAAATGATACGCAAAACTTCCTGAGCTAGATGCTGGGCTGGTGCCTTCAGCTTTGAGCATAATATAACCTGAGTTCCAATTCCAGAACATGCCATTTGCCGTTGAAAGCGCACCGGTTTGAGCACCTGAAACATTGCGCAGGCTATCGACACCAAGTGTGTAGGTCATTGATTTATAAGTTCCGACAGGTACATTGCTTAAAGCAAGGCTTAGTGAGCTTGGTTTGCTGAGGTCAATTAAGTAATAGCTATTGGTGTCTTTCCATTGCGTGCCATCTTCTTTGGTAAGAATGATATTGGAAACGTAATACTTAAAAGTGCTGAAATTGAGAGCCTCATTATTCATGGGGTGAATATAATCTGTGTTCAGGCTGAAAGCAGATTCGTCCATGCCCCAAACGTGTTCAAAAGCAATTTCGAGTTCACCTGTTGCCTTTTTTTTGTTTTTATCACAAGATGTAGTGCCTAATAAAACGAGTAGAATGAAGCTTAAAATTGAAAAGATATTTTTCATGATTTCTTTTTTTGTTGAATTAAATATTGAATTGAAAATTGAATTTGTGGACGAAAGTTGAGATCGCCACTATTGATGTTTTGCCAAAGTGGCATATGGGCTTGCAGGCTGTAAAGCCAATGATAAGTCAATAAATTACAACTTATTTTGGTTTGCAATAAAAGCCCTTTATGTTGTGCACTCTGTGTAAGCGCTTGCAAATCCCAATGATTGGCTGCAAAATAATCTGCTTGAAAACCTGTAGCTGCAAGTAAACGAAAAGAATTTACT
>JBIIZI010000003.1:0-38685 GCA_044346375.1 Crocinitomicaceae bacterium | reverse complement strand
GTCACTTAAAACTTTCAAAAAATGAGTTACGACATCATTGTTGTGGGTAGCGGCCCAGGCGGATACGTCACCGCCATTCGCGCCTCTCAGTTAGGCCTTAAAACTGCAATTGTAGAAAAAGAATCTTTAGGCGGAGTATGCCTCAACTGGGGCTGTATCCCAACAAAAGCACTCATCAAGAGCGCCAATGTTTACGAATACCTCCAACACGCCGCAGACTACGGCATCAACGTCAAAGAAAGCAGCGCAGACTTCGGCGCTATGATCAAGCGCAGCCGCGATGTCGCCAACGGCATGTCTAACGGCATTCAGTTCTTAATGAAGAAAAATAAAATCGATGTCCTTAAAGGCAACGGTATCATCAAAGCAGGTAAAGCTGTAGAAGTTACAGACGAAAGCGGCAACAAAACTACCTACACCGCAGCCAAAGGCGTCATTATCGCTACTGGCTCGCGCTCACGCCAACTCCCTAACCTTCCACAAGACGGTACCAAAATCATTGGTTACCGCCAAGCCATGACCCTCCCTACCCAACCTAAGAAATTAGTAGTTGTAGGTTCAGGTGCCATCGGTGTTGAATTTGCGTATTTCTATAATGCAATCGGCACGGAGGTCACAATCGTAGAATACCTTCCAAACATTGTCCCTGTAGAAGACGAAGACGTTTCCAAACAACTCGAAAAATCCTTCAAAAAAGCGGGCATCAACATCCTCACCAATGCTTCTGTCGAATCTGTCGACACCAGCGGTAGCGGTTGTGTGGTAAGCATCAAAACAGCCAAAGGCGAAGAGAAAATCGAATGCGACGTTGTGCTTTCAGCAGCAGGTGTAGTTACCAACATCGAAAACATCGGCCTCGAAGAACTCGGAATAGTCGTAGACAAAGGCCGCATTTTAGTCAATGACTACTACCAAACCAACTTACCAGGCTATTACGCTATTGGCGATGTAGTGCCAGGCCCTGCTTTGGCTCACGTAGCTTCGGCAGAAGGCATCATTTGCGTCGAAAAAATCGCGGGTCACCACCCAGAGCCACTCAACTACGGTAACATCCCAGGTTGCACCTACTGCTCACCAGAAGTGGCAAGCGTCGGCATGACCGAAAAAGCAGCCAAAGAAGCTGGCTACGAAATCAAAGTGGGCAAGTTCCCTTTCTCAGCATCAGGTAAAGCAAGCGCTGCTGGTGCCAAAGACGGTTTTGTCAAACTTATTTTTGATGCCAAATACGGCGAACTCCTTGGCGGCCACATGATTGGCGCCAACGTCACCGAAATGGTCGCAGAACTCGTTGCCGTTCGCAAATTAGAAACAACCGGAGAAGAACTCATCAAAACAGTTCACCCGCACCCAACTATGTCTGAAGCCATCATGGAAGCCGCAGCAGCAGCCTACGGCGAAGTGATCCACTTGTAAGATCTCCTTTTAATGAAATAAAAAAAGCGCCCTTGTGGCGCTTTTTTTTGTTTCCTTCTTTTTCATTTGTAACCAATTGATAAGCGCGACTTTATTTAGCATAAGCCTAAAATAAGCACTATGCGTTTGACTCTCCTCATCCTACTCGCCTTCAATTCTGATTTATTGACCGCTCAAAAATTTGCGCTTATAGAAAACAAAGGAGACAACGCGCATTACTTTGATTATTCCAATCCGAATTCTTTTGTAGGTGTCTTGATGAACAACATCGATTACATTCCTACCCTGGTTGATCAAAATGGCTACGAAGGCGTCTATGATGATTTCATGCTGATGCAATTGGGCGTTCCTAGTGAACAAATGCTTTCGTTAACGACTTCCGAAAGAATTTCGCTCTATGATGCACAAACCAACGAAGAAATTATTTGCATCAAAACAACACAGTCCTTAGATGCTTTTTTAGACTCTGTAAAAGACATCCCAATTTATCAGGATCTTTTGCTCTTTGAAAAAGAACGCTTACAACTATATTGGAATAACAGTTGTGAGAATTGTGCGCTGCGTATTTTCTCTAAATTCTATTTTGATATCAGAAATACGGATGCCTTGCTCATTGAGGACAAAGAAAACGAACGCTGGATCCATTTGATCGGCAAATTAAATGATGGCAGACGCATGATTACCTTATCACTTCAAGCCGAGCAATTAAGAGACAATGACTGCTTCAGGTTTTTGCATTTTGTGCCTACTGATGAGGGTACTGCACTTCATAACGAATTAAAAAAACAAGCGTTGTATCAGAGCCAATCTGAAATTTGCAGGGCTTGGCTACAAGGCAAATCGGAATCTTATTATTATTCAACGGTGCTGACCACATTTGATCAAATCAATGAGCCTTATTGTTGGAGCTACACTACATCAAGTGGGGTACAACTCGTTGGCGTAACGAATTCTGAATCTATTGGTCATTTACAACAAACAAATAGGCAAGATTCCCTGACCACAGAACTACAACTTGAACAGCAGCGAGGCGATCTCTTTTACATTTATTCTTATGAAACAGAAGACACCGTATATATTGTTAAAACAAACTCCGATTTCGCAACAGCTTATCAAAGCTACACGCAATATCCAGATTTTACTAACTATTTATACTCAGATAGCACATGGCTCAATAGCTGGTGGCAAACAGCTCAAATAGGTGATACCTTGAGGGGAATGCCACAAGTTGTAACCTATTGGAAAGAAGGTCCACAGTTGCAAGCAGCATTTTATTACAAAATAGGCACAGACCTTTATAATGTGCCTAAAGCATATGTGACAGACCTTTTATTCTATACCATTCAGGATACACATAACGAGATTTTCCTGAGCTACAATTACCAAATGGCACGAGACTACGAAGAATTCAGTGGCGCCATGTTGAAAGCCATCAATCGGGACATTGAAGGCCTGGAAAAATATTTAAATCCGGAAATAACCTGGAATAGTATTATCGAACAACCAACCAAAAAAATGTCCTTTAACCGCATTCAAAAAAACCTTCAACTTATTTATCCAACCCTTCAATACTAAAGCCATGAAAAACCAGCTCAAACTGCTCTTTATTGTCATAAATTATCAACTTGGATTTGCTCAAGTAGGCAATATTTCACAACCAGAAATGCAAATTGTATATCGCGGATACGACAATAAAATAATACCAAATATTCCCTGCGGACAGCAGCTCGACCTGATTGTTGAGGGTGCAACGGTACAACAAGCTTCTTGGACAGACGGCCAAGGGCAAACCCAAGTAGGCTACAATTTACGTGTCAATGGAACGGCGCGCAACGTTGTCGTCAAAATGAATGGCCTCGATGAAAAGGGCAATATACTGTCCACCTCTATTCAGACCTTTCATGTAAAAGCTTTTCCCGCTGCTCAACTCCAAAATGATCGGATCTCGAAATCAAGTGGCATGCGCGCTAGTGTTGGCCTCGGGCCAGACTGCCCTTTTACAGGTGTTTCATTCGAGGTACTTGGAGGTAGTTTGATAACTGAAAACGAAGAGCTTACCTTCTCAGGATCAGTTATACCAGCTTCCTATTTAACCAAAGTAAAAACAGGTAAAAAGATTGTAGTGAATGTGAATTACATCAGACATGGGTCTGGAGGTTCAGGCGTAATGACTTGCAGCAGCGTTGTTGAGGTTGGGCCCTAAAGCCCCAAAGCCTCGTAAATGTAATCAAAGGTAGAAAGGATGATCGGTTGGCCGTCGACAACAGCGATGTTGTGCTCAAAGTGGGCACTTGGCAGGCGGTCGGCGGTAACGATGGTCCATTTGTCGTCGAGGGTTTCGACTTTTTCGGTGCCCATGTTGATCATGGGTTCGATAGCAATGGTGAGACCATTTTGGATTTTTTTACCGCGGCCTCGGCGTCCGTAGTTGGGCACTTGTGGTTCTTCGTGGAGTTCTTTGCCTAAGCCGTGGCCAACGAGGTCGCGAACAACGCCATAGCCGTGCGCTTCTGCGTGTTGCTGAATGGCAAAACCGATGTCTTCGATACGGTTGGCAGTGTTGGCTTGTTCAATACCTAAATACAGACATTCTTTAGTGACTTTGCACAATTGTTTTTTCTCGGGGCTCACGTTTCCTACTTCGAAAGTATAAGCGTGATCGCCGTAGTAGCCTTTATAAAAAGAGCCACAGTCTACAGAAACGATGTCGCCATCTTGGATGGGTTTGTCGGTCGGCAAGCCGTGCACAACTTGTTCGTTGACAGAAATGAGCAGTGTGCTTGGGCAACCATAAAGCCCTTTGAAGCCTGGAATGGCATTTTGGGTTCGGATGTAGTCTTCGGCGATTTGATCCAAGAAACGCGGAGTTACACCTGGCTTCATGTGTTGGGTCACCAAACCTAAAGTGCGGCTCACGATTTGCGCAGCTTCGCGCATGATTTCAATTTCTTGGGGCGTTTTGTAACGGATCATGAATTTATCTAAAAGAGACATTAGGCAAAGTTACCAAGAAATTGCATGGTGTCAATGCCATCGGCGTAATCTGTAAGTTGCGGGCATTGTGCCGAACCAAAAGGAAGGTAGTTGTGCCCAACTATGCATTGAATTTGATGTTGATTTTCTTCAAGATAGGTCAAAACTTCATTTTGATCCGCGTAGCGCTGGTAATGCAACATACTCAGTGGCGAATGCAAGTCTTTGCATTCCTTCAGTAAAACAAAATTGTTGTCGAGGATCGGGACTTGGTTCATGAGATGTACCGCCTTATTGTAGTCGTAGTTGTTGCCGTATTTTTTATGATTGATCACCTCAGCATAAGGCAATATAGCTTCAAAGAAGCGATTGAGCTCAAAGTTGTCGGGGATCCATAATTGTGTTACGTTGCGGCAACCTCTGCCATAATATTGAAAGATATCCTGACCTAGTGCGGTGAGCTCTTCGGGTGTTTCGCTGCCATTGAGTACGGCAATGGAAGTACGGTGGCCTCTTAACAGATGTGGGCAGTTCGCAAAATATTGCTTGAAATGCAACATGCTGTTATTAGATCCGGTAGCAATTACTGCGGAATAGTCTGAAAGTTTGCCGATAGCAAAGGCAATGCGCGCTTGTAATTGCGGCTCAATAAGGACAAGCATTTTGGCCAAGGCCGGCAGCAAACGCGCGTCTTCGCTACTGAGCTTCACCAACACCTTATTACCTGAGCAGAGGACACAAAGAAAATCGTGAAAACCAACCAGCGGTAAATTGCCAGGTAAGATGAGCGCAACCGTTTGCGGCTGGTTTGCAAAAGTGTAAGGAGCGAGCCATTGTTCGAGTTGTGCTTGATCTAGCCAGGCCGAAATTTCACCAAAGGCATTTTTGATGACCTCTGGCGTAAACCAACCGTTGTGGTGTTGCTCTCTTTGAATGAGATGAAGCAACGACTCCCATTCGGTTGTAGTACAGGTTAAAGGGCGTTGTTGGTCTTTGGCGATTGCGGCAAGGATGGTTCCGAGTGCAGCAAAAGCGGAGGTAATTTGGCTTCTTTCCACGGTGCAAAAGTACGCTTTTCTAAATTTTTTGTGGGCTAGCGCACAAAAGAATCGCTCAGTCGTTGTTATATTTGCATAAAAATTTGACTTATGGCCATCACCATCACCGACGAATGCATTAATTGTGGCGCTTGCGAGCCCGAGTGTCCTAACAATGCCATTTACGAAGGCGGCGCCGAATGGAAATTCGCCGACGGCACAAGCCTTAAAGGCCTCATTCAAACACTAGACGGCGAAGAAATACAAGCAGACCACGCCTTTGAACCAGTAAACATGGACGTTTACTACATCGCGCACGAAAAATGCACCGAATGTGTTGGCTTCCACGACGAACCGCAATGTGCTGCAGTTTGCCCCGTAGATTGCTGCGTAGACGACCCCGACTACCGCGAATCCGAAGACGAATTGCTCGCTAAAAAGAATTTCATGCACTTGTAAGGTGTTGAGAAGCTTACTCTTTACGCTCCTTTTTATTCTCGCAAATACTGCGCTGCACGCCGATAATGGTCGTGTAGTACACCTGGCATGGTCAGAGAACAGCGACGGCAGCATTCAAAATGCCGACAACGCAGCCCATGGTCTTTATTTTTTAGAACAACGCAATCAATTTCTCAACTACAAAGACCCCAACAATCCGTTTTTCAAAATTCGCTTTTCTTGGCTCGGCATCGACTGGACAATCGTACATTTCATTGCCTTGCTTCTCACGATCATTCTTCAAATACTCACTTTCAAACACATCAACGCCCGGATGGCCGAAAGTCGTTTTTTCAGGCGTTGGTCTTATCGTTTTCTAAAGCTCTTTTTATGGGGCGCTGTAATTGCAGGCAATGCTGTAGCTGTATGGGCCATCGATTTCTACAACACCGAAATCCATTTTCGTTTTCATCAACTGACCGACTTCAAAAATGCAACAGTTGCTCGCCTAGACAAAGGCCGCAATGACCGCACTTACTTCCTTCCCAAAGAAAGCACACGTATCCGTTTTCAATTGTATCGAAAAAACGACAACAAATGGCACACCCAAAGAGCATTAGCTGTTTTGTATTTTGAACAAGATGAAGCAGGAGCCTTACACTACAAATACGACAAAAGATCCTTCAAATTACATCCTGATTCCTTGCGCAACAAAGCCAAAGAACAACTGATCGTTATTCGTCAAAACAGACCTAACGGGCCCGACACCAACCTACTCTTTCAAATTCAAAACCGTCAAATTGTGCCCTATCAGCACAAAAAAGACCGTGCACAACGCATTTTGTTATTCGTCAATGGCTACCGTCCTGTTTCAGCTGAGCAAGACCCTGAAAAAGCGCTACAGGCCATCAATAGCAAAGGTCTTGAACGACCTAGATCCAAGAATATCATTTACAGCGCTGACATTTTCGGATATTGGCCACAAGAAAAGTTCATTGCAGGAGTACAAGCGAGGTTTACACCCAACCGAACTTTATTTGCCGATGGCCACCACAGTGTTAACACCTCCAATCATGGTTCCTTGTTGAAATTTGTGAGTAGTGCGGCGCTTTATCCAAAACCGTGTGCAGGCGAACACCATTGCTCCACAACCAAAATTGCAAAGCAGCAAGAAGTCCGTACCTATAGCTTACTTGCCACCGTGCCAAATTACAATGGTTTTAGAAAACGCTATGACGCAGGGAAGCAGGCAGGTCGTAATCTTTTACAAGAACTTGCCAAAAATGGCAATGACCCAAAAAATGATACCCTTTATACAGTCAGCCACAGCATGGGACACGCCTATTTTTTAGGAATGGCCAGTGTACTCAAAGGAAAAATACAGTTCGGGTCGTACTATGCTTTTTCACCTGAAAATCCAAAAGGAAAAACAATCAAAACCAGCAATTGGACCTCAGTGTTTCAGTATGGCACCAAACTATACGGCTCGCAACGCCATACACCTTGTCAACAAGATGGCGTAGCTCCACAATGGCGCATGAGTGGTTTAGCTCCTGCGGCCCACATTGGTTTTCCGAAGGCACTTAAAGCGCGCTTGGGTTACTTCAGCTCGCACTTTGTGGGCTATTACACCTGGGTTTTTGATATTCCAAAAGGAAAACCTGGCTACCTCGGCCTTGACTAAAATCCTTTGAACAGATGGAGTACCAATTCGATACGCGAGGCCCCGACAGCGCCGTTGCTCCATTGCGCATCGTGCACAGACACACCTTCTTTGCCATTGCAAATTTGCCGTATCTCTTGCTTTAGCCTGCCTTCTCCTGCGCCGTGAATCACAATAAATTTAGCATTTCGACGTTGTGCTTGCCCGTTACAAAAGTTTTTAAAGGCGTTGATCTGGGCCAAAAAGACGTCGTGGGCAGGGAGGTGATTTGGAATGGATAGTTCTTCTGAGTGGAGGTCTATGAAGGGCAAGTTCCGTTCTTTAGATACTTCAACTTTCTTTGCCACAGAAGTTATTTTGGCTTGAAGATCTTTAGGCGAAATTTGATCGACGCTGATCTGCTGGCGGGCAACTACCTCTTGTTTTAAATAGCGATAAGAGAAACCAATTTCGTCCTCAAGGACAAGGTGTTCTTTTTCAATAGAACAGACTTTGAAAACACCGGCTTCTCGCAAAACCCCCACCTCTTGGCCCACAAACCAACTCATTGAAATTTGAGTGCTTTAATGGGCGAAATACGCGAAACTACCCTACTTGGCAGCAGCAAAGCAACCATGCAAGTCGAGAACGTAAGGGCATTGATGAAAATAAAATTCCAGAAGTTGAATTCGATGGGCACTGCGTCGAGGTAATATACTTCCGGATTGAGTTTGATGAACCCATATTGATATTGTAGCCAACTCAATGCAATTGCCAGGGTGTTGCCAATGAGTAAACCACGCAGCAACAGGTAAGCCGCTTGCCATAAAAAGATCCGCCTAATTGAGCGGTTGTTGGCGCCTAGGGCCTTTAGCAAGCCCACAAAAGAAGTTCTGACAACAATTAAAACGAGTACAGCTGAACCTACATTGATTATTCCGATGATAAGCATTAAAAATATGATAATCAATACATTGAAATCTAAAAAATGCAACCACGAAAACAAGTCAGCCTCTGTATCTTGAATATTACTAACCTGCAATAAATGCTGATTCACTGGCCGCATTTCAACGGCATCTTTGAGTGCTTGCTCGACATTTGGCAGCGCATCAAGATTGGAAACCTCGACTTCAAAACACGATATAAAATTACTTGCGGTTCCGGAGCCGTCCTTGAAAGCAAAACGCAGCGGTCCTTTTTGAGTTGCAAAAACCTGCTCTTCTAAACCATCCACCAAACAAACCGGCGTTCCATTTTCAAGTTGCAAATCAGTGTAAGACAAGACCCCAGGGGCTTTTATTTGGATTTGGGCGCTATCGATGAGCTTGGCCAAACCGCTGTCATTTTGATAGCGATAAGCGTAAACTTTGAGGGTGGTATCTTTCAAAGAAGTAAAGCGGTGAGCGGTATAGATGTCTTTACCTAAACCCCAATCAAATAACAAATTAGAGGCATCGCCTTCAACCTCTACAGTGATTAAAAACTCGGCTTTGCCATTGAGTTTGGGGCGCAGTGAAATCTTGGTGCCGTTGTCGCTCATTTGCTGTACCAAAGCTAAATTCCCGAAGACTAATTTTTGATCGTACTCCAAAAAACCTGTATTGTAGATACCGACAACTTTGAGTTTTTTCAAAAGCGGTTGCTGCTTAATATGATAGGCTGATACCTCATCTTTTAACTTGATATTCAAATTATTAGAAACTTTTAATGAAAGCAATACTTCATTAATATTTTGCTTTTTAGGGAGCCTTCCTTCAACTAGATTTGAACGGATAAATGACCAATCGTAATGCGCGTCTACACCTTTTAACATGAGGCCGAGCATGTCTTGGCGCTGCACCAAGGAGTCTTTGCCATTGACGGTCTGGATGGTGTCGTTGAAACGCGGCGACTGCATTAGCAAAGGTTTAAAAGCAACAGGGCTAATTGCGCTTACACCGGGGATTTGTTCGAGTTCAGGAAGGAATGGAATGCGGCGATCTAGGGCCTCCGCTTCAAAAATATGTGCAGATCCGGCCTTGGAAATGAAAAGCGGAGCATTAAAACCCGTAATTTTGTCTTTGATTTTTTGCTGAAAACCGCGCACGATTGCCAAAGTCAAGGAATTGACTAATATCGCAAGCGCAATACTCACCACTGAAATCCGAAGCACAGGCCTCGATACCCGAAGCCCGAGGTGCTTTTGACGAATCAGCCTAGAAGATATGAAGCGCTCAAATGACAAATTAAAAAGTTTACAAGCCCAAAAATACACAAAGGTTTTGGCTTCTATTGCGCTGCTCTCATTTTTGCTTCACTCTTGTGGCTTATTTCCTGCTAAGGCTTTCACGCCTGCACCTGTTCATTTTGCCGAAACGATCGTCATTGAAGAGGAGTCTAACGCCATAATAGGTCATGCTGAAATTGCACCACTTCAAAAACCAAACCTTGCTGCACCGCAACTAGGCATTGACCGACTGCATCTTTTTGTCGATTCTTTGGCAGGAAAGCGCATTGCAGTGGTAGCAAACCAAACATCGGTGGTAAAAGGCGTTCATTTGGTCGATACCCTACTATCATTGAAACTTAATGTCGTTAAGGTTTTTGCCCCTGAGCACGGATTTCGAGGCGATGCCGATGCCGGTCAGCACATTGGCCACAGCACCGACGAGAAAACAGGGCTTCCCTTGGTTTCGCTTTACGGTTCCAACAAAAAACCAACCGACCAACAACTTGCCGATGTAGATATCGTTATTTACGACATCCAAGACGTCGGGGTGCGCTTTTACACCTATATTTCTACCTTGCATTACGTCATGGAAGCCTGTGCCGACAACAGTAAACAATTAGTTGTTTTAGACCGACCCAATCCAAATGGACATTACATCGACGGTCCGGTGCTAGAGTCGTCATTCAAATCTTTTGTCGGGATGCATCCAGTACCTATCGTCTACGGCATGACCATCGGTGAATACGCCATGATGATCAACGGCGAAGGCTGGTTGCACGACAGCAAACGCTGCCAACTTTGGGTCATTCCTTGCAAAAACTACAAGCACAAATTGCCGTACAGCCTTCCGGTGGCGCCGTCTCCTAATTTACGCACCGACGCCGCCATTGCGTTGTATCCAAGTCTTTGCTTATTTGAAGCTACTACAGTTAGCGTGGGGCGCGGCACCGACAAACCTTTCGAAATATACGGGCATCCAAAATTTCCTGTTGGCAGCTATCAATTCATGCCAATTCCTACCATTGGCGCCAAAACGCCTTTACACATGAATAAAATTTGCCAAGGCAAAGAACTCACACAGAGTACAACCAAAAGACCCTATCAAATCAATCTGAATTACCTCATTGAAGCCAAAGAACTGCTCGGAGACACCAACGTATTTATAGACCAAACCGCATTTTTCAACCGCCTAGCCGGCACGGCTACTTTAAAGGAACAACTAGACAAAGGTTGGTCTGCCAAAGAAATCAGGGCCACATGGAAGCCTGGACTCGACGCGTTTATACAAACGCGCAGTAAGTACCTACTCTACGAGTAAAAGCGTTAAGGCACTCTGCAATAAGAAAGTATTTAGAAATTACAGTTTGGCGTCTAGCACTTGCTGCGCCATATCGGCCATGTAGGCATCTAATTTTGCCTGAAGCTGTGTGTCAAAAGCGCCGAGCATGCGCGCTGCCAACAAACCCGCATTTTTTGCGCCGTTGAGCGCAACAGTAGCTACAGGAATACCGTTGGGCATTTGCAAAATCGAAAGGATGGAATCCCAGCCGTCTATAGAATTAGAAGATTTAATCGGGACCCCAATTACTGGTAAGGTTGTCATGGAGGCGGTCATACCTGGTAAATGGGCAGCCCCACCGGCTCCGGCAATGATTACTTTGATACCTCGGTCTGCTGCAGCCTTGGCGTAGCTAAACATCTTTTCTGGTGTGCGGTGTGCAGAAACCACCTCAGCTTCAGTTTCTATCCCAAATTCTTGGAGTATTTTTTGCGCTTCTTGCATAATTGGCCAGTCAGATTTACTGCCCATTATGATGCCTACTTGTATCATGCGGTCGGGTTTGATTCGTTATCCTCGACAGGATTACCTGCGGTTACTTGTTGTTTCACTTGCTTGGGCATACTGCCGTAATGAATGGTGTTGTCGATGTCGGTGGTCATTTGATCGAGCGGCTGCACGAGGGCTTCTTCAGTTTCTTTAAGAATGCCGTCGAGGTTGAGCTCAGATTTCATTTCTTGACCAGACTTGCGGATTTCTTGCTGGAGGTCGTTGGATGCGTTGCGGATTTGATACAATGCTTGCCCTAAAGTTTTAGCGATACCAGGCACACTCTTGGAGCCAAAAAACATCAGGACCACAAAGACAATAACAATGACCTCAGAGCCAGCGACGTCGCTTAAAAAAAGTGGAATGCTCAGCATAAGGCAAAGCTACAAAGAAAAGTATTAAGATTGCTGCATTTTGGCAATGATTGCAGCGGTCATGCTTTGCGGAAGAAAAGGCATAAGGACTTTGATCAAGAACGTAAATTGCAACTCGGAAATGCAAATCACTTTACCCTGTTCCATTGCACGGTATCCTTTTTGGGCTGTTTTGGCTGCACTAGCTGCACCATCGAACATTTTAGAACCTCCAAAACCGGCTACCTTGGCAAATTCGGTTGCAACTGGCCCTGGGCAGAGTGCTGTTACTGTAACGCCGCTTCCTTTGAGCTCGTGCGCCAATCCTTGCGTATGCGAAACCACAAATGCTTTGGTGGCAAAATAAGTGTTTTGGTACGGGCCAGGTAAAAACCCTGCAGTGCTTGCTGTTTGTAAGATTTTGCCTTTTCCTCTGGCTTTCATGTCTTTGCCAAACAAATGCGTCAGCTTGAGCAGCGCCATTACGTTGAGGCGCACCATTTCGACGTCAGCTTCGAGGTCTCGGTCTAAAAAAGCGCCTTTTCCGCCAAAACCGGCATTGTTAAAAAGGTAGTCTACTTGCCAACCGTTTTGCGTTACTGTATCGTACAATTCTTGAGAAGAACCCACCACACTGAGGTCTTTTTGAATCACTTGAACCGCGACGTTATATTTTTGAACGAGTTCCTCTTTTAAGCTATCAAGCAATTCTTTTCTTCTCGCTACTAAAATCAAATCTCCTCCTTTGGAAGCATGGATGCGCGCGAATTCTTTTCCGATTCCGGACGACGCGCCGGTGATGAGTGCTGTGTTTTTCATGGATAAGTAACGATTTGTAAGGATGTATTGTTTATAGTTGCGCAAAAATAGCTTGATATTCGGTTTCCTGGATTACAACGAATGGTGCATTCCCTTGAAGCATGTCTTGAATACGCAGTAAATCAGGGAATTGCTGCGCCTCAAATGCATAGGATAACCACTTGGAACCAATTTGTTGTAGTTCGGTGAATTGATTTGGCGAAGTAATTTTGTACAACGACTTGCCATTCTGGAGTTTTCTAAATTGAGGAAAGACCATTTTGATTGTATCTTCGTGCAAAGTTAAACAAACATGCAAGAGCTCTCTGACAAAGACAAAGAAATATTAGCCTTGGCCAAAACCAATTTCAAGGCCAATCAGGCAGTACTGCGGAAATGGAATAAAACCAAACCAAAGGATTTAGACCAGCGCTTCACTAACGCCCACGAAAAAGACTTTGCCAAGCGCGATTGCCTTAGCTGTGCCAACTGTTGCAAAACAACCAGCCCTATTTTTCGCCAGCCAGACATCCGCCGCATGGCCAAAGCTTTGCGCATGAAAGAAAGCCAGTTGGTTGCGCAGTATTTGAGGCTCGATGAAGACGACGATTACGTCCTAAAAACCTCTCCCTGCTTCAATTTACTTCCGGATAACACTTGCGCTGTTTACGAAGACCGCCCGCTCGCGTGCCGTGAATATCCACACACGGATCGCAAAAACATGTATCAAATCATGGACCTAACTGCCCAAAACACGCTCATTTGCCCCGCTGTGGCAAGCATCGTGGAGAAAATCGTGAATAGCTAAAATTGCTGAAAAAAACCTAAATTTGCCCATCAATCAAAAGCTCCTATGGAACAGGTTCAACCTTACATCCCACAACATAAAATCCGCATTGTAACTGCTGCGGCACTTTTCGACGGCCATGACGCCGCGATCAACATCATGCGCCGCATCATTCAGGCCACCGGCTGTGAGGTCATTCACCTCGGTCACGACCGCTCAGTAGAAGAAGTGGTCAACTGCGCCATTCAAGAAGATGCACAAGCAATTGCCATGACTTCCTACCAAGGTGGCCACATGGAATACTTCAAATACATGCACGACCTCTTGCAAGAAAAAGGCGCGCCACACATCAAAATTTTCGGAGGCGGAGGCGGCACTATTTTGCCTTCAGAAATTGCTGAACTCCACGGCTACGGCATTACCCGCATTTACCACCCTGACGACGGCCGTTCTATGGGTCTGCAAGGCATGATCAACGACCTCATTGAAAAATGCGATTTCGCGGTCGGTAAAGCCAAAGCAGAAAGCGCGCTTGAAACGCTTGCACAAATTGAGCACAAAAATGTACCTGCAATTGCCCATTGCATCAGTGCAGCCGAGAATTTCCCCGAAGAAAACGCTGCGCTTTTAAATGCACTGCGCGAAGCCGGAACCAAAAATGCAATTCCTGTACTCGGTATTACCGGTACGGGCGGCGCCGGAAAATCTTCTTTGGTAGATGAGCTCGTGCGCCGTTTCTTACTCGACTTCCCCGACAAACAACTCGCTGTGGTGTCTGTTGACCCCTCCAAAAGAAAAACCGGCGGCGCACTTCTCGGAGACCGCATCCGCATGAACGCCATTAAAAGTCCGCGTATTTACATGCGTTCTTTGGCCACACGCCAGTCCAACTTAGCGCTCTCCAAGCATGTGGCAGAGGCCATTTCGATCTTAAAAGCTGCTAAGTACGACCTCATCATTTTAGAAACCTCCGGAATTGGCCAATCAGATACCGAAATCCTCGACCACTCCGATGTTTCTTTGTACGTCATGACACCTGAATACGGCGCTGCAACGCAGCTCGAGAAAATCGATATGCTCGACTTCGCAGACGTCATTGCACTCAACAAATTCGACAAACGCGGCGCGCTCGATGCCCTGCGCGACGTCAGAAAGCAATACCAACGCAACCACAACTTGTGGGAAAGCCAAGTAGACGACATGCCTGTTTACGGCACCATCGCCTCGCAGTTCAACGACCCCGGCATGAACACCCTCTACAAAGTGATCATGGACCACATCGTTCAAAAAACGGGCAGTGACCTCCAATCTACTTTTACCATTACCCGCGAGATGTCGCAAAAAGTATTCGTTATTCCGCCAGAGCGCACGCGCTATCTTTCCGAAATATCTGAAAGCAATCGCGCCTACGACAAATGGGTTGAGCAACAAGTGGCTGTCGCAGAAAAACTTTACGGTTTCCACCTTTCCATGGCCGCACTTCAAGCTTCGGCTTTAGAAGACAAAGACCGCCTTATCAAATCTTTACAAGAAGCATTTGAAACAGAGAAACTCAATTTTGACCCGAAAAACTGGGAAATTCTCCAAAATTGGGCCGCTAAAAAACAAGCCTACAAAAATCCAACATACGAATTCAAGGTTCGAGATAAAGTATTGAGTATCCAAACCCACACTGAGTCTTTATCGCATTTGCAAATCCCGAAAGTGGCCACCCCTAACTACCAAAGCTGGGGCGACATCTTGCGTTGGGTCTTGCAAGAAAACGTACCTGGCGAATTCCCATATACCGCAGGGCTCTTTCCTTTCAAACGCGAAGGCGAAGACCCAACCCGCATGTTTGCTGGTGAAGGCGGCCCTGAGCGCACCAACAAGCGCTTCCATTATGTTTCATTGGGCATGCCTGCCAAACGTTTGTCTACGGCTTTTGACTCCGTAACACTCTACGGCAACGACCCCGACTTGCGCCCAGACATCTACGGCAAAATCGGAAACTCCGGGGTTTCTATTTGCTGTCTAGACGACGCCAAAAAACTCTATTCTGGTTTTGACCTCAGCCATCCGGCTACCTCTGTATCCATGACCATCAACGGGCCGGCACCAATGCTCTTGGCTTATTTCATGAATGCAGCCATAGACCAAAACTGTGAAAAATACATTAAAGCCAACGGTTTAGAAGCTGAGATTGAAGCCAAAATTACCGCTATTTACAAAGCAAAAGGAACGGCTCGACCAGCTTATCAAGGCGCCCTACCTGAGGGCAACGATGGTCTTGGCCTCATGCTATTAGGTGTCACCGGCGACCAAGTACTGCCAGCTGACATCTACGCCCAAATAAAAGCCGATACCCTCAAACAAGTGCGCGGAACAGTGCAAGCAGATATCCTCAAAGAAGACCAAGCACAAAACACTTGTATTTTCTCTACCGAATTTGCCTTGCGCCTAATGGGCGACGTCCAAGAATACTTCATAGCCAAAGGTGTGCGCAATTTCTATTCTGTTTCTATCTCAGGTTACCATATTGCCGAAGCAGGCGCCAACCCAATTACCCAATTGGCATTTACCCTTGCAAACGGGTTCACTTACGTAGAATACTACTTAAGCCGCGGCATGGACATCAATGAGTTCGGCCCCAACTTATCGTTCTTTTTCTCGAATGGCATTGACCCCGAATACGCCGTTATTGGCCGCGTAGCGCGCCGCGTGTGGGCGAAGGCCCTTGCGCGCAAGTACGGAGCCAACGCTCGTGCACAAATGCTCAAGTACCATATCCAAACCTCTGGGCGCTCTTTACACGCACAAGAAATCGATTTCAACGACATCCGCACCACCTTGCAGGCACTTTACGCCATCTACGACAACTGCAACTCTTTGCACACCAACGCCTACGATGAAGCCATTACCACGCCAACCGAAGAATCGGTGCGCAGAGCCATGGCTATTCAGCTGATCATCAACCGAGAGCTCGGCTTGGCGAAAAACGAAAATCCGATACAAGGTGCATTTATCATTGAAGAACTCACCGAACTCGTAGAAGCGGCCGTACTCACCGAATTTGACCGCATTACAGAACGCGGAGGCGTATTGGGCGCCATGGAAACCATGTACCAACGCTCCAAAATTCAAGAAGAGTCTCTGTACTATGAAACACTCAAGCATACCGGTGAATTCCCGATTATTGGCGTCAACACCTTCTTGAGTTCCAAAGGTTCTCCTACCGTACTGCCTAAAGAAGTCATAAGAGCAACTGAAGATGAAAAAGAATACCAAATTAGCATGCTGACCAACCTGCACCGCGCACAGCAAGAAGCCGCAAGCAACGGTATTGTAAAAGTGCAAGAAGCAGCAGTGCTCAACAAAAACATCTTTGAAGAGCTCATGGAAACGTGTAAGGTTGCTTCACTTGGTCAGGTCACCAACGCATTATTTGAAGTGGGTGGTCAGTACCGACGCAATATGTAATGATGAACGCGCAACGCTCCGCTCAGTTTGAACAACAAATTGCTCTTAAAAAGCAAAGTTATACTGCTGCGCAGCGGGAGCTCCTCACAAAAGTCTTAGACGAAAAATACAAGGATCTTTCGGTTTCAAGCAAATTAAAAAGCAATTTGACCCGCTTAAAGGAGGCAACTACTTTTACGGTCACAACCGGGCATCAGCTTTGTTTACTCACGGGGCCCTTGTATTTCATTTACAAGATCCTGCACGTCATTAAACTCAGCGAAGAGCTCAACAGCACTTTTCCGAATCAGCATTTTGTTCCTGTCTACTGGATGGCTTCCGAAGACCACGACTTTGAAGAAATCAGGAGTTTTTTGCTCTTTGGTCAAAAATGGACCTGGGAAAGCAAGCAAAAAGGTGCCGTTGGTCAATTTGACACCAAAGATTTACAACTTTTGCTTCAAGCCCTTGCCGAAAAGTTTCAAAACCAACCAAATAGTGAGATTCATAGTTTAATAGCAAAATTTAAGATCCCAAACTACGGCTTAGGCTTTTTTGAATTTGTAAATGAACTCTTCTCCCTTTATGGGCTCGTTATCATCGATGCCGACAACCCACAACTGAAAGAAAGCGCCTGGCCAATTTGGAATAAAGATCTTTACACCAATGAGATTCACAAAGCGATCCAAACACAAACCTCTCTTCTTCAAGAAAAAGGACAAACTACCCCAATAGAGAGTAAGGAAACAAACTTGTTTTACTTAGGGAAGGAGCAAAGAGAAAGAATCGAGAAAACCGGACCAATTCAATTTGAAAAGGAAAATAGTTTCCAACTGTCTCCTAATGTTGTGCTGCGCCCTATTTATCAAGAATGGATACTTCCCAATCTGGCCTACATCGGTGGACCAAGTGAAATCGCTTACTGGCAACAACTTCCATTGGCTTTCAAACTATTTGCACTTCCTTTTCCTTTGACCTTACAACGCGCCGGTGGTATCTTACTACAACAAAAAGACTTAGAGCTCATCCATAAGCTTGGTTTTGAAAAAAAGGACTTCCTAGCTGATAAAACTACACTTAAAGAACGCTACCTCAAACAAGTTGGGGATCAAGAACCCAATTATGGGCAATTGGATGCATTTTGGAGTGGTTACAAAAGCTCTTTTCTAAAAATTGTTGCTGAAGAATTACCTCAAGAAAGAAAAACAATCGAGGCCGAACTGACGCGCATACAAAAACAGACAGAGGCACTCGAAGAAAGGTTTGAAAAAATACGCAAAGCAAAATTTGACAAAGCACTCAAGCAAATTGAGCAACTTTCTGAGAAACTCCAACCCAAAGGGCAGCTTCAAGAGCGCACAACCAATATCCTTAATTACTGCCCAGACGGCGAGTTATCTCGGCGCATAGAACAAATCTACACTCAACTTGAACTATACAGTGAAGAAAAACAGTGGTTTGTGGTGTCATAATCTAAAAATAACGACCTTTGTGTCAAATTGACAATATGGCTCAGAACAACATCCGCGAAGTCCTTGCACAGCACCCCACTATCCCTGTCGTTACCTTCAATAGTACCGATGAAGTAGCACCCAAAATGGAAGCACTAATTGCGCGTGGAATTTTTTGCATTGAAATTACATTACGTACGCCCGCTGCCTTTGAGTGCATTGCTCTAGCAAAAAAACTTTACGGCGACCGCTGTGCAATTGGTATGGGAACAGTTGTCAAAGTCGAGCAAATCGACAAAGCCATAGAACTCGGTATCGACTTCATGGTGAGCCCAGGGCTAAACGCCAGCTTGGCGCCTCATTTTGAAAAGAGCAAAATTGCATTTATTCCAGGCGTAGCTACGCCAAGTGAAATCATAGAAGGTATTCAATTCGGTTGGGATACCTTCAAGTTTTTTCCTGCCAATTTGTTCGGAGGCCTTGGCGCACTCAAAGCATACGGGCAAGTATTTCCAAATATCAAATTTTGCCCAACTGGCGGCATCACCGAAGAGAGTTACCCAGACTACCTAGCGCTTTCGAATATCATCTCCGTGGGCGGCTCCTGGATGTAAATTCAACATGTTCTTCTTACTTTTTCTCCTGCTTCTCGTTGTTTCTGAATGGATTTTCCTACTCGCCATTTGGAGTATTCCAAGCACCTATATTGCCACTTTTGGCTTCATCCATTTAGGCGCCATTTTGGGCAGTATCGGGCTCTTCATTTGGGGTTTTCGCAATGTCAAAATGCGCAGCAATTACAAATTGGGGTTTTCTATCTTCGGCCTATTTGTAGCTTTGGCCTTGCCCGCTATTGTCTACCTCGTACCCGGATTATTTTTCCTGACCTTTCAATCAGAACTCGCCAGAAATATTGGCTTTGCACTTGCCGCACTACATTTTATCGCCATTTTGTACGGTATTTTTTATGGTCGCTGGAACTGGAAAGTACGCCCAGTAGAACTCTTTTTTGAACACTTGCCTGAAAGTATGAACGGAGTCACATTCATCCAAATTTCTGATGTGCATATCGGCAGTTTCTACGGGCAAACCCACAAGGTTCAGAAGGCCATTGACCTGATCAATTCTAGAAACGCCGATTATTTCCTTTTCACTGGCGACCTCGTCAATAACAAAGCCGACGAATTCAAAGGTTGGGAAACCCTCTTTTCTCAAATTCAAGTCAAAAAGGGAAAGTACAGCATTTTGGGCAACCACGACTACGGCGACTACATCAGCTGGGACTACGACCACCAAAAAGCTGCCAATTTACAAGAACTCATCCGGATGCATGAAAGCGTGGGCTGGACGCCCTTGCTCAATAAAGCTATAGAACTCGAAAAAGGTTTTTGGCTACTTGGCGTCGAGAATTGGGGGCGCTCCATGTTCAGACAAAGCGGCAAACTCGAAGAAACCTTAGCCCAAACCAACGACGGCTTTAAATTATTACTCAGCCACGACCCTAGCCACTTTGATGCGCAGGTCATCCATACCGACATCGACCTCACGCTTTCGGGGCACACCCACGGAATGCAATTTGGCATTGAGCGCTTTGGCATTCGCTGGAGCCCGGTTTCTTTCGTTTATCCCAAATGGGCCGGCCTGTACCAAGTTGGCAAGCAATTTTTGTACGTAAACCGCGGTTTTGGCTACTTGGGGTTCCCGGGTAGAGTTGGTATTTATCCTGAAATCACAGAATTTACGCTTCGTCGGAAGGTTTCGGTTTAGCGGCTGCTTTTTCTTTTTTGGCGTTGGCACTTTTGATGGCTTCGCCCACCTGATTGGATGCCGTAAAAGACGCAATTGTTTGATTGAGCATATCTGCTCCAGCCTGAGGTGAGTTGGGCAGTAAAATCAAATTAGAATTGGTATGCGCCCCTACAGATTGCAAGGTGTCGTAGTGTTGTGTCACGACAATTAGAGCAGAGGCCTCCTGAGAATTGATGCCTACCCGATTCAATACTTCTACGGATTCTTCCAAACCTCTGGCAATTTCTCGGCGCTGATCGGCAATACCTTGCCCCTGCAAGCGTTTGCTTTCTGCTTCTGCTTTTGCTTTTTCGACAATTAAAATGCGCTGTGCATCGCCTTCGTATTGTGCAGCAATTTTCTTGCGCTCAGAGGCATTGATTTGGTTCATGGCATGCTTGACCTCTTGGTCAGGGTCTATGTCGGTAACGAGGGTTTTGATGATGTCGTAACCATATTCGAGCATGGCTTCATTGAGCTCTGACTTCACGGCAATAGCGATGTCGTCTTTGCGCTCAAAAACGTCGTCTAGACGCAACTTTGGCACCTCTGCACGCACCACATCAAAAACATAAGACGTGATTTGCTCATGAGGAAAGTCGAGCTTGTAAAAAGCATCATATACTTTCTCCATCAGTACTTTATACTGCACAGAAACTTTGATCTTGACAAAAACGTCATCTTTGGTTTTGGTTTCGACCACTACATCTAGCTGCTGAATTTTCAAACTCAAGCGACCAGCCACTTTATCAATAAACGGCACTTTCATTTGTAGCCCCGATTGGTGCACCGCCGTAAACTTTCCGAAGCGCTCCATAATGGCTGCTGTTTGTTGTTTCACAACAAAAAAGATACCTCTGACCAATAAAACGATGGCAATAATGTAAGGCAAGAGTTTCAAAAAATAGGATTCCATAGCTTGAGTTTTCCTCTAAAATACAAAAATATTGCCTGAAATGATTAAATTTGCACCCAATTACCGGTCCTATAGCTCAGTTGGTTAGAGCAACAGACTCATAATCTGTGGGTCCACGGTTCGAGCCCGTGTGGGACCACTCCTTTAAAGCCTCAATTAGTTGGGGCTTTTTTTATGCCAAACACTACTGAGGAATTATCTACTATAATGTAACTAACACTCAATTAATTATTCACTATATTTGATTCGAAATGATTGAAGTACTGTCAAATAAAATGGAGGCAATAGCATCACTTTGTGAAATACACAGGGTGAAAACAATTGCTGTATTTGGCTCTGCGGCCCAAAACACAATGACGGCTCAAAGTGACATCGATTTTCTTGTCCAATTCTCTGAAGATATCGATGTACTCGACTTTGCCGACAATTATTTTTCATTACTAGAGTCCTTAGAATCATTAACTGGTAAAGCCATTGATTTAGTTTCAGTTAATTCCTTGAGAAATCCAGTGTTAAGAGAAGAAATCGAAAAGTCAAAAATTGAGCTTTATGCAGCATAAAGCACTCAAATACATCCTTGATATCGAAAGTATTATTACTGAAATTGAAACGATAAAGAACAGACTCAATAATGACTTCAATCAATTCTCAAACGATGTTATCATGCAAAGAGCCGTCGAAAGAGATCTTGAAATCATAGGAGAAGCTGTCCGAAAAATTACTGAACTTCAACCTGACATCAATATTTCATCATCTAAGAAAATTATTGGCTTGCGAAATATCATATCTCATGCTTACGACTCTATTGAACCCGCTTTGATTTGGGGAATAATTCAAAAAGACATTCCAACGTTGAGCATAGAAATCGAAGAACTCAAAAAGGCTTAAGACCATCTTTATTTTCGGCCACTAAATTAGATAAATCCTCCCTAACTTGGTTCGATATTTCAGACAATTCGCCCACTCCTTTAAAGCCTCAATTAGTTGGGGCTTTTTTGTTTAAAGAAAATGCTGACCTTTATTTTTTTAGAAGTAAAACGTAGGCATAATTATTTTTCGAATAGTATTCTGAGGGAAATCCAAATTCAAAACTTGACTGCCAAGCATAATCCCCCTGTTGACTTGAATATTGACTTGAAGTCCAATAACCTCCTTTGTATAAAGTCATATTGGCCTCAATTGTTGGAGTTTGCGATACTATCTTTTCAAATTCTTCTTTGGTAGGCAATCTCCAGTTATCTCCAACCTCTCTGACTAAGTCAAGTGCCTCATTCCAAGTCATTTTTTCATCAAAATCATTGGATGCCAAATAAAAAATTTCAACATCTGTAATATTAGGGTTTTCATTTTCTACTTGAAGCCTGAAAGACCTTATTTCAATTTTTTCTTTTTCATTCGGATCATCTTTCATTGATTGATCCGAGCTGCTGCAAGAAAAGGATAGAACCAATAACAATTGAATTAAAAAAAATGCTTGCTTTTTCATATGGAATAATTTGAGTTAAAAGTATTTTGAAATTCAAGCGTAAAGCTAAAAATGAAACTTTCTCTGTGGAGTAAAAGCTAAAATCAAAGCTAATTAATTTTCATTGACTTTCAAAACGCTGCTTATTTGCCAAGTATTTATATGGCATGGCATTAATGATTGGGGCTAAAAACTTGCAGACGCCAAGATGCATCCCCTAATTCACACTCAAGACCAAAAAGACACTCAACTCGCCGTGAATTTAAAGGATGCTTGTTTAGCGTTAATGATGGTTTGAATCCTCCTCCACAACATACCCCTTCAAAGTCCAAGAAATCAAGATGTAAGTAATGAACGCGATAAAAGCCGCAATCCAAAAGGGTGTACCCAAGCCTAAATTTGAATTGGGGACACTAGATTTGAAGTTGTAGTAAAACCACATGAAGAGCGGCGGGCCAATGATTTCGGCGAGGCTCATGAGGCTGGTGAAAATGCCTTGAAGTTCACCTTGTTCATTGCTCTGGACCTGCCCCGAAACCATGGAGCGAATTGCGGGGTCTACAATACCGGTGAAGGCATAAGGAAGAATTATGGCGTACATCATCCAGCCTTGGTTAATGAGACCCAAGCCCATTAAAACAAAAATGGAAAGAAAAAGACCAAATTTGGCGGCGTTTTTTTGGCCGAGCTTCTCGACAATTTTACCTGTAAAGGCACCCTGTACCAGACCAAAACACACACCAACAACTGCCAGCGAGACGCCAACTTCTTTGGTGGTCCAGGAAAACTTTTCCATGGAATAGAAGTTCCAGGTAGAGTGTACACACATGGAAGTAAGCACAGTTAGGAAGGAAACCAAGAAGAGGTATTTGAGTTTTTCAAAGCGCTTGATTTGTTGCAGTGCACCAAAAGGATTAGAGCGCTTCCATTCAAATTTGCGGCGGCTTTCAGGTGGTAAGGATTCCTTGAGCACCACCAAGCCATAAATGAAATTAGCCATAGAGAAAAACGAAGCAACCAAAAAAGGAGTCCTCGAACCGAAATCGGAAAGCAAGCCACCAATGGCGGGGCCAATGACAAAACCAATGCCAAAAGCGGCGCCGATCATGCCAAAATTTTGGGCGCGTTTGTCGGGGGTGGAAATATCGGCAATATATGCTGAGGCAGAGGTGAAACTCGCTCCAAAGATACCTGAAATGGCACGGCCAAGCACCAACCAAAATAAATCGGGCGCATAGTACATCACCATATAATCTAGGCTCATACCGAGCACTGAAATCAAGAGAATGGGGCGACGGCCAAAACGATCACTGAGGTTGCCAATGAGGGGTGAAAACACAAATTGCATGAAGGCATAAGCCCCCATAACCCATCCAAAATATTGCGAAGCCTCGCCCAATGGAACGTGTGCGGTTTCGGAAATAAGCGTCGGAAAAGACGGTATAATGATGCCCAGGCCAATGGAGTCGAGGCAAATAGTAATTAGGATAAATATCAGGGCAGACTTTGGATTGATTACGCTCATTCTTCTTTATTCATTTCTTCGATACGTTCTTTGACTAGGCAGTTTCAACTTCGTTCTCTGCGGCACGATCTGATTGGACTCAGCACTGCGAAAGTAGTTAAAATAGCTTTTGTGTTTCGGAAACTAATTTCAATTTGTAACGATTAGAAAATCTTGCATTAAATGAAAAAATGCAAGCAAAATATGAGGGTTTTCAACGTTTTAATGCTGAGTATATCTCTTTTCACTTCTTTGGGTTGTATTAAAGTAACGCCTAACCATTCAGACATCCATCCATTGAAAGGAACTTTCAAATTTCGTAAAGTTTTGCGCTCTAGTATCGACAATTACCAAACCGAAGTGCAGCAGTATTTTAACAACGGCCAGTTATTCACTAATCCGCTTGAGGTAAGTGGTCTTGACTCAATTTACACAGATTTTTCATTAGTAAAAATTGAAAATGGATACATCTATTTGAATCAACATATTTCTGGGATAGATACAACTTGGACGCAGATGTACACCGCTCAGGATCAAGCCGCAGTAAAAAAAAGCGACCCTTATTACAATTTTTATCCAAATGGGCTCAAACGGATATGGAAGGTGCTTGATTTTTCAGATAGCCTCCTCATCATTGACGCCTCCACGCAATGGCCAAATAGCACTGCTGGGGCTGCCTATTCAACTACATTCTTTCTTGAAAAACTATAAACAACCATGAAAAAAATCCTCCTATTTCTTTTTATCGGAATGCAAATAATGAGTTGTCAAAAACAAAATATAGCACCCAATCCGCCAAATGAACCAAACCCACTTCCTTCAGATACAACAAGCCTTGATTCGAGTTTTACCCTTAAAGGTCAAACCTGGGTGCTCACTGCCTACCGAATTGGTGAGTTTGGTCCAATAATCAATAAATCCGACACCGTATGTTTTCTCACCAATCAGGCATATACATATAACAATTTCCCCAGCACTTATTCTTTTTTTCCTTCAATGTCTAGCTACAATCTCACCTTAAATGAGACTTTTTTAGGTGATTTATCTGGCAGTATTTACACCTACAATTTGCTATCTGGTCAAATAGAAGGCAATAAATTCACAAATATTACCCTTGGCTCGTCAAATGGCGATTTTTATTTATGGCTCAATCGCATATAAGATGATAAAAAAGATTTTTTTAGGCGCAATTCTATTCTTCATTTTTGGATGTCAAAAATATGAATTACCCTCAGAGCCTAGGCTAAGCGGGCGCTGGCGTATAGACAAAGTAGTATACCAACGTATCAATGGTGCAGACACCCTCAATCAAATGACCTATTTTCCAGGAGACCAATACATTGCGCCAAATGACAGCACACCATTGAACACCATTAACGTTGGCTTTACAGAATTTTCAATGGACTACGCTGAAATTTACTTCAATAGCTACCCGACTTTTGCAGGCAATATTGGTTGGAAAAACAAATACTTTTACAACGTGACAGAAGTGAATTACCAACATCCTGGCTTCATTTCTTTTCAAACAGAAAAGACAAATGTTGTATGGAAAGTTCTCAGATCTGAAAAGGAGTTTGCAGTCCTGCAAATCCGAGGAAAATGGAATCCTAATTCTATCGGCTTTTTCGGCCTTCAAAACGCAGAAAACTACGATGACATTCAATTATTGATAACGCGAACAGGACCCTAGAATAAAAACCTTTTACCATCGAACATGAACAAACCGTTTCTATTGGCGTCAAACCGGCAATACCTTTTGGCTCAGTAATAACACATCTTCTTTGCTGGAAATTAAAGCTCTTTTGAGATATATCAATTGACTTAAGCGCGGAAAAATACTCAAGTCATCTCTTTGCAATACAAACTGAAGTTGCTCCATTTGAAAATTTTCTGAATCGAAAGTAAATTTGGCCACCTGACCTTTGAATTCCTCTAGAACAAGGATTTTTTCGGAAGTGGATGTTCTTGAGGGCATGGTTTCCACATTGTATTTGGCAAACAATTGTGTAGGCTCGACAAGTTCTGCCACTTGAATTCTTTCTGCCATACGCCCGTTTTTCCGCAATTCTATCTTTGCTTCTGAGTTGAGGATCAGTTCAGAGCCCCCTACCTTTTGGGCTATTTCGGTCCAATGCTTGACTTTAAACCTACGGACGAGTTCGAGGTCAAACAGAAGTTCGTGCCAGGCTAAGCCTTTTGCATCCTTAAATTGAAGCATTTCCATTTGTAGAGTTGGGCTCAAGCGGAGCTCCCAAAGCTGAATAGCCGATCCAAAGAGATTGATTACATACGGCACTTTAGTTTGACTCATTGATCGGCAAAATTTACCTGATGAAAAGTGGCTTTCATTTTTAAATAAGTGGTGTCTTGCCGACCCCTCACTTGCCCAATAAATGAAATGTAAGCTCTTAACCGACTCAAAAATAAGTCTTTTAATTGAGCATTCAGCGCGCTGCCTTCGAAGTGTTTTTGGGCTGCGCTCGCTAAGCCATTCTTTTGCAAATCATGAAGCATGGCACGTGTTTTTTTCAATAAACGGCGATCGACGTTGACCTTTTCATTTACCGTGATTCCGGTAACTATTTGTTTGCGATTGGCTGTGCGCAATCGGAACTTTTTATCATTGATTAGAAAACCATTTTGAACGATCATTTGCCTTAAGGCCTCAATTGTGGATTGTTGAATCAACTGATCCGATGAAAAGGTAAGGTCGTCGGCATAGCGGGAGTAAATAAGCCCATTGCCTTGCGCAAAAACTTGCAACGAGTGGTCTAGTTCTAAACAAATAAAGTTGGAAAGCACAGGAGAACATGGCGCACCTGTTGGGAGCTGCCCTCTATACGTACACAGCAAAGCGAGGGCTGTTGCGATTTCTTCTGGAAATGCAAAGTGCTTTGATAAAAATAAGGCCTTTACCCTACTCGCTGAAATGGAACTAAAAAAATCTTTTAAATCTAAATTGAGGACTACTTTTTTACCCACATGATGGCTGGCGTTCAGTGCGATATTACACTGCTTGTTTGCGGTATTTGGATTGGTTACAAATCCATAAACCTTGCCAGGATTGACCTCGTTGTATTTTTGTTGCAAACAGCTATTGAGCTTGCGCTGTATTCTTTTGAGTGGACCCAGGGGCGCTTGAATTTGGCGCTGCCCTCCTTTTTTCTTGTCTAGGGTGAAATCCAGATATGGGGGGGCATTGATGAGGCCTTCCAACTCAGAAACAGGTACACTGAAAAAATTGCTGAGTTCAAATGCGGTGCGGATGGCGATAAAATTGTTTTGCATGATGGGACCAAAAGAGCCGTTGTACATTATCTTCTTTTTTAAACTAATTATTGGGAAGCGAACGCAGTGAGCTGAACAATAATTGGCAAACTACGTGCACTTCAGAATGGATTGCAGGAACACAACCTCAAAGACAAAGTGTCCTCATAATGTTTACTGCAACGGCTCTGGTTTGATCTTAAAAAGGCGGCGACGGATCTGTATTTTCTGTGAGTTCGTCGAGTCGGATTGGTGAAAAGGCAAATTGATGTTCTGGGTCTTGGTAAGGAATATAGCCCGACAAAGTGGCATTGCGTTTGAAAAAAACAGAACCCATGCTTCCGGTTCTGTTTTTGGCCATAATGAGTTCTACCAAACCTTGCGTTGAATTGCCGTATTCGTCTTGCAGGAAGCCGTAGTATTCAGGCCTATAAATAAACAGCACTTTATCGGCATCTTGCTCTATGGCACCAGATTCTCGGAGGTCGGACATAAAAGGTTTGCGGTCGCCACCGCGCATTTCAAGCGAACGACTCAACTGGCTACTGGCCACAATACAAATTTGAAGTTCTTTGGCTAAGTTCTTGAGCTCCCTAGCTATAAAAGAAAGCTCGGCATCGCGATTCTGGCGTGTTTTGCGCTCCGATAAAAGCTGGAGGTAATCAATGACAACAACTTTGAGCTGATCTGCTTCTACATGCTGTTTGCACAAAGCCTTGAATTGTTCCATGGATGAATGCGCAGTATCATTGAGTAGAATTTGATGTGCGCTCAGCTGCAGCGCATCTTGGCTTAATTTTGTACGCTGTTCGGGACTTAATTGTCCATAAATAATTTGATTGACAGAAAGCTCCGAAACAGCAGACATAAAGCGCTGTGTCAAGTGAAATTGCGATAAATCGAAAGAAAAGAATAAGACGGTTACAGTTTTAGAGAGTTCAAGCGTAAGTTGCACCAATAATTGGGTTTTACCCATGCCTGGTCGTCCACCAACTACCACAAACTCCCCGCAACCTAAGCCCCCAAATTTGTCATCAAACCCCGGTAAGCCCGTTTTCAATAAATGGACTTGTTCATTGGAATTGTTCATTTGATCTAGCTGGGCAGAAACTAAAGAAAATAAAGGTGTGGTGGAGGTGTTTGATGCGTTGGTGTAGTCAGGTTTATTCATGTTTATGGAACTTCAAAATATTGATTTGCGGTTGCATAACGTTGAAATTGCGTTTGGTTACACCAATTTGAAAAAATAAAGAAGAAAATACTTCTACCTAAATTTTGCCAAATAATCCGGAAATCTTAGTCTTTTTTAACCATATCGGCCACAACAATAACAGCAATGCCGAGGCCTATAGCCGCACCATATTCAGCAATACTCCCACTCCAAATTAGTCCGATTAAATATCCAATTAGGGGCAATATTACAAAAGCTAACAAAAGGCCTGGCGACTCAATTGAACGCACTATGATCTTATTGACAATGACAATCCCAAGCCCAATCAAAAAACCTTTGAATGCACCAACTAAAATCGATCCGTTATACGAACCAACAATTGCATAAAATAAAATACTTAAACCCCAGAGAACAAGAGCGATAGTATACAAATTATCTATCAGCTCATCTTTTCTTTTTTGCTCCATTGTTCCTATTAAGTTTGTTGCGCAACTATAAAAATTGTAGCTGATGCTGTGCTCTCCATAGCATGAGTATGAAGTGTGCTGTGGTTGGGTTTTAATCTTAAAAAATGCCCAGTGAAGTTAGCTCTTCATGAAGGTTAAAAATGACTTTATTAATACGTTGATCTAAACTAATATCATTTTGCAAATCAGAAGACTCATTTTTGGAGAACTGCTTGTAAGAGGCTATTTTCAACACATCTCCACTATATTTTATGTCGGAAACACATGGAATATCTCTATAATCTTCAATCAAACGTGATAAAGAAAATGAATAAAGACGTTCCCCATCATCGATAAACAAAAGATTAGCCAAGAGATACATGTCATTGGTTAGTGCCATATTTCCATCAGCATCTTTTTCATGCAAATTGCCTTTTGAATAGGCTGCGAAATATACATTTATCGTTTTTTTGAAAATAAAACCAATTTTAGTTTGATACTGAATAACCACAACAACATTTTCTAAAATAGAATTGGGTAATTGGAAATTAGATAAAACAGTGTTTGGTATTGGCTTCCAACTATTATCAAAAAAAGGCAAAGACCCATTGAAACGCGCATCGCTGTAATTATTCTCAAAGCTATTTGTTATTGCCTTAGCAAACTCATACATAGATGAAATATGGCCTCCATGAAAAGACTCAGAATTGGAAAGAACCTCTAATAGTCTTCTAGAATTTATATTTACATTAATTGATTTTATCCAATCTTCATTTTGCTGCTGATCTACTTTTCGATTGAGTTGATGCAATCTTTTGTATGCACGCTCCTCTTTGTGTTGTAATTGAAACACATGGACCTCATCTTTATCAAATTTCAAGATTTGTTCAACAAATTCTTTGTTTAGGTTTTTCTTCAAATGTTCAAAAAACAACACCGGAAAAGTTTGTTCAGGTTCAGGTTGCTGTTCCATTGACACAGTTTTGAGAATTAAATGACCATCATCAAGATACCAAATACCCTTATCCTCACATAAGAAACTTTCTTCGAATTTTAATGTCATTCCCTGATCTTCTTGTTCCAATTCTGACTGTAATGGACTAAAAATAACTCGGTATGTAGCCAAAAAATCACCAGAATCCCTAAAATCAGTACGACTACATTCAATCATGAAATGACAAAATTCTCCTTTCTCATTAAAATTTTCAGAAGAATAATACCCAACAATATCGGACATTTGAATTTGATCTGAAATAGGCTCCTTATCATTTATGTTAGCCGCTAAATGTTCATTCGTATAATGCTTATTCACTAAATCTAATTCTTCGTTGAGATAAGAAGTAAAAAACCAATTAACAACGCTATTCAATGAGTGCTCAACTTGCGCAATTGTGAAGTCATCGATATCTCTAAAATCGCCCTTGTCATGAGCGCCCATGTTTCGCCAAGCTTGAATAGTGCGTACGTTAATGATGATATGTGGCGGCAAAACTTGTGAGAGTTTCTGCACTAAATCTTCTAACATAAGTGAGCTTGCAGGTCGGGAACCTTTTTCAAGACCTTCTTGCTTATAAACAAACTTTAATAGCGATTCGCAGGTAACGCCTGCTGTTGCAAGCGCACCTCGTTTTCTTGTCATACTTGCTCCTTGTTGATCTTTGGTCAACAAAATCATCTCTTCTTTTAGATCTAGGTACGCATGTTTTAGTCTCTCTATTTCTTGTTTTAGAATGTCTAAATCTGGATTCATTTTCAATGTACTTTATACTTTAGGGAATAGTAATATTAAAAATACAACATAAATCAAATCTCAAAGAATTTAAGGAAAGAATATTCATAACTAAAGACACGAAAACTAGAATAATTGTAACCATTTTCAATATATACATTCTTGTCTAAAACAAGACATGAAACAGCTCTACCTTGACTTTTTACCGAACCCTCAAATCAAGCAAGATGAAACTACGCTGTCTCTCCATTTCTTTCCTGTTTTTAACCTTTGTTTTTGCACAAAAAACTCCTTTACCTAACCAAAAAACGGCGATCCTTATTGTGGGCAATGATGCCCAAAGCCACGCGGTAGGGCATCTCAATTCCTTGGCCTCTATTTTCCAGAAAAATGGAATTTTTGTTTACAAATTCTATTATCCCAACGCGCGTTGGAGCGATATCCGAGTGAAGGCCAATACATGTTCTTTTTTCATTTACACTGGCCATGGCTTTGGCAATGGTGGCCTGGATGGCGAGTTCGGAGGCCTATACGTCAATGATTTTGTCATGGCTCAAGATATCGTTGACGACATTGATTTCCAATACCAACCCTTGATCATTTACCTCAACGCTTGTGGTTCGCACGGCACTTCAGAAGACGACCCCGATGACATCGGCATTGCAGAAGCCTCCAAACGCGTAAGCGACACCGCTCTGCCCTTCTTCATGGTTGGCGCCGGGGGCTATTTTGCAACGAGCGGCATGATTACCGGTTTTCTAGAAGACTTCTTAAAAGGCACAAGCCTTAGCGCGTGTTTCAAAAATTATGCTGAGCCCTGGGAAGACATCTTTAAATACAAAGCCATCGCTTCAAAAAATGCACTCAACCTGAATTACATCGGAATTGCAGGCAATATAGACAGTGAAAATCCAAAAGCAAAGCGCTATGGTACCGCTTTTGTTGGCCCGCTGAACTACACCCTTGAATCCATCAATCAAACAAGTAAATAAAATGAGCATTTACAGCATCATCTTGTGTCTTGTGTCTCCGCTCGTCGTGTTTGCTGAACCAACAAGCACCCAGATCAGCGCTACGCAAAAAACAGCAGTTCTCATCGTAGGTTTTGATGCTTCGTGCCGAGCAAAATATAGAATGGAATCCATTGCCTTAACTTTAAAAGAGAAAGGCATAGCAGTCTATAAATATTTCTACCCTCATGCCAATTGGAACAACATCAAGGCAAAAGCTAAAACATGTTCATTCTTCATCTATACCGGACACGGTTATGGAAACGGCGGCTTGAATGGTGGGTTTGGTGGTTTGTGTATCAATGAAAATATAAGCGCTCAAGAAATTGTAGATGGCCTCAAATTCCAGTACAAACCGCTTATCATTTATCTGAACGCTTGCGGTTCAGCTGGAAGTTCAGCTGGCGACCCAGATGATATCGGCATCGAGGAGGCCACCAAACGTGTATGCGATACTTCTTTGCCTTTTTTTATGGCCGGAGCCGGCGCATATTTCGCTACAAATACCTACAATGAATCTTTTCTAGACGATCTTTTAAAAGGAAAAACGATATCCACTTGCTTTAGAGTTTTTTCTGAACCGCAATTTGAAATTTATATGACCGAAACCATCACGTCTAAAAATGCGCTGAATTTAAAGACCATTAGTATCTCAGGCTACCAAGATCCAAACAAACCAAAAGCACAATACTACCATACCGCTTTTGTTGGGCCAGAAAACTTCACCATAAAGTCCATTATCCAAACAAGTAAATAAGCCCTTATGAAAACGCTTATCAGTACATTCATCTTTCTTGGTTTCTTTTACCAATGCAAGGCACAATACTACGTTCGTACAAAGAAAAACATTGGGGTCCTTGGCATGTACAACGTTCGTCCAGAAACAACACAACAAGATTTTGCCTCCACCACTCCATTCCTACAACTTGGTTTGTGTCGGCAATTTGGAAAATACGCAGTACCTGAAATTGGAATCACACTTGCTGCGCCAGCTTCTGCCGGACTTAACCCAACTTTTCAAGGACTTTTTACAGGGCTTCAGCTGCGCAAAAACCTCATCAAAATCAATCAAAGAAAACATGGCGCCAAATGCAAAGCCGAGTTACTCGAAGGCTTTGTAACACCCGAATACCGCTACAACCTCAATACAATTCGCAACAGCAATCAGCAGCAATTTTCTGTTCGCTATGGCCTCGGTTTATATCATGTCGAAAGTGGTGGCTCCAAACGCGCCAAAGCATGGGTCACCAAAGTGGAAGCCTACCACCGCACGTACATAGGCGGTACACAAGACCTTCCACATGAATTTGGCATCGCGCTGCGCATTCAGCATTTTAAGACGTATGATTTTTTGAGGTAGTCTTGTTAAAGTTGGGTGCGATCAAGCCGCAAATAAACTACTGAAATAGTTTACCTTGTAAAAGAGCACTAGGAACAATTCTAGCCGTATCATTCTCCACTACAACTTTGAGTTGCTTGATCACTTTGGTTTGTGCAATCTGACAAGTATATGTCAATGTGTAATTAGGGCCTTCATTAGTTGCTCCGCTCAGTTTCATATCATAACCATAATCGAGTTTACTCAGTAATGGCAACAACTTATCTTTCGGCAAGCTCTTTTTAGTTTGACTATCGAGCAACGGATACATTTTTGCTTGCTGACCTGTGCGGTAATACGCATTAAACAAGCGCCCAATGTCCGACCCACCTGCCGCTGAAAGCATGATTGGATTGGACATGCCTTTATTAGGTTCAATCTTCTGACCGGCGCTGGATGGCATAGCTGCGGGTTGCTGCTGAACTGGTGGTTTTTGTTGCGTTTGGCAGGAGGCGCTCAAAAAAAATATAATTAGATATTGTTTCATTCCTTCTATATTATAAAATCACGGCCTTTTCTATCACCGCCTCTTTGAATTCCTTAGACACATTGAACTGCTTAAAGGCTTCATCAACGGCGGCTGGGGAAAGGCCAGTTAAGGGTTGAAGTATGGGGGCAATAGCCAGTTCTTTCATCTTTGGGAATTGATAAAAAGATTCTGAACCGTTGTTGTCGCAGCGGTAGGTGAAAATCCATCGGATATTACTCGGACTTCGCCAGTCTTCCTCTGGTTCTTCTTTGTCGTTGTAGGTGTAGAACCAATCTGAAATTTTGAGTTGTGCATGCGCTACTTGTGCTTCGTCAAGTCCATCAATCAGAATGACCAAATTACCACTCGTGTTATTCTTTTGGACTTTGAGATGGTCGGTAAGTAATAATTGGAGCAAGTGGATGACATCTATATACTTTGCAGGCAAGCGCTCTAATTTACGCTGAATTAGTTCGTTGGTTGTTTCCCAATATTGGGAACGCTGGCCTTGCATGATGTAATGATACAAGGTAGCGTGAAGGCTGTTTTGCATGCCTGCACCACAAAAGTGGTAGAGCACTTGATTTTTGTCATGTTTAAGTTGTTCAATGACGTTAGCTAGTAAAGCGCCTTTACCCATTCCGGCCGGTGACTTGATACAAAGGATATTTTGCTCATCAGAAGCATTGCAGAATTCTAGAACGGCAGCTTTTTCACGCTCCCTGCCTACAAAACAAGAAAGATAATACGCAATTCGTTCACTGTGGTCAAAAACCTGCCCTGCCCCACCTCTAATTGCATCTTTGATCGGTTCAAAGGTTGGCTCTAGGTGCTCAAGTGCTTCTTGTTCAACCTCATCGCCTAAACGCAAATTCAATAAATATGCTTTTGACTTATTATTGTAGAGACCTTGAAATATATAAGGGTCTTCACCCGATTTTCCAGGCTGCACATAGGGATACAACAACAACGATTGACCATTTTGAACCCAATGATATTTACCCTCGATTAACTCCAAAGCACCCTCATCAAAAAGTTGGCTTAAAGCAGCTAATTCATCAAACAATGCTATTGACGACAGCAACTGAGTTGAAAACTGTGCTTCTATACGAATCAGTTGGTGCACATAGCGATTTCTGAATGTAATAAAGCGATTGAGCAAGGGCTCACCGTTCTTTGGTTTTCTAATTGGGGCCAACCAGCGTTCATCTTCTGCGGAAAGTGCCCATAAATTCTTCCAACTCGTATCTGAAGGTAAGGATTCACGAAGGTTGTCTAAAATTTGCTTCATAAACAACGCATCAGCCTGATCATCCAAGCGTTGAAATCTCTGACAAAGTTGAATAACAGCGCCCAACCTTAGCATCATTGTGCTCAATCCTAGTGCAGCCATGTAGAAATTATTAAGACCTGCTGGATCTTTCTCAACTAATTGCTGTAAGACCTCCATATCTGCAGTAATTGCTTTCTCAGACTTGAGTTCTAAATAGCGGTGGTGGTATTGATGGACAGGGTTCATTCTTGAGTATTTTTAGCAAGCACCTTATGTTGATATTCTAATTTCACATCTCGCCTACCTAAAGTAAGAAAAATTCTAGAGCTTTCTTCGATGGTTTTTGGGAAACCATAAAGCTCATCTACCTCATCTTGAATAAAGTGCTTCTTATCCGAGTAATAAAAGGGCGAAAGTATACCGAATGCTTCGTGCACAAATTCTATAGGATACTTCTTTTCATCTGCAAAACGACGTGCAACCACACTTTCCTTCTGTTCTATTTGAGTTTGCAATGATAAAGTGATTTCCTTGAGTTGAGCATATGCCAAATGTTCTTCTTCCTGATCTTCGCTTGGGCCTTTAAATCGCAGGTAATTGTGCAAAGAAAATTGAATAGAGGCATCTTGAACCGCGCTTATATTTGCTGAAAGTTCAAATGAACTATTGAAAAAACGCTTCAAATACGGATAATGCCATGCGGTGGCTAATACAGGTATCTCAGCATCATAAAATGCATTGAATAATTTGGTTAAATGATTAGAGCTAAATAGTGCAATATGCAAATTGTGAAGCACAACGACAATCTTTTTGGATAGCTTCCCTTTTTGACCCTTTAAGAACTTCAAAGGGTCTTTGAGCGCTTTTTCATTATTTGTCAATTCAAATAAATTTTTCGCCAATTCGCGCTCTAAAAACGAGGCCGTAAAAGTAGCGCCGTTTGGATGCAAAGCGTAATAAACTGGGTGATAAATTGACGTATCGAGTTGCTGAACAAATTGCTTGTATGCCAAATCTCCGTGATGAGCTCCTGGTCGATACCAAGCAACCAATGCGCCTTTTCCTTTTTGAAGCAAAGTAGCCACTTGCTCAGCAACCTTTGTATTCTCCTCAACTTGTTCAGATACAAAATACTGCTCTTCCGTTCTAAAACTGGGTGCATACTCATGTGCTACCCTTGCCGCCAACTTACCAAACGCAAATTGCGCATCGAAAGCGCTCCAAGCCTCCGTATCAGTAATATTCCAATGCCCATTGAATCCTTGCGCATCCACAAAATGGAACGCTCCAAACCGCTTTTCAAACAAACCAGCTTGATTCATCTGCGCCAAAATCACTTCCATCTTTTGCGCCTCTTCCCTATTTCGCTCAGGGGGCAACACAAAAAAACCGTGCATCACGGCATTTCTCAAACTCGCCAAATGATGAATAGCCTCGTTCAATACTTGTTTACCATCCTTCTCTTGCCAGAAAAAAGGTTTTAAAAGCACAGCATCTGCCCCTTCGGCATCTTTGAGCATATTCGCAGCCCACCTATATAGTGGACCAGCATTATAGGCATGTCCATTCGACAAAAACAACGTAATCAGAAAGTCATTAAACACTTCTTTCTGCTTGTCTTGTTGCAAATAAACAGCAATACCTATCGCAGCCAATTGCGACAGGATTTCTTCACCTAATTCAACAAGTTCATCGGCTGCGTAAGCGTCGTCAACCTCTATTTTTACGGCCTCAATTCTTTGGCGGAGGCGTTGTGGCAGGTTGAGGGAATTATAAATTTCCATTCTTTTAAATTATTATAATATTAATTCCGCATTTGATTTTTTATATCCAAGGCCCATTGAAGGTTGAGCGACTGATTCAAGCGATTGATCCAATTAGGATTTGTATTTGAAAAAAATAAGGCATTGAGTCCATAGAGTTGAAATAGTTTTTCTAAGGATTTCATATCATACATAAAATATCTTCTGACATATAATAGAAAATCTTTACTACAATGACTAATATCCAAAGTGTTGATAATCCCTTTTAAATAGGAATTTTGTGTTTCTCTATTTTGTAAAACATCAACTTGTTTTATTCGGTCCAACGAATTAGAGGTGATAAGTTTTTCTTTCCCAATCCGTTCCCAACACCAATAGCGTTGATTTGTTTGCTGAATTTGAAGACTAATTTCTTCGGCAAAATTCCAATTGCCCTGCTTTACTTGTTCAATAGCGATATTCATAAGTGCACTACCCTTTGATGAAATATCAGTAATTTTCTTAGTTAATTCCATAGCTCTTTCAAGCTCATCCATTTTGGAAAACTCAATAATAACGGGTACTAACATTTCCGGATGAAACAATTCTGAGTCCCTTTTACCTGGACGCGTAATTATCTCTTTAAGAATTACTTCTGCTTTTTCAATTTGGCCTTGCTTTACAAATTGAACAACAATGTTTAATAACAAGCTAATTCTCAGGTAATTAGAATCCACCTGGTGGGTGCTTCCTTTGATCAGGCCATCATAAAAATAGCGGAGATAGGTGGGTTCGAGGTGGGACATAATTAGTTTGGTAATTGGTTTTTGATGTCAATTGCCCATTGGATGTTGAGAGAACGGCGCATACGATCAATTTTATCAGTTTGGTAATCATTCATAAAAAGTTCGTTGAGAGCAAGCTTGTAAAACAATTTTTCTAAATTCTCAATATCTTCTTTGTAATAATGACAAGAATTAATAATTCTAAATTTATCGCAATTGATAATTTTTGCTTGACTGGTCCATTCAGATAGAAAATTTAGTCGAATTTCTACGGAATTAAAGTGATTACAAAGATGTAATGCATTTTCCCATCCAAAATACTTAATTATTTCTGAAGCAATTTTTTTTGTGGAGTCAGCCATTGATCCATTTTGAGGGATTTCTCTGATTAGACCTTCGGCTAATTTCCATTGGGCGTTTTTAATCATTTCAATAGCGATACAATTCAATGCTGTTTTCCTTTCTTCTTCGCTTGAAATCTCATTAACCATAGCCAAAGAATAATCATATTGCGCCTGTTTAGCAAGTTCAATAGCAATATCCTTATATGCACTATTCATATCATCGATATTCGAAATATTTTGGGCATATTCACAGGACTCTACAATTAGTTGTTTGCAAACTTTTTCATTACCTAGATCAAACATTTGAGAACAAAGTTTAATCATTAATCTTGTTTTTTTTAAGTCTAAATTTAAGTTATGAATTAGATCTAGAATTTCTTTGATTAATGATTTAATTTCTTCTTCGCTGAGTATTTTGTAGGCTTCACTTAATACGGCTATGAATGCCGTAATCATCATATATTTATCACTTATCGTTCTAACTAACCTAAGTGATTCGCTAATATTACCATGCCTGCAAATCTCAATAGACGATTCTTCCAAAATCCAATTAATTACATCTTCGTCTTTTGAGCTTCTTGAAATATGAAGTAATTCTTGAATTACTAAACTAGATTCCGTAATTCTACCTTGTTTGGTTAACTCCTTTGAAACTCCGAACATTGAAGAAATCCTGGTATCTTCGTTACTCATTTCTTGAATAAGAATCATAGCCTGATCAACTAGTCCGATGTGGGCGTATTCATTTGCTACATCACTCAAAATATTTTCTTTCCAAAAGAAGTCGTCGATTGTTAACGCAATTTCTACAGCATTTTCAAGCAAAATCTTAGCCTTAGAAAACTTTCCGATTTTTATCATTTCATGAGCTGAAGCGTTTAAAGCATGACATTTCCAATTACTATTATCAATGTGTTGAATACAACTTTTAAAAACTTTATTCTTATCTTCTTTTACCAATTCTGCCGATAAAATAGATAGTATCATATTTTTCAAGGTATTATTCTCGATGCTTTGCACGAAGAATATAG
>JBIIZI010000203.1:0-3358 GCA_044346375.1 Crocinitomicaceae bacterium | reverse complement strand
TAGATTTGAATCAAAATTACCCCTGTGGTCAGCTTTACATCTTACATAAAAATCAGGATGAATTGCAAGAATCATCGTTGGGTAGGGTGTCGATGCTGTTCAACAATTCCAAAACAGTCATGTCTAAAGCCTGACAAATCTGGTTAAGAAGAAGAATAGAGATATTTTGCTTACCGTTTAACAATCTCCGAATTGTTTTTTCGTCAACATCTGCGGCATAAGAAAATTCCAATTTGGTTGGATACTTTTCTAAATAGCGCTTATTGAGTTCTGCAGCAATTTTCATTAACAATTCTTCAGGCATAGAACTAAAATCGGTGCTTCCCAAAAAGAAGCATCGGCATATATGCCGTTAACGATATTTAAGCTAATTTTATCAGATGAATACCCTGCTTCGAGAAATTTACAATACCAAACCTAACTTCGTTTGCAAGCAAACCGGTGAAGAACTCCTTCTGATCCCGCTCAAAGACAACGTCGCAGATTTCAATCAGTACTTGGTTCTCAATGAACTTGGGGCTTTTATTTGGACAACACTAAGTGCAGAACTCACCTTCGATGCACTCCAAAATCAAATCTTGAACGAATTTGAAGTAGAGGAAGGGATATTACGTACCGACCTCGAAAAGTTTATCCCTGAAATACATCGCTTTACCCGCCCCAAATGACCGCAATTGGGAGCATAACTGTGGCCGGTTTTCACTACGGAATCTTCAATCAGAGCAAACTTGCTTTGGTTTTTGAAACTGGTTTTGAAGATTACCTCAGTACACATTCCGAAGACCTACACCGCAAACTTGTTTTTAAAGAGGGTTTTATTTCAATCGCCACCCAACAAACCCTTTACCAAGCAAAAACAAACGATCAATTGCTATGGGAAATCATTGAAGGCAATGGCGAACGTTGGTTTTTGGTGTATCATCCTCAAAATGGAACCCTCCAACAACAAGCGCAATACAATCCAACTGTGCAAACCTGGACCATCCATTGCGAAGCCCAACAAATTCAAAATGAAACGGTACTCAACCCCTTAGCCTATCCGATGGCACCACTCCTTTGGTATGTCCTGAGTACAGAAGAGAACCTCCTGCTCATTCATGCCTCAGGGCTCGTGCAGCACCAAGAAGGCCGTATTTTCGCAGGCTTCAGCGGCGTAGGCAAAAGTACTATGGCGGCTATTTGGGAAAGAAACGGAGCGCAAGTCATCAACGACGATCGCCTCATTCTCAAAAAAGAAAAAGACGGCACTTGGCACATGCACAATACACCCATGTACTACCGCGCGCTGCCAGTTAGCGGCCCCATAAATGCCATTTACCTTCCTTTTCATAGCCCACAAAACAGTTACCAAAAGTTGAACGGCGCAATGGCGATGGCCAACCTCTTGGCTTTTACAATTCACCACGGCTACGACACCCAGCACGTGCTGCATCATAGCAACATTGCAGAACAACTTCTGCAAGATGTGCAAATTGCAAAACTCGGAGTTGTCCCGACGGACGCTATTATTGAATTTATCAAAGCAAATGAGCAAAGCGCATCTTAGGCCAGAACTACTTGCCTTGCTGCAATTAAGTGCACCTAGCGTCTCTGAAAGCGAATTTGAGACCATTTTGCACGCGCTGCCATCAGCATTTAATTGGAGTTATTTCTTAGAGCGCGCCATAGCCACCAAACTTGCAGGCTATTTGCTCCCCTACCCGACGCTTGCACAGCAACACTTCCCTCCTTTTGTTTTGGAAAAAATCAAAAGCTACCAACAACTCATTTTATTGCACAGCACTTTTCTAAGAGCAGAAATTTTAGAACTGACGCCCAAACTTGAAGCCCAAAAGCTAGACTACGCCTTACTCAAAGGTTGGGATCTACATTTTCGTTATGGCGTTTCCTTGAAACAGCGCCAAATTTCAGATATCGACATCCTTATCCGTGAAAAAGACCTCAGTCAATTAGAAGTTCTTTTGCAGCAAAATGGCTATCGGGTCCTGCGCTACAACTACAAATCGAGGTTCCATCAAAAATGGTTGCCCACACACGCTCCGCTCAGTGCGAGAAAAGATGGCATGATGCTCGATGTGCACACCACTGCTTTTGCAAAAGAGCACCGCATTGAACTCCCGTTGCATCTGGAAAACAAAACGAAAATAGCACTTCCGGAAGCCGCTCAAGTATGGATTTTGGAAGAAGCTGAAGCACAATTGTTTTTGGCTTTTCATGCCATTAAGCATTTAGAAGCACTACATGATTTCAAAGGTGCACAAATCTTGGAATTAAAAATGGCGGGTATCGATGCTTCCCAACTTCCGAAGAAAGAAAAAATCTTGTTGGAAAAATTAGCCGCATTTTTAAAGCGTTCTGACAATTTGCAATTGAATCTTGAAGAAAGCTACGATGCCTTCTATTTGTATCAACTCGCAGGAGGCAAAGCACCCTTATCCATCAAATACTTGAGGGTTATCAAACGCTTCAAACTCAAAACCTCCTTTTTGAAAAGCCTTATTTTGGCATATTTCGACTTATTTCCGAATAAAAGCTATTTAGAGAAGCGCTTTGGAAAAGGGAGTTATATCGTACTGAATTTAAAACGCCTTCAGTAGCCGCCGTGCGACGCGATATGGCGTAGCCAAAAACAATAAAGTCAGCTTCAACACTTCATTTCTGCGATGGTACACCTTGAAATTTGGCTCAAGCGCTTTGTGCGCTGTATTTCCATTAACGGACAGTACTTTGCCAATATAATTAGATTGATCAAACAAGGGGTCAGGTTGCGTGCTGGAATCTCCTTGGGTTTGAAATATCCATCGATCTTCCTTCTTTTCTAAAGAAATCAAGCGGTGCAGCACTGCCTTACCGTTTCGCTCATGTGCAACTAAACTCCCGATTGGCAATTCACAAATCGGAACTTTACTTATTTCTAATTGAACCCCTCGGTACAACGTAGGGAACATACTCCAACCTTGTGCTGTGAGCTTTACTTGACGATTTGCATTTAGTTCTTCCTTGACCCAAGCCAACCAGAAAGAGGTTCCTTCTTGTGGCCTCAAATGCTACAACTTAAATAGCTTCTGTACATAGCCCTCAGGCATTTGCGGCATCATGGGATTGGGCGGAACCGAAACCATTGACAGTGCAATTTCGGTATCTAAGGCGATGCGCTCAATGGTTGGCATTTGGTAAGTTTTCCTAACTTGCGCCTTTGCGTTGTGGCTTTTTTGATTTTTCATTGGGCTTAGTCTTGGATAAATACTTTCTTCTTTTCTATTGTGTTTCCACGCTGAACTGTCAGGTAATAAACACCCGATGGAACATTTAGTTCAAGTAAGGTCATTTGACCTTCGAGTACGCCTGAATACACCAC
>JBIIZI010000049.1:0-12235 GCA_044346375.1 Crocinitomicaceae bacterium | reverse complement strand
CCACAATCCGACGCTCTAACCAACTGAGCTACAACCTCCATTTTGGTGGGTGCAAATATACAAAATCTTCTTGATATTTAAAATGTGCTTTTAGAAAATGGCAATTATTCTATGCGTAATTTTGCAAGAAAATAACGCAACACTATAGCCTATATGCAATCTCAAGACCTCTTCACTAGCGAATTACTCGCCCAAGCCATGAACTACGACGGCTACATGCAACTTTCAGAACTGCTCGTTACGGAAGAACGCACCAGCGGCCCCAATCAAAGCGCACCCTATGTGCACTTTACAAAGCTCAACTTTCAGCGCATGAAGCGCCTCAATAAAACAGTAGAAGTACCTGCTCCTCTTACTGATCTCTTGAAGCAAAAAGCCAACAACTGGCGTTGGATTACCATTACAGAACCTTGGTGTGGCGATGCAGCACAGTGTGTTCCTGTGATTGAAAAATTAGCACTAGGTGCTGGGGGTATCGAAACGCATTATATTTTGCGCGACGAGCACCTAGAAATCATGGATGCCTACCTGACAAATGGCGGCAGAGCTATTCCAAAATTGATTTGCCTAGATCAAACCGGAGCAGAAGTATTTACTTGGGGGCCACGGCCTGCCGTCATTCAAGAAGTAATGAATCGTTTGAAGGCCGACGGCATTACAGAAATTTCGGTCATTGTTGAAGCCATCCAAAAAGCTTACAACGATGACAAGCAAGAAGGTATTTACCAAGAATTTGCAGCACTGCTTCAACAACTTTAAACAAAAAAAGGGGCTCCATAAGAGCCCCTTTTTTATTTGAATTTATTCAATTGATTATTAAAGCGTTCCGCGGTTTTCTTGTTCGCGCTCAATAGCTTCAAATAGTGCCTTGAAATTTCCTTTGCCAAAAGATTGAGCTCCTTTTCTTTGAATGATTTCAAAGAACATTGTAGGGCGGTCTACAACCGGCTTGGTAAACAACTGCAACAAATAACCTTCGTCGTCGCGGTCAATTAAAATGCCATGAGACTTCAAGAGCTCGACGTCTTCGTCTATCTGACCCACGCGCTCCAATAAATCTTCGTAATAGGTTTCTGGTACATATAAAAACTCTACCCCGCGGTCACGCATGGCTGAAACGGTGGCAACGATGTCGTTGGTAGCAACTGCAATGTGCTGCACGCCCGGGCCGTTGTAAAAGTCGATGTATTCCTCGATTTGCGATTTTTTCTTGCCCTCGGCTGGCTCGTTGATCGGGAATTTGATGCGGCCGTTTCCGTTAGACATCACTTTAGACATCAGGGCAGTGTAGTCTGTAGAGATGTCGTTGTCGTCGAAAGAAACGATTTGAGCAAAGCCCATTACCTTTCCGTAAAACTCGACCCAATCGTTCATTTCATTCCAACCAACATTACCCACCATGTGGTCAATGAATTTGAGGCCAACAGGCTCGGGGTTGTAATGCGATTCCCATTTTTTGTAGCCCGGTAAAAAGATGCCTTCGTAGTTGTGGCGCTCTACAAAAATATGGACGGTTTCGCCATAAGTGTAAATTCCGGAGCGCACTACCCAACCATTCGCGTCTTCTTCGCGGGTTGGTTCCATGTAGGGCTTCGCACCTCTTTTGGTGGTTTCTTCAAATGCTTTGGTTGCATCTTCTACCCATAAAGCAACGACTTTGACGCCATCGCCATGTGCATTGATGTGCGCATTGAGCTCACCGCCTTCGGTTAAAGGCGTAGTGAGTACCAAACGGATTTTATCTTGTTTGAGCACATAAGAAACGCGGTCTTTCATGCCCGTTTCTAAACCTGCATAGGCCTCGGATTGAAAACCAAATGCTGTTTTGTAGTAATGTGCGCTTTGTTTGGCATTACCCACGTACAATTCTACGTAGTCAGTGCCAAGAAGAGGAAGGAAGTCTTCGGCGTCGTGAAATATTTTTTCGAGACTGTAGTCGGTGTTTTGGATGTCTTTTAAATTTTTAATCTCTGCCATTGTAATGATTTTGGTCAAAATTAGGGATTAATGCCGAGTTAGTGCTGCCAAGAGAACATGTAGTCTGGCAATTCCATCTCTAAAGCGCGTTTGGTAAGAGAAAGCGGCTTGAAGGTATCGACCATAACAGCCAATTCTTCGGTTTCTTTTTTACCAATACTGCGTTCGTATGCTCCTGGATGTGGGCCGTGCGGAATACCAGCCGGATGCAAGGTGATTTGGCCTTTTTCGATGTTATTGCGGCTCATGAAGTCTCCGTCTACATAATACAAGACCTCATCGGAATCGATGTTGGAGTGGTTATAAGGAGCAGGAATTGAATCTGGGTGGTAGTCGTAGAGACGTGGCACAAACGAACATACTGCAAAGGCAGCAGTTTCGAAAGTTTGGTGAACCGGTGGTGGTTGATGAACGCGGCCTGTGATGGGTTCAAAATCATGAATAGAGAACGCGTAAGGATAGTTGTAGCCATCCCAACCTACTACATTAAAAGGATGATGCGCGTAGGTGTAGTCGTAAAGGACATCTTGTTTCTTGATACGGATGAGGAAGTCGCCTTCTTCGCGGTGTGTTTCGAGTTCAGATGGCGTGCGGATATCGCGCTCGCAGAAAGGCGAATGTTCTAACAACTGACCAAACCAATTGCGGTAGCGTTTGGGCGTGTAAACCGGATGAAACGACTGAATGATAAACAAGCGGTTGTTGGCATCGTTGAACTCCAATTGGTAGATCATGCCGCGCGGAATCACGAGGTAGTCTCCGTAAGCAAAGTCGATGTTGCCCATTTGGGTGCGCAACTTGCCCGACCCCTTGTGGATAAAAATGATTTCGTCGGCATCGGCATTTTTGTAGAAGTAGTCTTTCATGCTCTCAGAAGGTGCGGCGAGCTCGAGGTAGACGTCAGAGTTGACCAAAACAGGAACACGGCTTTCTACGTAATCAGCGGCAGGCTTGAGGTCAAAACCTCTGAAACTGCGCATGAGCATATTTTTTTGGATGCCAATTTCTGGGGCAATATTGGTTTGAGCACCAATAGACTTCACTACCGTTGGTGGTTGAACATGATAAAGAAGTGCAGACATGCCGTCAAAGCCAATAGTACCAAAGAGTTGTTCGTGGTAAATGGAGCCATCTGGCTGGCGAAAAACGGTGTGGCGCTTGTGCGGTATCTGTCCAAGTTTCTGATAAAAAGGCATGTTAATTAGTTTTATAAGTTCAAAACTAATTCAAATGCGGAATTGAAGAAATGATTTTGGTCAGTTTTGTTACTTTTGTTGCAACATCAAATCAACTTTATGTCAAAAATATTGGTACTTGGTTCTTGTGGACAAATTGGAACCGAACTCGTTTTAGCACTCCGTGCCAAATTTGGAAACACAGCAGTTGTTGCTGGAGACCTCCGAGATGAGTGCCCTGCTATTCTCGACAACGGACCATATATCAAACTCGACGCCCTCGACAAAGAAAAAGTACGTGCTTATATTATTGAACAAGACATCAAAGAAGTTTACTTATTAGCTGCACTTCTTTCTGCTACTGCCGAGAAAAACCCCGACTTCGCTTGGAAACTCAATATGGAAGGTTTGTTTACCATACTTGACCTCGCCAAAGAAGGGCAGCTTCAAAAAATATTTTGGCCGAGCTCTATTGCAGTTTTTGGCCCCACAACACCCGCTGACCAAACGCCACAGCACACTGTTATGGAACCCACTACCGTTTATGGTATCTCCAAACAAGCTGGTGAGCGCTGGTGCGAATACTACCACAACAAATTTGGCGTCGATGTACGCAGTATCCGTTATCCAGGCCTCATCTCCTATAAAAGCTTACCGGGCGGAGGCACCACCGACTACGCAGTAGATATCTTTTACAAAGCCAAAGCAGAAGGCAAATTCACTTGCTTTCTAAGTGAAGACACCATGCTGCCTATGATGTTCATGGACGACGCCATACGCGGTACCATCGAACTCATGGAAGCACCAGCCGAACAAATTAAAATCCGCTCGGCCTACAATTTGGCCGGTTGTAGTTTTACTCCTGCCGAATTAGCAAAAGAAATTCAAGCGCTGCAACCTAGTTTTACGATAGACTACGCCCCTGATTTCCGCCAAGCCATTGCTGACAGCTGGCCCAATTCTATCGACGACAGCCATGCTGCAAATGATTGGGGTTGGAAAGCACAATTTGATACCAAAGCTATGGTGAAAGTGATGCTTGAGAATGTTCAATAGATATTATCTATAGGCGATATAGAAAAAAATAATTGTTTTGTTTAAACTTTTTCTTGTTTTGTTAAACAAATAATGTTTAACTTTAACTCGTAATTGTTAAACAAAACAAAACGATATGTCTACAATTGAATTCAATGAAGCTTTAATTGGTTTGGAAAATAACCTGCAATCCTTTGCATTATCTTTTACCAGAAACCGAGAAGACGCAAGGGATCTGACACAAGAAACCATGTTGAAAGCGATTACTTATCGCAACTATTATACGCCACAGACAAACTTTAAGGCGTGGGTTTTCACAATTATGCGTAACTTGTTCATCAATCAGTACCGCAGAAGAGTAAAATCGGGTGCCATTTTCGATCACAGCAAAGAAGTTTTCTTGATCGGCAACATCCATAGCCACGAAGACAGCGCAATAGAGAAGATAGGTGTAAAAGACATCAACAGACAAATTAACTTATTAGGAGAGGAGTACCAAACGCCTTTTGAAATGCATTTTCAAGGCTTCAAATACAAAGAGATCGCAGACAAACTAGGTATTCCAATCGGAACCGTGAAAAGCCGGATTTTCATCGCCAGAAAAAAACTGATGGAAGCCCTACCGGAATTCGCATTTTCGGCAAATTAATTTATGACAAAAAAAGTACACGTAATTGGCTCGGGTATTTCGAGCCTTTCCACCGCTTCATTTCTTGCAAAAGCAGGCTATGACGTTCAAATTTTTGAAAAAAACGCATCTATCGGAGGGCGCGCGCGTCAGTTCGAAACACAAGGTTTTACTTTTGACATGGGCCCGTCTTGGTACTGGATGCCCGATGTCTTCGAAAAATTTTATCAGCAGTTTGGCTACACCACCTCTGATTTTTATGAACTCAAACGCCTAGATCCATCTTACCGCGTTTATTGGCCGGATCTTTCCTACACCAATGTGCCGGCCAACATGACAGCGCTTGAGGCGTGGTTTGAGTCCTTAGAACCCGGCAGCGCCAAAAACCTTCAAGCCTTTTTAAAAGACGCCGCCTACAAATACAAAGTAGGCATGGAAGACCTCGTTTACAAACCAAGCCTGAGCCTCACTGAATTCATTGACAGCCGTGTGCTGGGTGGCTTGTTTAAAATGCATTTGTTCTCGTCCTTTTCTGCGTTCATCAGAAAGTACTTCAAGCATCCCAAAATATTATCGCTTTTGGAATTTCCGGTGTTGTTTTTAGGCGCCATGCCCAATGAGACCCCCGCGCTTTATTCCTTAATGAACTACGCAGATATCCAATTAGGAACATGGTATCCTATGAAAGGTATGCACGAATTCATCAAAGCATTTGCGCGCATTGCTCAAGAACAAGGCGTCCAAATTCAGACCTCAGCCAATGTGGAGCGCATTGTCATTGAAAACGGAAAAGCCGTCGGAACCATTGTAAATGGAACTCTCCACCGCGCCGACATCGTGATTTCTGGCGCCGACTACGCACACACCGATCAAAAATTATTGCAAAAAGATGCCAACTATTCAGACGCCTACTGGGACAAACGCACCATGGCGCCTTCTAGCCTCTTGTTTTATGTGGGCGTCAATAAAAAACTCAACAATTTAGAGCACCACAACCTCTTTTTTGATGAATCGTTAACCGATCACGGCAAGACCATCTACAAAGACCCAAGTTGGCCAGAAAAGCCACTTTTCTACCTCAGTGCACCTTCCCTGACCGACCCATCTGTTGCGCCCGAAGGTTCAGAAAACTTATTCTTTCTGATACCTTTAGCCCCAGACCTCCAAGACGACGAAGCCACACGCGATAAATACTTCGATATTTTAGTCAAAAGACTCAAGGATTTAACCGGTAACGACATCCAAAACCATATCGTTTACAAAAAGAGTTTCTGTGTTTCCGATTTCAAAAGTGAGTACAACGCTTTCAAAGGAAATGCCTACGGTTTAGCGAATACGCTGCTTCAGACTGCCATTCTCAAACCCCGAATGCAACACAAAAAAATCAAGAACCTATATTATACAGGGCAACTTACCGTACCAGGCCCAGGCGTTCCTCCCTCCATTGTTTCGGGAGAGGTTGTCGCCAAACACATCATTGCAAAGCACCACTAAACCCATACTATGAAAGCTTTATTCGACAACGTCTGCCAAGAAATGAGCGAGCTCACCACCAAAAGGTACAGCACTTCTTTTTCATTAGGCATCAGCTTTTTGCACAAAGATTTGCAAAAGCCAATTTATTCGATTTATGGTTTTGTACGCTTTGCCGATGAAATTGTAGATACCTTCCATGGCTATGACAAAGAAAAACTCCTCGCAGACTTCAAAGTACAAACCTATGAAGCCATTGCAGCAGGTATTTCACTCAACCCAATTTTGAATAGTTTTCAGTGGGCAGTCAATAAGTACCAAATTCCAATGGAACTCATCGATACTTTCCTCGACTCCATGGAAATGGACTTACAAAAGCAAACATACGACCAGGGAAAATACGAAACTTATATCCTAGGCTCAGCCGAAGTAGTTGGCCTCATGTGCTTGAAGGTGTTTGTTGAAGGAGACCAAAAATCGTACGACGAGCTCAAGCCCTATGCCATGAAGCTCGGAGCTGCTTTTCAAAAAATTAATTTCCTACGCGACCTCAAGGCAGATTACCAAGAGCTCGGGCGCACCTATTTCCCGGGCATCAACTTATCAGAATTCAATACTGCACTCAAAAAAGAAATTGAAGCAGATATCGCACTCGACTTTAAAAAAGGCTACGAAGGCATTTTGTTATTGCCAAGAAGCGCGCGTTTTGGTGTTTATATGGCTTACAAATATTATTTCAAGCTCTTTAATAAAATCAAGCAAACACCTGCTGAAAACGTGCTCAATGAGCGCATTCGCATCCCTAATTACCGCAAAATGCGTATTTTACTCACCTCTTACGTGCGCCACAACCTCAATTTACTTTAATGCTCGAAGAATACGTCATATTAGTCAATAAAGACGACGACGAAATTGGTCAGCTTGAAAAAATGGAGGCCCACAGAAGGGGCGTACTCCATCGCGCATTTTCAGTATTGATCTTTAATACTGCAGGTGAGCTCCTACTTCAACAGCGCGCCGCTCACAAATACCACTCTCCTTTGCTCTGGACAAACGCTTGTTGCAGCCACCAACGCCCAGGAGAAACAACTTTAATGGCCGCCCAACGCAGGCTCCAAGAAGAAATGGGTATGTCTGCACCATTGCAAGCAGCCTTTCGTTTTATTTACAAAGCCAAACTAGACCAAGGCCTTACCGAGCACGAACTCGATCATGTCGTTTTTGGCTATTCAGATCAGACACCTCAAATCAATGCCGAAGAAGTAGCCGCCTACAAATGGATTGGCCTTTCAGAACTCCTTCAAGACCTCAGAAATAATCCACAAGACTACACCGCATGGTTTCAAATTCTTTTGAACCAACATGTAGACGCAATAGCAAAAGCAGCAAATGAAAGTATGTAGAAGAGCGACCTTCAATGCGGCGCATCGCTTGTTCAGACCTGATTGGTCCGACGAAAAAAACAATGCCATTTTTGGCAAATGCAACAATCCTAATTTTCATGGTCACAACTACACTTTAGAAGTATGGATAGACGGCGAAATTGATCCAGAAACGGGTTATCTCATCGACCTCAAGTTGGTCAAAGACCTTATCGGAACAGAAGTTCAAGACCGTTTTGACCACCGAAATTTGAACTTAGATTGTCCGGAGTTCGCCAACTTGAACCCAACTGCTGAAAACATCGCGGTCGTTATTTGGAATTTACTCCGAGACAAACTCGATGCAAAATATGGCCTGAGTGTCAAGCTCTGGGAAACCCAAAACAACATCATTGAATACGACGGCAAATGAGTACTGCCCTTTTTTGGCACCGCCGCGACCTCAGAATAAGCGACAACGCCGGCCTCTATAAAGCGCTGAAGCAATGCACTCAGGTCATTCCTGTTTTTATTTTTGACAGCACCATTTTAGGATTGCTTCCCAAAAACGACCAGCGCGTTTTGTTCATCCATCGTGAAATCCAAAAATTAAAAGAAAGCTATCGCGCTTTGGGCTCTGATTTAGCAGTTATTTACGGTGATCCAAAAGCGGAAATTTTAAGCTTAGCCAAAAAGTTTGGGGTCAGTAGGGTTTATACCAACAGAGATTACGAACCCAATGCTATCGCCCGCGATCAATATCTTTTTGAACAGCTTCAAAAGGAGCAAATCGAATTTATTGGAGCTAAAGACCAGGTAATTTTCGAAAAAAATGAAGTCACCAAAGACGACGGCCTACCCTACACTATTTACACGCCCTATGCCCGCAAGTGGAAGTCCAAACTGACCGACTACCATTTCAAAGCATATCCGACAGAAAAATACTTTTCTAATTTACATGTTTTCCAAACTGAGCCGCTCATTTCACTTCGAGAAATGGGTTTTGAGCAGCAGCACATTCAGCCTTTTCCAGCGAGCGAAACACCAAGTAAAATCATTCAGAAATACCATGAACAGCGCGATATCCCAGCCGTTCTTGGAACATCTCGACTGAGTTTGCACCTGCGTTTTGGTACAATTTCTATACGCTCACTAGCCAAAGACGCCATGGCGCTCAATGAAAAATACCTTAATGAACTCATTTGGCGCGACTTCTACCAAACCATTTTGTTTCATTTTCCACAAACGGTTGCGCATGCCTTTAAACCAGTATACGACCGCATCGTTTGGGAGAACAATGAAGCAGATTTTACTGCTTGGTGCGAGGGAAAAACCGGTTATCCGTTGGTAGACGCCGGCATGCGCGAGCTCAATGAAACAGGCTTTATGCACAACCGCGTCAGAATGGTAGTGGCGAGTTTTTTAACCAAACATTTACTCATCGATTGGCGGTGGGGAGAACGTTATTTTGCCGAAAAGCTCCTCGACTTTGAACTCGCGAGCAATATTGGAGGCTGGCAATGGGCTGCAGGCTGCGGTTGCGACGCTGCACCTTATTTTCGTGTGTTTAACCCCGAGGCCCAACAAAAGAAATTCGATCCAAAGTTCACATACATCAAAAAATGGGTGCCCGAATACGGAACGCCAACCTACCCCCATCCTATCGTCGACCACAAAATGGCGCGCGAACGCGTCCTTCTTAGATTCAAAACCGCCTTACAACCATGAGCCAAGCCATTCAAATCGGGGACAACTGCCCTGCTTTTAGTCTTCCTGATAGCCAGGGAAAGCAAATTCAAATTACTGATTACCTCGGGCAAAGGATCTTAGTGCTCTTTTTTTATCCAAAAGATGATACGCCAGGCTGCACCAAAGAAGCATGTGCTTTTAGAGATGCGTACGCCGATTTTGTGGAGCTAGGCTGCGAAGTTTTTGGTATTTCATCCGATGCAGCGCCTGCCCATGAGGCTTTTCAACAAAAATACAAGTTGCCGTATCCACTGCTTTCAGATACACAAAAAAAGGTACGCCAACAGTTTGGCGTACCTACTTCTTTATTTGGGCTCATTCCAGGTAGAGTAACTTATGTCGTTGATCTCAATGGAAAAATAGCTGGTATTTTCAATTCTCAAACCAATCCGGTTGGGCACATTACTGAAGCCCTCAAGGTGGTTCGAAATTTACTTACTGCTTAACAAACTGAAGTTCTGCAGCTAATTTGATGTCGTCGCTAACAACGATGTTACCAGCCTCAGTAACAGCACTCCAAGTGAGGCCAAACTCACTTCTTTTGATGCTGCCAGAAAGCGTCATGCCTGCTTTGGTTTGTCCGTAAGGATCTACTGCAATACCTGCGTAATCAGCTTTCAATACAACTGGTTGTGTATGGCCTTTGATTTGCATGTTGCCAGCAATTTCGAGGGTGTCGTCGCTGATTTTCTTAACAGATGTTGAAGTAAAGGTGAGTGACGGATGGTTTTCTGCATCAAAGAAATCTGCTGATTTCAAGTGGCCATCGCGGTCTGCAACACCCGTATGAATTGAAGCGATGTCAGCATTAAAGCTAAATTGTGCCGTTGTGAAATCATCGCCTTCTGTAGCTACATTGGCATCGAATGTACCAAAAGAACCGCTAACGTTAGAGATCATCATGTGACGCACTTTGAAGCCTACTTCACTGTGCATTGTGTCTACTTTCCAAGTTGTTTCCATATTATATCTTATTTTGAATTGGATGCAAAGTTACGGCTCTGGTCCGCGCTTTTACTTGACCTGCATCAAGACTTTTCGAAGCCGCTCAAAAAGTGTATTTTTGAACTATGAAGCATTTCGTTTTCCTCCTTCTAATGATACCCGCTTTTACAGGATTTACCCAGCTCCTGAATAAAGACGTCAAAAGCAACTACCCTATGCGCTATTATTTTGAAAGCCAACGCATGGAAATGTTCCGTAGCTTGGTTTCCAATGATGCCTTTTTACCGACGCCTCTTGGCACCAGAGCAGATGAAATCGCCCAAAAGGCTTGGTCACATCAAATTGGCATATGCATGGGTTTGTCCAAAAATTTCTACCTAGACGGTGCGGTTTCCTGGATGCAAAACGCAGAAGCGTATACCTTTGCTGCAACAGATTCCGACTCCACTTTTGCCTACCAAACACGTTACCGTTACCTAGCGCTGCCGCTACAAATGAAAGTAACTTTTGGTGAAAAAATCAAGTTTTACAGCGGCTTGGGAGTTGTTCCAGCTCTTTATCAAGGATACAGACAAGATCTACAATGGTCCAATCCTCTGGGCGCCAAATACGACGACCAAATCAAGGTCAACAACACAATGAATAGCTTTACCCTTTCCTGGCTTTGTTCTGCTGGCTTTGAGGCGGACTTAGACAACAACTATTCGCTGCGTCTTGGCGTACTTTATAGATCCCAACTCAATAATTCATACAGCCCATATGAAGACTACATTCATAAAAGCATTGGATGGGGGCTCAATTTTGGTGTTTCTAAAAATCTTTAAATGCAACTTCAAGACATCAGCCGCTTTTTAGAGGCGCACTACCCGCTTCAACTGCAAGAAAGCTACGACAACGCAGGGCTTATCTATGGACGCCCAAACCTTGAAATCACGGGGGCAATCATTTCGCTTGACGTTACGGAAGCCATTGTTGCCGAAGCCAAACAAGCAAATTGCAATTTAATCATTGCGCACCACCCCATTGTTTTCAAAGGACTCAAGCGGCTCAATGGCAAAAACTACGTGGAACGCGTCGTTGAACTTTGCATTCAAAATGGCATTGCGCTCTACGCCATTCACACCAACCTCGACAACCATTCAAGCGGTGTCAATGCTAAAATTGCCGCCAAGCTAGGCCTTCAAAATTGTCGGGTACTTCGGCCCATGAGTGGCTTGTTACACAAACTTGAAGTATATGTTCCCGAAACCCATTTTTTGAAAGTTGACCAAGCCATCCTCAATGCCGGCGCGGGGCAAATAGGCAACTATAAAGATTGTCATTTCAGAACGGCAGGAACAGGAACATTTACTCCAACCGGAAAAGCCCAGCCGCATATTGGCAAACTAGAAATTAGAGAAGAAGTTCAGGAATTGAAACTAGAATATGTCGTGGAAAGTCATTTGCGTTCAGCTGTTTTAAAAGCAATGGATGCAGCTCATCCTTATGAAGAAGTTGCTTACCACCTCATTCCTACCCAAAATGTACACCAAGAGCGTGGTGCGGGCTTAGTTGGAACGTTAGAGCAACCTGTAGAAGCACGTGCGTTTTTGGCGCAAATCAAAGAAACATTCGGTTGTGGCTGCATCAAACACACGGATATCATTCAGCCTTTCATTCAGACCGTAGCTTTGTGTGGAGGAGCCGGAAGCTTTTTACTCCCGGATGCAATTGGCGCTAAGGCAGATATTTACATCTCTTCGGACTTCAAATACCACGAATTCTTTGACGCTGATGGTCACTTAGTTATTGCCGATATCGGACACTACGAAAGCGAGCAATTTACAAGTGAACTTTTAGCTGAACAACTTACAGAAAATTTTCCTAACTTTGCGGTCCGTTTAACTAAGTTG
>JBIIZI010000202.1:0-3386 GCA_044346375.1 Crocinitomicaceae bacterium | reverse complement strand
CCTTTGAAAGCGTCGTCTGGGATGTCGACGTCTTTCATGGCTTTGCCCATTCCGGGGATCATGCCCATGAGGTCTTTGACGTTCCCCATTTTTTTGATTTGTTGGAGCTGCGCTAAGAAGTCATTGAGATCGAATTGATCTTTCATGATTTTCTTTTGCAAGCGGCGCGCTTCTTCTTCGTTGAATTGTTCTTGTGCACGCTCTACCAAAGAGACGACATCGCCCATCCCGAGGATGCGGTCTGCCATTCTTTTAGGGTAAAAGACGTCTAGCGCATCCATTTTTTCGCCGGTTCCGACAAATTTAATTGGCTTATTGACAACCGATTTGATTGACAACGCTGCTCCACCGCGGGTATCGCCGTCGAGTTTGGTGAGCACTACCCCATCGAAGTCGATGCGTTCGTTGAAGGCTTTTGCCGTATTGACGGCGTCTTGCCCAGTCATGGAATCGACTACAAAAAGGGTTTCGGCAGGTTGCAAAGCTTGCTTGAGCGCAGCAATTTCGTCCATCATTTGGGTGTCTACTGCCAAACGACCGGCGGTATCGACCAAAACAACATTGAATGCATTGCTTTTGGCATGCGCAATCGCTGCTTGTGCAATAGCTATTGGATTTTTTTCTTCTTTGTTGGAATAAACTTCAATGGAAAGTTGCTCTCCGAGTACATGGAGTTGGTCAATGGCCGCTGGGCGATAGACGTCGCAGGCCACTAAGAGCACTTTTTTGCCTTTTTTGTTTTTGAGATAAGCCCCGAGTTTACCTGTAAAAGTGGTTTTTCCAGAACCTTGCAAACCGGACATTAAAACAATTGCCGGAGCGCCTTTGAGGTTGATATCCACCTCGTTGCCACCCATGAGCTCAATGAGTTCTTCATGGCAAATTTTGATCATGAGCTGCCCCGGAGAGACGGCGTTAAGGACGTCTTTGCCAAGGGCCTTTTCCTTGACCGTATTGGTAAATTGTTTGGCTGTATTGAAACTGACGTCGGCATCTAGAAGCGCACGACGCACTTCTTTAAGCGTTTCAGCTACATTAATTTCGGTGATTTGGCCTTGCCCCTTAAGGACTTTAAAGGCTCTTTCAAACTTATCGGTAAGATTCTCAAACATAATTCAAACGTGTATGGCAAAGATACACAGCAAATTTGAATTGGACTAAGAAAGCTCCATGGTAAGCGCATGATCATCGATCATTTTACGCAAATTAAGCAGTGCGTAGCGCATTCTTCCGAGCGCTGTGTTGATACTCACCCCTTCAGATTCTGAAATTTCTTTAAAAGACCGCTCTTCAAACAAGCGCATGTAGATCATTTCGCGTTGGCTTTCTGGCAAATGCGCCATTAACTGATGAAGTTGTTCTGCAATTTCTTCAGCTGTGGTAGCTTGTACGAAATTTGGGTCATCGCTGGAAATCTTGTGAAAGATGTTGTAGTCCTCGGACCAAGAATGGCGCTCTGAGATCATGCGGTGCTTAGTTTGCTTTCTGAAATGGTCGATAACCAAATTGTGTGCAATGCGCAAAACCCAAGGCAAAAACTTGCCTTCTTCTTGATAGGCACCAAGCTTGAGCTTTTGAATCACTTTCACAAAGGTTTCTTGAAAGAGATCGTTGGTTAGTTCGGATTCTTTTACCTTGTTGTAAATAAACTTAAAAATGGCTTCTTGATGGCGATGTAACAATTGGCTAAAGGCGTCTTCGTTACCGGCAACATAGGATTTGATGAGCTGGGAATCGCTTAATTGAGCTAAGATCATAGTTTACACTTTTGTGCTGAAATTGGTTTCGGCGGTTAAAGGTAAATTTGAGCTATAGGCGATTATTAGAATTAGTTTAGCGAATATAAATATTATTTGTCATGAAATAAAAAAAATCCGCAAAAAAAGATTGATTAATTTTGAGGACTAAAATTGAACACATGCCTTCATTAGCTTTAAAAGCCATCGAAATGCCCGCTTCGCCAATTCGCAAATTGGTTCCTTATGCGGAAGCCGCCAAAAAAGCGGGTAAAACAGTCTATCATTTAAATATTGGACAGCCAGACATCGAAACACCAGCCGCTGCGCTCAACGCCATTCACAACCTAGATCATAAAGTTTTAGAATACAGCCATTCTGCAGGCTTCGAATCTTATCGCCAGAAATTGGCAGTAAGTTACCAAAAACAAGGTATTCCAGTCCAAACCGAAGACATCATCATTACAACAGGTGGTTCAGAAGCGCTCATTTTTGGCCTCATGACCGCTTGTAACCCAGGCGATGAAATCATTATTCCAGAACCATTTTATGCCAATTACAATGGTTTTGCTGTCATGGCTGGGCTCAAAGTTGTTCCTGTTACTTCGCATATCGAGAACGGTTTTGCTTTGCCACCAGTGGCGCAAATTGAAGCAAAAATCACAGCCAAAACCAAAGCAATCATCATTTGCAACCCAGGCAACCCTACCGGCTATCTCTACGCCAAAGAAGAACTCGAGCAACTCCGCGATATCGTTCAAAAACATGACCTCTTCTTATTTGCAGATGAAGTTTACCGCGAATTTTGCTACGACGGCGCCAAACCATTTTCCACCATGAATTTGGAAGGCATCGAACAAAATGTAGTCATGATAGACTCCGTCTCAAAAAGATACTCAATGTGCGGAGCCCGCATTGGTGCGCTCATATCAAAAAACAAAGAATTCATGCAGGCAGCACTTAAATTTGGACAAGCCCGCCTCTCCCCTCCAACCGTAGATCAAATTGCAGCAGAAGCAGCCTTAGATACTCCACAAAGCTATTTTGACGAAGTAGTAGCCGAATACGTGGCGCGCCGCAACATCATGGTAGATGGCCTCAATAGCATTCCTGGTGTATTCTGCCCGAAGCCAAGCGGTGCTTTTTATTGTGTAGCTAAATTCCCCGTGGCAAACGCAGAACATTTTTGCCAATGGTTGCTCGAAGAATTTGACTTTCAAGGACAAACCGTCATGATGGCACCTGCCAACGGTTTTTACGCAACGCCGGGCGCAGGCCTGCAAGAAGCGCGCATTGCTTATGTTCTTGATCAAGCACACCTAAAAGCTGCAGTGGAATGTTTGCGCGTTGCACTAGAGCAATATCCAGGAAAGCTACACAGTTAAACAACCGAACCAAAGGCTTATATTAAGTGTTAAAGCTGTATGAAACAATTTGAAGTACCTACATTCTATCGCTCGCCTTTGCTTAGCAAGATCAAAGCGCAGCGCAAAGTAGCAGACCCGCGCAAAAAAGATTTTACCCCGTCCGAACTTCAAATTGGAGACTTCACCTTTCTTATTGCACGCCATTTTGGCTTCTGCTACGGCGTTGAAAACGCAATTGAGCGCAGCTATAAAGCACTTTCAGAAAATCCTGGCAAGCGCATTT
>JBIIZI010000201.1:0-3435 GCA_044346375.1 Crocinitomicaceae bacterium | reverse complement strand
GTGGGGTTGGCATAAAAGTTAGGTATCGTATTGGCTTGCACTACAATTTGTTGGCTGGTGCTTGCCGAGCAACCAGAGTTGGTATTTTGAGCAGTAAGGTTAACAGTATAGGTGCCTGGCGCATTATAGGTTGCGCTTGGGTTTTCGGCGTTGCTTTGGCCTGCGCTGCCGAAGTTCCAGCTCCAGGCATTGGCGCCTGTAGTAGAGTTGTCTTGAAATGCAATGGGCTGCCCAACACAACCTACAGCTGGCGCAGTGATACCTGCTTGAAAGTTAGAAACAACAATTGCTTGTGTTTGGCTGTTCACGCAGCCCGTGTTGGTGTTGGTGACGTTCAAAACTACTTGGAAGGTCCCTGGCGCGTTGTAGGTAATACTCGGCGGCGTAAATTGATTTGAGGTTTGGCTATTGCCGAAATTCCAGGCTTGGGTAAAATTAGCACCTTGGGAAGAGGTATTCGCAAAAGAGAGGGTGAGCGGAACCGTACACCCGAGGCCATTGGCCGAGAAACCAACATTAGGCAGCGGATTCACGGTAATATATGCGGGCTTGATTTCCGCATCTGCCACACCATTGGCGTTGGTAGCAACAAGTGTTATGGTGAAGGTTCCGGCTGTGCTAAAGGCATGCGTAGCATTGGTGCTTGTAGCCGAATTGCCGTCGCCGAAATCCCATTGATAAGAGCTCAGCGCTGGGCCACCATTAGCCGAAGATGTATTTGTGAAACTGACGTTTTGCCCTACGCAAACTATAAGTGGGTTGGCCGTGAAATTGGCAACCGGGCTCTGAGCATAAAAAGTGGTAGCAAGCCAACTTAAACTGACAAGCAACAGGCGTAGGTAGGTCATTACACGTTCTTAACGCATAAAGAACGGATAAAGTTGCCTTTAGGGGTTGACGGACCTTAATTTTTCTGGAAATTCCGCTTCCATAGCCGGGAAAAATACATGGCCTAAAATGAGCGGATTGAAAACAAAATATTGGCAACGCACTAATTCGCCGTCTGGCAATAGGCACCAGAAACTATTCATGTCCATATTGACCAACTCTCCAAATTCATTGCGCTGCACATCTTTGCTTTTGATGCGAAACATTTTGAGTGCAATTCGCTCGTCTTTTGTCTTGACCTCGAGCATGCAAAATGCTTGGCTTTTTTTAACGCTATCCACTTGTTTGTCTGATAACGTAAAATTCTTTTGTTCGAAATGTATTTTTTGAAATCCTTGCAAGTAGCGAAACACGTTTGTGGTGTCTAAACTTGCCAATGGTTTGCCATTTTGGGTAACGCGAAAACGGTTGCCTTTGTTGATAAGCTCAAAGTTGCGGTAAGCTTCGCCGTGAAACTTCGCTTTCACACTTTTGATGTCTTCCATTTGCAAGGCCATAATTTCGGTACAAGCCCATTGACGCGGGTCGGCAAAAAAGCGCGGGTCAATTAGGCCATTCATACCGGCAAGCTTCATCATGACCGGTGCAGCGCTCTTGCCCTCATCGGCTGTTTCTAGGAGCATAATTTGGCCGTAGTGGTCGGGGGTGGCTGGCCCTAAATACCAAGTTTTGGTCCATGCGCCGTCTTGGAATATTTCTACCTTGATGTGCGAGCTCGCCATGAGTTCCGTAAAACGTTTTTCTGATTTCTGTGGCAAGTAACCTTTGAATTCAATTTTGTTGAGCGCCTCTAAAATCAAGGAGACGTTGTTTTTAGATACACAGCCACCTTTGACGTCGGTCCAGGAGTCGTTGGTTTTGACTAACGTGAATTGCTGCCCAAATGCATCGGTAATGACAATCTTTGAAACGCTATTGGTGTCTTCAATTTTGAAATTAAAAGCGCGTGCATCCGATGCACCTTGCCCATCTTTAAGGTTCAGGGCAAACCAAGTTAGGCCAGCTAATACAACAATAAAAAGCGCGAGAATAAGACCTTTTTTCTTCATGGAGAGCAAATATTAACGGGTATAGCGTCTGAGGCGAATCCAGTTCATGAGAAAGGCGAGTGCCAATATCACTAATAATGGAGTGAGCATATTGATACTTTTATAGAAAAGTGAAGCGCTTTTGATTTTTTCTTTATCGATTTCTTTGATGTCAATTTGACGGCTGCGGATATCCAATACGGAGTTGTCGCCCATCATGTAATCGACCATATTTTGAAAGAGTTCTTGATTGCCAAAAACAACAGGAATGCGTCTTTGCGCCAGTTCGGCATCTACTTTCAATTCATTGATGGCAATGGGGCGGTACAAATAGCTATTGATTTTCTTGGGGTCGAGGATGGAGTCGTAGCTATTGCGGATAAAACTACCGTTGCCGACTACTAAAATTTTGGTTTCTTTCTGACTCTCCTCTAAATAATTGGCGTCTTTGCTATTGACAAATTCTGCTACTATTCGGTTTTTGAAATGCGACTGATAGAAGCCTTCAGACAAACCAGCTACACAAAGTTTGTTGATTTCGTCGTCGGGGTTCTCTACGAGTTTGGGGTTCTTGCCATAGTTTAGCGGAAGCGCCAAATTGACTAAGGGTTGCAAACCGCTAGGAATGGCATTGCTCGAGCTCGTTAAAATGGGCGTTAGCTGCGCTTTTGGAACCTGTACAAATTCAATTTCGTTGGCGTATTTCAAAGAAATAGGATCGACGTTGCGGGTCATGGGATGCAAGCTTGGCGTGGCAAGCATATGGTAAAACCAGGGCAAAAATGCGGTTTCGGCAAAAGGGACGATTTTAGGCGCGCAGTTGGCGTCTAGTACATAGTTTTCTTTGATTTTGATTCCGTAATCAAAGAGCAAGCGGTCGAGCAGTAGGTTTTTGCGCGAGGTGTGGGTCATGCCTGTGGCATTGAGCGTGTCTTCGTTGAGGGCTAGCGTGTTCATGAAACACAAGAGCTTTCCGCCGCGCATGACAAACTGATCAATGAGGTAGAGGTCTTTTTGAGAAAATGGTGCTTGCGGATCGGCAATAATGAGGCCATCGACGTCTTTGAGCGCGGCAATGCTGTCGTTGAGGGCAACATCCTTGATTTGGTAGTATGGCGAAATAAGCGCGCGGGCACGCATCGTTTCTGCTGGGTTGAGTTCGCCATGGCCTTGTAAAAAAGCAATGGTGGGTTTGCTTGTTTGTGTAAGGCGGCGCATGGCCGAAAGTAGGTTGTATTCTAGGTTGTTGAGCGCATTTTCGATGATTTCGGTCATTTGCTCAAGGGCGTAGGGGCGGCCAGGTTGTGTTCCGGGTAATAATTGAACCACGCCTTCTTTGGTTATGCCGTTTACGCTGTAAGAAAGTAGAGCGCCCGGAAACAAGAGCATTTGACTTTGTGTGCCGTCCTTGAGGTATAGAATTTCTAAAGGCAAGATGCCTTTGCCGCGGTCGTAGAGCTGGGAGCGCAGGGCATTGATTTCATCTTCGGTGCCTACATTCGGATCGGTGAATAAAAAT
>JBIIZI010000200.1:0-3446 GCA_044346375.1 Crocinitomicaceae bacterium | reverse complement strand
ATGAGCGGTGTGTTTTGCCAATTTGCTGGCTCTGAAATCACCTTTGTTGCGACCGACGCTCACAAACTAGTGCGCTACAAAAGAACCGACGCCGAGGCGAGTGGTAGCTCCGCTTTTATCTTACCTAAAAAACCACTGAACCTACTCAAGTCTAACTTGCGCGGCGACGAAGACATCTTAATGGAATACAACGAATCCAACGCCGTATTCACATTTGCCGACTTGGTATTGGTTTGTCGCTTGATCGATGGCAAATACCCAAATTACGAAGCCGTTATTCCAAAAGAAAACCCGAACGTACTCACCATAGACCGCGCACAGTTTTTATCTTCAATCAAACGCGTCTCTATTTTCTCGAACAAAACGACACATCAAATCCGCCTCAAATTAGTGGGCTCCGAACTCTCTCTTTTTGCCGAAGACATCGACTTCGCCAACGAGGCAACCGAAAGACTCACCTGTAACTACAACGGAGACGACCTCGAAATCGGTTTCAACTCGCGCTTCTTGCTCGAAATGCTCAGTAACCTAGACGCCGACGAAATCAAACTTTCCATGAGTGAGCCTAGCAGAGCAGGCCTTCTTACGCCAGCTATCCAAGACAACGCACACGAAGACATCCTTATGCTCGTGATGCCCGTCATGCTGAATCGTTAAGCCTTTATGTCTAGCACACTCACCAACATTCGCAATCTCTCGTTAGACGAACTCAAAACGAGTTTCACCGAATTTGGCGAAAAACCATTTAGAGCCAAACAAGTTTGGGAATGGCTGTGGCAAAAAAATGCGCATTCTTTTGATCAAATGAGCAATCTCAGCTTGGCTTTTCGGGCGTGGCTAGATACACACTACTACATCGACCACATTACCCTTCAAGACCAACAAATTAGCAAAGACCGCACCATCAAAAGTGCATTTACCATCGACGACGGCAAGGTTATCGAGGGTGTTCTCATACCAACCAGCACCCGCATGACCGCCTGCATCTCCTCCCAAATTGGCTGCAGCTTGTCTTGTCAGTTTTGTGCTACCGGCAGACTCAAACTCATGCGCAACCTCAGCGCAGGTGAAATCGTCGATCAAGTCGTTTACCTTCAAGAACAAGCGCAACAAAACTACACTCAAAACCTGAGCAACATCGTTTACATGGGCATGGGTGAACCCTTGCTCAACTACAAAAACGTATTGCTCTCCATTGACCGCCTTTGCAGCCCAGATGGCCTCGGTATTTCGCCCCGCCGCATCACGGTTTCAACTGCTGGCATTGCCAAAATGATTGCCAAATTAGGAGACGACGACGTCAAGTTCAACCTGGCGCTTTCCTTGCATGCCGCCAACGATCAAAAGCGCAACCAGATCATGGAAATCAACGAGAGCAACAACCTAGAAACACTCTCCGAGGCGCTACAATATTTCCATGCCAAAACTGGCTCTCGCGTCACTTTTGAATACATCATCTTCAAAGATTTCAACGACGACCTCACCGACGCCCGCGAGCTTGCCAATTTTGCCAAGTGCGTACCTTGCAAAATCAACATCATCGAATACAACCCTATAGACGACGGCAAATACCAACAGGCCGATCCTCGAAAAGTGGAAGCCTTTGCACAGTATCTTGAATCGCTGAACCTCATCGTGAATGTGCGCCGCAGTCGAGGCAAAGACATCGATGCTGCCTGTGGTCAACTCGCCAACAAGAACAAAGCCATTGCCTCAGCAGATCGCGCGCTCAAGTTCTAAGCATTTGGGCTGTAACAAATCACTCGTTCCTTCGTCAACGTTTTTTATATGATTTCCGTTCAAAACCTCAACAAGACCTTCACGCTGACCAAACAGCAGCGCAAAGAACTCAACACCAATCAAACAACAGCAACTGCCGTTCAAGACCTCAGTTTGGCTTGCCAGCCGGGTCGGGTTTTTTCTTTACTAGGCCCTAATGGTGCGGGTAAAACCACCACCTTGCGCATGATCGCAACCCTCATAGCGCCTACATCTGGGCAAATCCATATCAACGGGATAGACGCCCTGAACCAACCAGAAGAAGCACGCAAGCACATCGGATTTCTAACGGGTTCTACAGGACTTTATGCCCGCCTAACACCGCTAGAAATCATCGATTACTTCGCTGATTTATATCAAGTATCTCCCAAAGACCGAGAAGAACGCAAAGCCTATTTGTTCGACCTACTGAACATGAACGACTTTCTGCATAAACGCATTGGCAAGCTCAGCACTGGTATGAAACAAAAAGTATCCATTTGCCGCACCATGATCCACGACCCGAGTGTCGTCATTTTTGATGAGCCAACAAGCGGACTAGACGTCATTACCGCCGAAAACATCATCAAACTCATTCGTTCTTGCAAAGACCAAGGCAAAACCGTCATCTTTTCGAGCCACATCATGAGCGAAGTCGATTTACTTTGCGACGACCTCGCTATCATACACCAAGGAACACTCAAGTACAACGGCACCATGTCCGAATTTAGAGCGAACATGCAAACAGCCAACCTCACCGAAGAATTCATTCGTATTGTCCAAGCTCCAAATTCTCAGTTATGATCTTCCGTATTTTTCGCAAAGAACTCCTAGACACCCTACGCGATCGCCGCACCCTCATGACCATGCTCGTCATTCCAATTTTGGCCTTCCCCATTATCATCAATGTATTTGTAGAAATTTCAAAATCCTTTGAAGAAAGCGCAGATACCAAAATGATGAAAGTTGGAATTGTTGGAGACCACAACAAAAGTTACACCCAGCAACTCAAACAGATTCCAGCTGAAGTTGGACCTAAAAAGATTGTCGTTTTCAAAGACAGCCTCGCACTCAGAAAAGCAATTGAAGCAGACCAAATTCAGTTGGGCCTGATCATTCCTGCCAATGAAAACGACTTGCGTGAAAACCAACAAACCATTGCCATAAATTGGCTGCTCGATGCTTCAGAAGTGGGAAGACCAGAACGTGCTGCTCTTTATGGCTCTAGCCTACAGGCCAATGCCGAAGGAGAACGCCTACAAAAATTAGGTTTACGACCAGAACAAATCAAGCCGCTCACCATCAACACCATCAATTGTGCAAGCGACAAAAAAATGCTAGGACAGCTTGCAGGAGGCATTCTGCCCTACATGTTCATTGCATTCGGATTTATCGGCTGCATGTACCCGGCAATCGACCTCTTCACAGGCGAGAAAGAACGCGGTACCTTAGAAACACTTCTCACCGTACCAATTGGCCGCTGGAAAATACTCATTGGAAAAATGCTCGTTGTCATTTGTTCGGGCATGCTTGCAGCAAGCTGTTCGCTCATTGGGTTGTTTATTTCTATAGAATTCTTAGATCTCTCAGAAAATCAAGCCATATTAAATGTTATTCATGGTATTTTAACACCATCTTTCATCGGTTCGCTACTTGCACTTTTATTGCCACTAGTTATTTTCTTTGCA
>JBIIZI010000048.1:0-12512 GCA_044346375.1 Crocinitomicaceae bacterium | reverse complement strand
ATCAACTGGGGCGCAGTAGATAGCCGCGTTCAAGACCGCCAACGAAACCAACGCATGGGCGCAGACATCAGCACCACTATGCAACTTGGTCAATTCTTTGGCAAACAAGCCCGCGTATCGTTGCCATTCTACTACGGTTACTCCATTGGTGTGATCAATCCTGAATACGATCCATTCAACCCAGATATCAAACTTTCAAACTACGATATCGCCACACGCAAAGAGCGCATGCGTTTGGGTCAGGACTTTACAGAACGTCGTTCATATAATTTCACCAATGTGCGCAAAGAAGCAAAAGCAGGTACCAAACCACAATTTTGGAGTATCTCAAATTGGTCTGCTACTTATGCCTTTGCCGAAAACATCAGACGCGATTTCAATATTAAATCAGACATGACCCGCACCTGGACAGGCGCACTCAACTACAACTACACTTTTGCAGGTAAACCATGGGAACCATTCAAAAAATGGCAACCAGCCCAAAAGAATCCATGGCTCAAACCCATCAAAGACTTCAATCTCTACTACTTACCTAAAAATATCACCTTTACCAACGACTATTCTCGTATCTACAACGAAAGGCAAATACGCAATATCTCTGCCCCTAATTACGAATTTGACCCAATTTACCTCAAACGCTTTGACTGGAACCGCAACTATCAAGTTGGATACGACGTCACGAAAGCGCTCAAAACGACCTTTACAGCCAATAACCGCTCAATTTTTGAAGAAGGCAACAATGGCGTAGATCGACGCACCAACCCTGAGGGTTATCAAGAATTCATGGATTCCATCCGTTCGCAAATGAACACCTTTGGCCGCACCATGGACTACACCCACAACTATTCGATCAGCTACACCCTTCCTTTTGACAAACTTCCTGTAACCTCTTGGTTGTCTTCGAACGTCAAATACGCCGGCACCTACAACTGGCAACGGGCTCCACTAGGGCAAGCCGCCTTTGGAAATACCATTCAAAATACGCGTTCCATTAACATGACGGCGCAGGGTAATTTAGTCACACTTTACAACCAAATCCCTTATTTCAAAAGGGTGCTCTCTGACGGCAAAGGCGCCAAGACCAATTCTGCTAAATCCGGAGCAGGCGGCGCACAACCAGGAAAAGGTGGGCCTCCAAAGAAAGCAGAGTTCAAGCCGAAGAAACCGCTTGAAGAAATGACCGACAAAGAGCGCAAAGAATACGATCGTCAGCTAGCAAGATTTGAACGCAAACAACTCCGCGAAGAAGAGCTTAAGGCCAAAGAAAGTGAACCGATCAATCCTGTTTTTGGAACTTTAGCGCGTTTGGTGATGTCCGTGCGCAATATTTCCGGAACATACACCCTTTCTGATGGTACCATGTTGCCGGGCTTCAACCAAGAATCTAGTGTCCTCGGCATGAACGCCAGTACCCTAGGCCTTACCCCTTTTGTCTTTGGCAAACAAGGTTACGATGTCTTTGGTAGAGAAACCGGCTATCACGTCGGCGATTACGCCCGCGACAACAACTGGTTGGTGCAAAACGAGAACATCAACAAACAATATATGGTCAACCACACGGCCAATCTCCAGCTCAAAGCAACGCTAGAACCATTCAAAGACCTCAACATCAATCTCAATGCATCGCGCAACTTCAGCACCCAAGCCGGCGAATTTTACCGTTGGAACCCTGGCACGTCAGCATTTGAATCTCAGAGCCGTTTTGAAACGAGCACGCTTACCTATACCACCATTTCTTGGGGTACAGCCTTCGCCAAAATGGACAGTTCTTTCCGCTCCCCTATCTTCCAACAAATGATTGCCAATAGCCAACAAGTTTCGCAACTCATTGGTGTGAACAACGCCAACTCGAGTTCTTTGCCAAACGGCTACTATGAAGGTTACTCCGCGACCCAACAAGAAGTAGTTATTGGTTCGTTCTTAACCGCCTATACCAATTCGCCAATCGATAGCAAAACCATCAATCCGCGTTCTAATCTGCCATTGCCAAACTGGACCATCAACTACGCCGGCCTCAGCAAATTTGCTTTTGCCAAAGACGTTGTGAAGTCCTTCAAGCTCAACCATGGCTACTCTTCGTCTGTATCTGTCAACGGCATGCAAACCAACCTCAATGCAACCCTAGACGCCAACGGAGCGCCAACTGCACTCGACCTCAACAACAACTTTATTGCCCCAATGCAGGTTCAAAACATCACTATCACAGAGCGTTTTTCACCACTCATTGGAATGTTGGCTACTTGGAACATCCTCGGTAAAAACATCACCACGAATTTTGAATACAAAAAAGACCGCCAAGCCACACTTTCCCTTAACAATAACCAAGTAACAGAAACACTCGGACAAGAAATTGTAGTGGGTACTGTAGTCAATATCCCGAAACTCAAGTTAGTGCGCAGTGTCGATGCAAGCGACCTTCTTATTAATGTCAATTTCTCGTTCCGCGATAACGCTACGGTTATTCGCAAAGTTGTAGAGAACACAAATATGGCAACAGCAGGTCAAACTACCGTAAGCTTCAAGCTAGATGCCAACTACAAACTCAATGAATACTTGAGTGCTATTTTTTACTACGAACAATTTATCAATACACCGAAAGTTTCCTTGAGCTACCCAACTGGTAACCTCAAAACAGGAATCACTCTTCGTTTTGACCTCAATGGCCTCAAATAATGATCCGCACTGCGACAAGACACGACGTTTCAGCCATCTTCGGTTTAATTGAAGAATTAGCCTCGTACGAAAGAGCACCAGAACAAGTTGTCAATACGCCATCGCAGCTAGAAATCGATCTTTTTGACGACCAAATTTGTTCGGCAATTGTAGCCACCAACAAAGCAAATATAGTTGTGGGTTTTGCACTCTATTATATTTCCTACTCTACCTGGAAAGGACGCTGTTTGTATTTAGAAGATTTTTATGTGCAAGAAGCCGACCGCAAGCAAGGTTATGGGCAAGCTTTATTCGACGAAATTGTTCAAATCGCCAAACAGATGGGTGTCAAGCGCATGGATTGGCAAGTCTTAGACTGGAACCATACCGCACTCAATTTCTACCGCCGCAACCACGCCACCCTAGATCCTGAATGGATCAACGGCCGACTTTTTTTTGAATAAGCGAAAACGAAGTTTTTCAATATTCACAAAAAATGGGCTAATATTCAGCCAATCCGACAAGATGTTCATTTGACACTTACAGCTATTTAAATTCGACGTAAGTTTAATATGAAATAAGGAGAGAAACAGGTAACTTCTTTTGCATAGCAGTTGACATGCTGCTTGGAGAGGCAGTTTCATTTTCTAGTTTGATAAGAGTTTAATAGTTTTTGTCAACGTCCGAAAGGAATATGCACAAGAAGTTCCTGTCCTTATTACTTACAACGTACCACTCAGACAGTTTTGTCTACTACTAGGAAAAGGGCTGATTCTTCAGTCCTTTTTTTCATTTATAGCATACAGCAAAGGCCTACTCGGCGCCGCGTCATTGGTGAAATTAGCTACTTGCAACTCTAAAATATACGGTCCGTCCTGTACCTCATTGGGTACAAAAATGAGCTCCGTAATGGTTCGGTTTGTAATTGGTGCCTCCGGAACCTTCCAATAGGCATGGTGAAACGCCAATACACCAGCATCTTCCTCTCTGTCTACTGATGGTGTATCGACCAAAAAATGCTTGACCTCTAACTGATCTAATAAGTCAACAACACCCACATCAAAATAGGTAGGATTTGTTCCAGAATAATTTGCGCTTTTTTTATCCAGCTGATTGGGCAGTGTTCGAATGATGATTGCTTCTGTAAAATCGCAAGATAATAAAGCCTCTAATTGATCGGAAAAGACAACGTGGTCTCCGTTTGGAAGCACGCGTGGCGTTACGCTGAAAAGACTTGCACGGAAAAAATACTGCTGAATTGCTTGGTTGACTGGAAAGATTTCTTTGCTGATATGCCCATGGGCTTCGGTATGTGTTCCGTGGCCGTGCGGATTAAAAAAAACATCGCGGAAATTCACAGCCCCGCCCTCTGCCACACTACCGACAAAACCATTTGCACGCACAGGTTCCATGCGCGGTGCGTCTACATACCATGCTCTTGGGTTATCTGAAGTAGCGCGCAATGGCATTGAAAGATCAATGGCTGCACTTGTATCAATAAATTGCTGAGGGTCGAGGTAAAAAATCATAGAGTAAAAATAGTGCTTTTCGTATCTTTGCAACTATGGAAGCACAAAAAGACCGCCTTAAAGACCTTATTTCACACGCAAAAGAGTACGGATTCGTGTTCCCGTCTTCAGAAATCTACGACGGGCTCGCCGCCACCTACGACTACGGTCAGTTGGGAGCAGAACTCAAAAACAACATCAAAACCTATTGGTGGAAATCCATGGTGCAATTACATGAAAACATCGTGGGCCTAGACTCCGCGATCTTCATGCACCCCACTACATGGAAGGCTTCAGGTCACGTCGATGCTTTCAATGACCCCTTAATTGACAACAAAGATTCCAAAAAACGCTACCGCGCCGATGTATTATTAGAAGACCACATCGAAAAAATCCGTCAGAAAATCGAAAAAGAAGTCGAAAAAGGACTCAAGCGCTTTGGCGACGCTTTTGATGCTGCACAATTTAGAGCGACCAATCCTAATGTGTTGCGCAATCAAGAGAAAATCACTCAAATAGAAGAGCGCATGAAAAGCGCACTCGAACAAAACGACCTCGAAGGTGTGCGCCAGCTCATCATCGACCTTGAAATCGTTTGCCCTATTTCCGGCTCTAAAAATTGGACCGAAGTGCGCCAGTTTAACCTCATGTTCTCTACAGAACTAGGTTCAGTGGCTGGTGACGCCAGTACCATTTATTTGCGTCCAGAAACCGCACAAGGTATCTTCGTGAACTTCCTGAATGTCCAGAAATCTGGCCGCATGAAAATCCCTTTTGGTATTGCCCAAATTGGCAAAGCCTTCCGAAACGAAATTGTAGCACGCCAATTTATCTTCCGCATGCGCGAATTTGAACAAATGGAAATGCAATTTTTTGTACGCCCAGGCGAAGAAATGAAATGGTACGACTACTGGAAAAACATGCGCACCAAATGGCATCAAAATTTAGGTTTAGGTGCAGAACGCTACCGCTTCCACGACCATCTCAAACTTGCTCATTACGCCAATGCCGCTTGCGATATCGAATACAACTTCCCGATGGGCTTTAAAGAACTCGAAGGCATTCACTCCCGTACCGACTTTGACCTCAAGCAACACGAACAATTTTCCGGTAAAAAACTCCAATTTTTTGACCCAGAACTCAATCAAAGCTATGTCCCTTATGTGGTTGAAACCTCTGTAGGCCTAGACCGCATGTTCTTGGCTGTCTTGAGTGCGGCGTATCAGGAAGAATCTTTAGAAGATGGTTCTGAGCGCGTAGTACTAAAAATTCCAGCTGTGCTTGCGCCATACAAAGCAGCCATTTTGCCTTTGATCAAAAAAGACGGCTTGCCAGAAAAAGCGCGAGAAATCATGGCGCAATTGCAACTTGAATACAGCGTACAATACGACGAAAAAGATTCTATTGGCAAGCGCTATCGTCGCCAAGATGCCATTGGTACACCGTTTTCAATCACAGTAGATCACCAAACTTTAGAAGACAACACCGTTACCATCCGCGACCGCGACACCATGACCCAAGAGCGCATTGACATTGCTGCACTCGAAGGCGTCATCGCACAAAAAGCAAGTTGGAAGAGCGTTTTATTGGATCTACGCTAGTGAAGGTATTTTTGCTCTTTCTATGGAGTTGTTGTGCTGTCGGGCTGCACGCGCAGTTTATCCTCAATCAAGATGGCGAGGCCTTTAGTGCCGTCCCTTTTTTCAATGCAGAACTCATTGCGGCGCAACACATCAAAACAATTGATGGTTTTTACACCTACAAAAAAGGAAATGAAGCTTTTAAGCCTAGCCCTGACACATTTCGCTTTCGCTTCAATACCGCAGGTCAACTGATTGCAAGTATGGAGGTGCTGCAAAAAGGTGCCACTAAAGACAGTATTTTCCATCATTATGCCTATTACCCCGATGGGCAATTGAGTTTGCACCGCTTCTCGGCTTATGGCGGTGCACTTTGTGAACATTACTCCTATGATTCACTCAAGCGCTTAGAAAGCGTGGCACTATACCGCGACATCTACGACCATAAAAAAGACTCTTTAGTCTCGTCGGTTAAAATGCGCACCGAAACACTTCGTTACCACCAAGGTCAGGAGGCCGATTACACCCGTTTCAATAATTACCAAAGACCCTACCTTGAAGTGAGCAATACCTTCGATGCCAATCATTTTTTAAGCAGTAAAACGGCCTATTACCGGATATCTCAAAACAGCGAAAAAACCCAATATGCTTATAATCAAATTGGACTTTTAGCAACGAAATCCACATTTATAGATAGCGCTGCAGTTGCCAAAGAAGAATGGCGCTATCGCTACGATCAATGGGGTAATTTAATTGAGATGCATCGCTACGAGAACGGCGTATTTCTGCAAGATTACCAAATAGTATACGACTACAAAACGGGGTTTCTGGGTTCGCTCATCAAGAAGGACGTCAGCACAGATCAACTCAGTATTTTGCGTTTTACGGCCTATACTTATTACCCTAAACCTTAAAATAGGCTGTTATTTATTTCTTAAAATCCTAATTTTTAAGAACTTTGGCACAAAATTTAGGCAAGCCAAACAAAATCAAAAATATGAGAAAACTTTACGCACTTCTTCTCTTTGCACTTACGCTAACGAACATTTCTGCACAAAACGTCAATTACAGTTCTTCCAAATGGTTTTGGGGCCTCAATTACGGCGGCACTTGGCATAGCTCAGACCTCGATTACGAGCGCTACAACGGCTGGGGGCTTACGCTTGGCCGCTCTTATAATTACGACTACGGTCGAGGTTTATCTTTTGACATTCGCGGTAGGTTCTTGTCGGGGCAATGGTATGGGCAATCTGATGCTTTTACGCAACTCGATATCAATGCCAATCCGGCGCTCAGTTCATATTTCAATACCAATCCTACTTACGTACACAATTTTCGTTCGGATATCCGTGAACTCGATTTAGAGTTGGTCCTGCATGCAGGGCGTTTGCGTGAGCGCACCGGCTTTGATCCTTATGTTTTTGGTGGAATTGGTCTCACTTGGCAACAAACCTGGGCCGATGCCTTTGACACCTTAGGTACTTACGATTACAACAGCCTAGACTTAACGCAGCCTGCTCAACAACAATTAATTGGCTTCATGGACGACATCTATGAAACCCGTCTAGATGGCATTCAAGGCAACGATTGGGCTGTCAATTGGATGCCGAGCCTTGGCTTTGGTTTGGCGTATCACAAAGGACGCTTTAGTATCGGTGTGGAGCACAAAACCACATTTACAATGGCCGATTCTTTTGATGGGCTGTCTCAGACAGATCCACGTCTAAGAAACGATTGGTATCATTATACTTCTGGCTTTTTTCAGCTCCATTTCAAAGGGAGAGAATCGAAGCCTGACCATCCTTCGCGCGGCAACAACTCACCTATAACCAACATCAATAACTTTACACAGAATTGCCCTCAACCCATCATCAGTATGGTTGGCCAACCACAAACGAGTGTATCCGTCACCACAATGATGTTGCGCTTTGACCTCGCCAATGTGAACAATTCGCAAGAGATTCAACTGACCAACGCCTTTAATCAAACCCTTCCGTTCAATTTCAATGCACAAACCAAGCGTTTGGAGGCTACAGTAACATTAATTCCAGGTATCAATACCTTCACTATAACAGCCACAACCCCATGTGGCAGTAAAACACAAGTTGTACAAATAGAACAAGTCGCTTGTCAGCTACCTACTGTGCAAATCCTGAACGCGGGTGCAAATCCTGCCACTGTTCAACAAGTAGTTTATGCACTTAATGCCACACTTAGTGGGCATTTGAACGCTAACCAAATTCAAGTCTTACACAACGGAATGTCTGTGAGCGGCTTCAATTTCAATGCCAACAATGGCTTATTGCAACGCAATATCAACCTTGCCCCAGGTGCAAATAACATTCGCATCACCGCCACCAACGACTGCGGTAGCGCATTTGACCAAATCAATATCAATTACGATGATTGCCGCACACCACAACTCAGCTGGTTGCAACCCAACGCGCCAGGCACCACCACCAACCAAGGTGCGCTTACACTGAGTGCGCAATTAACAGGAAGTACTCAAAACGGACAAGTACTGGTCTTGCACAATAACATTGCAGTTCCTAATGCTCAGCTCATTGGCAATAAAATCAATGCAAGCATCACCCTAAGTCCTGGGCTCAACACTTTCCAAGTAAAGTACACCAATCCATGCGGAACTGACCAAATCAATAGCAGTATCAATTTTCAAAATTGTATTCCACCAGTCATTAGCGTGACCAGCCCAGCTATCAATACTACACTAAACAACGCCGCTTTGCGTTTGCGCGCAACAGTTAGTAATGTGAGCGCACGCAACAACATCAAAGTGATTTTCAATGGCATCGAACAAAACACTTTTGCGTACAACAACCAAACTGGCCAATTAGAGCTCAATACGCCATTGCTTCCTTGGCTAAACACGCTCACCATTACCGCAACCAATGATTGCGGCGCTGATGTAGAAACCTTCACTTACACCTACGACGATTGCCAAGCGCCAACCATCAACCTGCAAAGCAACCTGAATAATTCGACTAGCAATAACCCTATTGTTGTAACCAACAGTAATTTTGCTGTTACGGCAACACTTCAAAACATGCCGTTCCAAAATGGCGTGAGCGTCACTAACAATGGTTCGCCTGTTGCATTTTCTTTCTCAAATGGCAATTTCAATAGCGTACAAGCCAACCTTTCTTCTACAGTTAATTTACAAGTAGGCATGAACCAGATTGTCATTAACGCTGTTCGCTCTTGTGGCCAAGCAACGCAAACCATATTTGTGCGCTACGATAACTGCATAGCTCCTCAAATTACGCTTTTACAACCAACTGCAAGTGGCACAACTACCAATAATCAGGTACTCAGCCTCATGGCTAACGTAAGTAATTTGGCGTCTAACCAAGGTGTTCAAGTGAAATTAAATGGAGTCAATATTCCTTTCAATTGGAATAACAATCATATTTCAAGTTCTGTTAATCTCGTTCAAGGCAACAATACAATAGTCATTCAAGCTTCCAATGCTTGTGGTTCAGATATAGAAACACTACAAATTAATTATGCGCAGTGTCAGGCACCACAAATTACCACAACTGCTGCCGTTCCAAACGGAGCAAGTACGGGTAATGCTAATTTTGTATACAACGCTTTGCTGACCAATACTTTTGCCAACCAAATTCAATTTACAGTCAATGGTCAGGTACAAAATTACAGCTTCAGCAACAACCAACTCAGCGCTACCATTAACCTCCAACCAGGGCTAAACGTAGTTCAATTGGTAGCAACCAATAGTTGCGGAAGCGACATCGAAAACTGGAGTGTTCTATATGAACCATGTACTGCTCCGCAAATTAGCAACATGAGTCCGGCGGCTAATGTTGCAAATGCCGAACAACAAGTAAACCTTAGTGCACAACTTGCCGGTATCAACAATGCCAATCAAATCAGTTTGCTACAAAACGGTACGCCAAGTGTCTTTAATTTCCAAAATGGATCTTTCTCGGCAAGCTTACAACTGCAACCAGGCCTGAATAACATAGTTTTAAGCCTCACCAATAATTGCGGAACCGATTTGCATGTTTGGAGCCTTAATTACACACCATGTGTCAATCCTCAAATTTCAATTACAAATGCTGGCCTCAATGGGAGCACTGTTGCCAATTCCGCGCTTTTGCTAACTGCCCAAGTAAGTGCGCTCACGACAGAGCAACTTATTTTGTCTTTGAACGGGCAAGGCGGTCAGGTTTTTGCTCTTCAAAATCAAAATTTGACTGCATCCTTGAACTTACAACCTGGACCCAACACTATCGTTCTTCAAGGTAAAAATGCTTGCGACCGCGCAAGTCAAACCATCACGATCAACTATGTGCCTTGTAATGCGCCAATGATTCAATTTGGGCAAGCGGCCGGACCAAGTACCAATCCTACATTTCAATTCAGTGCAAGTGTCAGTTCCGTTTCCAACGCACAAAATATCAACTTACTGCTCAATAATGTTGTGCATCCATTTAGCTACCAAAATGGCAATATCAGTGCAACCTTTCAACTTACAAACGGTGCTAATTTAGTCACGCTAAGCGCGCAAAATAGTTGTGGTGTAGCATCGGAGGCTGTTACTTATACCTACACTGCGCCTTGTGTGCAGCCTAGCGTTGAGATCACCAGCCCTGTTGCCGGTACTGTTCCTAACCAAGCCATTATTCTTACCGCCACAGTTGAACAAATCAATCAGGTTTCGGCAATTCAAATTCTAAATAATGGAATTGCTCAACAAGGCGCCAATCTTTTTGGCAACCAATTGAGCATCCCTTTAACGCTCATATCGGGCATCAACACAATTTCTGTCTCTGCAACGAATACTTGTGGTACCGATTCAGAAATCAGAGAATTTAGCTTCACGCCTTGTTCCATTCCACAAGTAATTTACAATACGGACCCAAGCGGAACCACCACCAATCAGTCCATCTTTACTTATGATGCTCAAATTGTCAATTATTCGCCGAATATGGTAGTGACACTTTCCATGAATGGTGTTTTACTGACTGGCTACAGCAATACAAATGGGAATATCCTTGCAGAAGTTAGTTTTCAGCCTGGTTTGAACAACCTGACCATCACCGTTACAAATGATTGTGGCACCCTAACAGACGTCTATCTTGCAACCTTTGACAGCACAGGTGGTCAGGGCATCATGACCAATCCAAATGGCAGCAGACAATCCGAAGGAAGACAAGATGCCTCAAAACCAGCTCCTACAACACCAAAGCCCGCAGCGCCAAAACCAACAACAACTCCGGCACCTACAACACCAAAACCTGCAGCACCAAAACCAACAACAACTCCGGCGCCTACAACACCAAAGCCCGCAGCACCAAAACCAACAACAACTCCGGCGCCTACAACACCAAAGCCCGCAGCACCAAAACCAACAACAACTCCAGCACCTACAACACCAAAGCCCGTAGCACCAAAACCAACAACAACTACAACAACGCCGGCACCTACAACTCCAAAGCCCGCAGCGCCAAAACCAACAACAACTGAACCCGCTCCAAAGCCTCAGAAAACCAATGAAAATACCAACGTTAAAGGAGGAGGTCGCTAGACCTCCTTTTTTGTGCCCAAATACTTGGGTCTCTGCTCAAATCTTCCTATATTCGCAATCTTAAATTTGAACACAAATGGCATTAATTGGTAAAATTCGCGCAAAATCTGGCTTACTCGTAGCAATGATTGGTATAGCCTTGTTGGCTTTCATTCTTAATGACTACCAAAGTTTATTTGGTATAGGTGAAGGTGAATACGGCATAGGTCTCATTTTCGGAGAAAAAGCCGACCCTGCAAACTACAGCATTGCAAGTGCTAAATTTCAAGAGCAAGAGCGCAATCAAGCCGCTCAAAACAACAAAGAATTCACAGAGACCGACATGGAAGCGGCAAGCGACAAAGCTTGGAACTTCATTGTAGACTCCACAATTCTTAGTTTGGAATACGAAAAACTCGGTATCGCTGTAACTGACCGCGAACTTGAATCATACTGGTATGCAAAAGACGGCTTTAGCGTCATTCAAGACCTCAGCCAGTTTTTTACAGATTCGCTTACCGGGATCCAAACGCCGCAATCCATTGAGAATGGACGCGTCAAACTGAAAGCTACCTTAGACAACCTCAAAAAATCTAAAGAAGCACAAGCTGTAGATCAGTGGAACGGTTTCAAAGCTTACCATACTGACCGTCGCAAAACAGAAAAGTACTTTGGACTACTCAAACAAGGTGTCTATGTAACCAACTTAGAAGCCGAAGACCAATACTATGCCAACAACGAAAAGAAAACCATTTCTTTTGTTGTGCGCCGTTACTCTGAAATCTCTGATGCAGACATCAAAGTATCCGAAGCAGAATTGAAAACATATTACGACGAGCATAAAGGCGATAAAAAATACGTAGTGCGCAACGCCAGCCGCGATATCAAAATGTTTGATGTAAATATCCGCCCTTCAAAGGCCGATTCTACTGTATTTACAACCAAAATGAACACCCTTCGCGCCGGTTTTTCCGCGAGCACCAACGACTCCATGTTTGTTGCCAAAAACAGTGAAACTCCTGTCTACTTCAGCGACAAACGCGCTACTTCCGTTCCAGAAGGTCATCCAAAAGCAGACCGCTACCAAACTTTCCCAATGAGCCTCGACACGATCTTTAAAACAGCTGCATTGGGTCAATTAGTTGGGCCATATGTATCTAAAGAGAAAATGGTCTTGTCTAAAGTCATTGGTTTTACACCTGCAAGTCTCAAGGCACGTCACAT
>JBIIZI010000047.1:0-12606 GCA_044346375.1 Crocinitomicaceae bacterium | reverse complement strand
CACATGAACCGTTGCATTTTATGCTATCGTTGTGTGGCTGTGGCCAATCAACTCACTGAAAAACGCGTACATGGTGTCTTGCACCGCGGTGAACACGCCGAAATCTCTACTTACATCGAAAACGCCATCGACAACGATTTCTCTGGCAACATGATCGACGTATGCCCAGTTGGCGCACTCACCGACAAAACCTTCCGTTTCAAGTCACGCGTATGGTTCTTGAAGCCTTACGAAGCAGAGTGCGCTTGCGACAAATGCTCGGGAAAAGCGGTAGTCTGGATGTTCGGAAACGAAATTTTCCGTGTAACAGCGCGCAAAGACAAATACGGCGAGGTAGAAACCATCGAAGACAAAACCGCCTGGATCTGCAACGATTGTCGTTTTGACAAAAAAGACCCAAGCAAATGGAATTTAATTGGTCCGCGCAAAATTGACCGTCATTCTGTGATTTCACAAGGTAAATACGCCACCAAAAACGACAACAATCCCAAACTAATTAGCTAATGGATACCGCGTTGCTCATAGAAAAATCAATTCTTGTATTGTTGCTCTTCCTCGTTTCGCTCGGAGCTGCAGCTTACATGACCTATTTTGAACGGAAATTGGCCGCCTGGATCCAAGACCGCGTTGGCCCAGACCGCGCTGGTCCGTTCGGTATTTTACAACCTATTGCCGATGGCGTCAAGATGTTCTTAAAAGAAGACTTCATCCCGGCAAAAGCCGACAAATGGTTGTTTATTATTGGGCCAGGAATCGCCATGTTTACGGCACTTATTACCAGCGCAGTTATTCCATGGGGTCCAAAACTACACCTTTTTGGCCGCGACATCACTTTGCAAGTTGCCGACATCAACATCGGAATCTTATACGTATTTGGGGTCATTTCCATTGGTGTTTACGGCATCATGATCGGTGGTTGGGCTTCCAACAACAAATACTCCCTCTATGGAGCTATTCGCGCCAGTTCTCAAATGATTTCCTATGAACTCGCGATGGGCGTTTCGGCGATCACCATCGTTTTGTTATCGGGCTCACTCAGTTTAAACGATATCGTCGCCCAACAAAGTGGTGTTTGGAATATTGTTTACCAGCCAATTGCCTTTCTCATTTTCTTTATTTGTGCTTTAGCCGAGTTAAACAGAGCACCTTTCGACTTACCAGAATGTGAATCCGAACTTGTTGGTGGTTACCACACCGAGTACAGCTCCATGAAACTAGGTTTGTATTTATTTGCAGAATACACCTCTATGTTTGTGTCGTCTGCCATTATGTCTATTTTATTCTTTGGCGGCTACAACTTCCCTGGCATGAGTCACTTCAGTGGCAACACCCTTGCCATCCTAGGTATTGCTGCTTTTGCTATCAAAATTTTCATCTTTATTTTTGTCATCATGTGGATCCGCTGGACCATCCCGCGCTTTCGCTTTGACCAACTCATGCACTTAGGCTGGAAATCCTTACTTCCACTTTCGCTCATCAATTTATTAGTCACCGGTTTGGTCATCGCCTTCAAAAACGGGTGGTTCTAAATTTCAGTTTTCATTATGGAAAGTCTTACCAATCGTAAAAAAGTAGTCTCTGATAAACCCATGACTTTATGGGAGAAGGCCTACTTGCCTGCCATTATCAGTGGCATGATCACCACTATGCGCCATATGTTCCGCAAGCGCAAAACCATCAAATATCCGGAAGAAACGCGCGAGTTTGCTCCTATCTACCGTGGCCAACATGTCCTTAAACGCGATGAACAAGGTCGAGAAAACTGCACGGCTTGTGGTCTTTGTGCCGTTGCCTGCCCAGCAGAAGCCATCACTATGACTGCTGCAGAGCGCGAACGCGGCGAAGAAAAGCTCTACCGCGAAGAAAAATACGCAGCAACCTATGAGATCAATATGTTGCGCTGTATTTTCTGTGGTTTGTGCGAAGAAGCTTGTCCGAAAGAGGCCATCTTTTTAACGGATCGTTTGGTGCCAACATTTTTTGAGCGCGACAACTTTATTTACGGCAAAGACAAACTAGTAGAAACGCTAGATGAGCGCATCGATATCACGAAAAGACAACACACCGGTAAACGTACCCAATTATGAGTTTGCAAATCATCTCCATCATTCTAGGTAGCCTTACTTTAGCTTCGGCCCTAATGGTTGTGCTCAGTAAGCACCCTGTGCGTAGCGTCATTTATTTGGTCATTACGTTTTTCTTCATTACCTCTATGTACATCATGATGAACGCTCAGTTTTTAGCTATCGTCAACATGATCGTCTATGCAGGTGCCATCATGGTCTTGTTCTTGTTTGTCTTGATGCTTCTGAATTTAAATAAAGAAGTTGAACCCATGAACACCAGAGGTGCACAACTCGCTGCATTTATTGCAGGAGGTTCTTTGTTTTTGGTACTCATTACGGCGCTCAAAGACACGCTCATTTTAGGTCAAACCTACCGCCAACAAGACAACAACATTGGTTTGGTAAAAGAACTCGGCAATTTGCTTTTCTCGAAGTATATTGTTGCCTTTGAACTCACCTCCATTCTTTTCATCGCCGCTATGGTGGGCGCCATTTTGCTCGCTAAACGCGAAAAACAAATCATCGAATAATATGCAAGCTGCTTCAAGTATCGGGACCTCCCTAGACTTCTACCTTTTTGTGTCTTTTGCGCTGTTTACCATTGGAGCCATTGGCGCCATGACCCGCAAAAACATGATCGTCCTGCTAATGTGTATAGAGCTCATGCTCAATGCCGTAAACCTCATGCTCGTGACGTTCTCTACCTACTATGGCAACGGTGACGCACAAATCTTTGTGTTTTTCACGATGGTAGTAGCTGCAGCAGAGGCCACAGTAGGTTTGTCTATCATCATAATGGCCTACCGCAACCTCAAGTCTATTGACATCGACATGTACAACCAACTTAAAAACTAACCATGGCTAAAGACCTGACGCTCCTTCTTATCATTGCGCTGCCGCTCCTTGGTTTTGCAATCAACGGACTCTTTGGCAAAAAGCTGCCAAAAACTATTGTCGGTGGTATCGCCACGGCTGTTGTTTTCGTTTCGTTTTTATTGGCAACCACCCTATTTTCGGGCTTACACGGCACACAAATTGTCAAGTTGTTCAACATTATCAATTTCGAGCAGCTCCAAATCAACGCCTCTTTTCAAATAGATGCCTTATCCATCTGGATGACGCTCATCATTACCGGTATTGGTTCGCTCATTCATCTTTTTTCGATGGGCTACATGAGCCACGACGAAGGCTATCACAAATTCTTCACTTATTTGAATTTGTTTATCTTCTCGATGCTACTCTTGGTGCTAGGTTCCAACTATTTTGTATTGTTCTTCGGTTGGGAAGGCGTCGGGATGTGTTCTTACCTCTTGATCTCCTTTCATTACAACGACGCGCAAAAAGGTTTGGCAAACAGCTTGGCTGGTCGCAAAGCATTTATCATGAACCGCATTGGCGACGTCGGTTTGTTACTTGCCTTGTTTATGATTCTCGGTCAATTCAACACACTTGAGTTCTTGACAATTGGCAAAGCAGTACAAGGAGATGTTGCGTTGCAAGGTGGCGCAATGTTCTTCATCACGTTTTGTTTGTTCATTGCGGCAACCGGTAAAAGTGCTCAAATTCCGCTCTTTACCTGGTTACCTGACGCCATGGCCGGGCCAACACCTGTGTCGGCGCTCATCCATGCCGCAACAATGGTTACCGCAGGAATTTACCTTACAGTTCGCTCCAATTTCCTATTTGAATTAGCTCCATTTACCAAAGACATCATTCTTTACGTTGGCCTCGCAACCACACTTGTTGCCGCATTTATGGCGCTGCGTCAGAACGACATCAAAAAGGTATTGGCCTATTCAACGGTTTCACAATTAGGCCTCATGTTTGTAGCGCTTGGGTTTGGTGCCTATACCGTTGCACTCTTCCACGTGACTACACACGCTTTCTTCAAAGCCCTTCTTTTCTTAGGTTCTGGTTCTGTTATTCACGGCATGCACGAAGAACAAGACATCCGCAAAATGGGTGGTTTGGCCAAACTCATGCCGCTTACTCACTTGACTTTCCTTATCGGCACCATGGCTATTGCCGGAATTCCATTCTTGTCCGGATTCTTTTCCAAAGATGAAATCATGGCCCAAGCCCTTCACCACAACCCTGCAGTATATGCTGTATTGGTACTCGCCGTTACCATGACCGCCATTTATATGTTCCGCCTTTATTTCCTCACTTTTCACGGTGCTTTCCGCGGAGGTGACACCCTCAAAAGCAAAGTACATGAAAGTGGCTTAACCATGACCCTTCCCTTAATGGTGCTTGCAGTGTTATCTGTTTTTGGTGGTATTTTGAACTTACCAGGTTTGTTTATCAAAAATGCAGCCCATTGGTTTGACCACTATTTAAGTCATGGTACTTTTGGTCTATCGGAAGTACATAACGCGCATCTCGATTTCAACACATCCATTGGCCTCATGCTTTTTGCAAGCATCATTGCCGTTGGTGTCATGATTTGGGCTTATCTCAATTATGCCAAAAAAGGCGCTCTCGCGAAAGAAGATGCAGCGCTCAATGGTTGGGAACGTCTTTCAGCTCAAAAATTATACTTTGACGAAATGTACAATGCCATTTTTGTAAAACCACTTTTAGCCCTTTCTGAATTTGTTGGCAAGGTTGTCGATGTCCAATTATTGCGCAATGGTGTCTATGCCATCGCAGACGGAATTCTCAATACCGCTAACCTGACCCGCAAATGGCAAACAGGTTTCTTGAGCAGCTATCTATTCTGGATGGTGTTTGGTCTGATCATTTTTGTTGCATATTACCTTTTAAAACTTTCGGTTTGGCACTAATTCTTTTACCCCTTATTTTTAGTCTTGTCGCTTGGTTCATTCCAAACAACATTACCCGTATTTTTGGTTTAATTGCTAGCGCAGCAACGCTCGTTATGAGCTGTGTAGCTGTTTGCTATTTTGAGCCAAGTGAGCACTTTCTCATCGATTTCGGTATTAGGTTTGTGCGTTTCTCTATCGATAGCTTGGGCTTTACCATGATGTTACTTACCAATGCGGTTATTTTCTTGGTGTTCTTGAGTAACTTTAAAAGAAGCATTACCCATGAAAAACGCTTTACAGCATTGGCATTTCTGATGCAATTTGGCTTGCTTGGTGTGTTCACTACCAACACCATCCTCGGGTTTTACATTTTTTGGGAACTCACCCTTTTGCCAATCTTCCTGATTCTTTATTGGTTCGGTTCTTTTGACAAGCCGCGCGCTTTGCTACAATTCTTCTTATACACCCTTCTTGGGTCCTTGGCAATGCTCTTATCGGTAATTGGCCTGATGCACGCCACCAACCAACAAACTTACGAAGCTCTTTTAGCTGCAGACCTCAGTTCTCTAGGTAATACAAGCATTTTCTTAATGGGCGGTTTTCTATTGGCATTTGCCGTTAAGATCCCTTTGTTTCCGTTCCATACATGGCAAGCAGAAACCTACACTAAAGCACCAACAGCTGGCACCATGCTCCTATCTGCGATCATGCTCAAAATGGCTTTGTTTGGTCTTTTGAAATGGGTTCTTCCTATTTTTGATGGAATTGCCACTGACTTCTGGCGCTGGCCGGTCATCACGCTAGGAATTATCGGTGTAATATATGGTGCTGTTGTGGCTATTCGTCAGCAAGACCTCAAAACCTTATTTGCCTACGCTTCCCTGAGTCACTTGGGGCTTATTGCTGCTGCGCTTATGCTCAACAACTTCGATACCAACCAAATTGCCGTCGTACAAATTGTCAATCACAGTATTGTATCTATTGGTTTGTTCTTGGCCGCTGGCATCATCGAACAACGCTTAGGCACCCGCGAACTTGGCCAACTCGGCGGCATCGCAAAAGTTGCGCCTCGTTTTGCTTTCTGGTTTGCTGTACTCACTTTTGTTTCTTTATCTGTGCCCTTCACAGCAGGGTTTATCGGTGAATTTTTCTTGATCAAAGCACTCTTCAGCGCCAATGCCCTTACTGGGTTCTTAGCGAGTACAACTTTGGTTTTGGGTGCCGTTTACATGCTCAAAGCGTATCAAGCACCTATGTTTGGCCCAACCATTAACGCTACTTTTGAAGACTTGCATTGGTCAGAAATAGCGGTTTTTGCCATCCTGAGCATTGCAGCCATTTACCTCGGGCTTGCACCACAATGTCTCACCGATTTCGTTGCACACAGCCTTACTCAACCTACTCATTAATTCGCATCATGGATAGTATCATTATTCTTTTTATCAGTGGTCTTCTCGGACTTTTTGTCGGAATGCAAAAAAAGCCGCTCTTTTCTATTATCATTGCTAGTCTGGGCTTAATTGGTGCGGGTGTTGCTGCTTATTTCAAAGGATCCTATGTTTCACCATTTGCGTCCTATGCTGCATTTATCCCTACCCAAAGTATAGTTATCATCTTGTTGTGTGCAGTTACCCTACTGGCATTGCTTGGTGGTTACAAACGATATAAATCAGACGACGAACACACCGGAGATTACTTTGCTTTGATCCTCTTTTCAGTGTGCGGAGCCATTATCATGGCGCAACCCAACGACCTCATGTTGTTTTTTATTGGTCTAGAAATCTTATCTATTCCAATTTATGTATTAGTGGGCATCGAAAAAGGCAGCAGTCGTTCTGCGGAAGCTGCTGTTAAATATTTCTTCACGGGTTCTTTTGCTTCTGCTATTCTGCTGTTTGGAATTGGTTTGTTGTACGGCGCAACCGGAAGTTTTCAAATCATTGAAATCCAATCTAACTTAGCTATAGGTATTTGGCAAAGCCCAATGGCAATTGTGGGTAGCTTATTCTTACTGGCTGGCTTTACCTTTAAAATTGGCGCTGTGCCTTTTCATTTTTGGGGCCCTGACGTCTATGACGGCGCTTCCAACTCTGTGCTCATGTACATGTCTACAGTCGTTAAAATTGCAGGTATTTATGCCATAGTCAACGTTTTCGGACAAGTATTCAGAGATTCTTATGCCTTCTGGATTGATCTCATTAGCATCATCATTGTGCTTTCCATGTTCTACGGGTACATCACTGCTTGGAAACAAACCAGCTTTAGAAGACTCATCGCCTATTCTTCCATCGCTAATGCAGGCCTTATGCTTTTTGCTTTGGCAGATATCCACAACAGCAATATTTTCTTGTTTGTAACAGCCTATGCTGTGGCAACAATCGCAATGGTAGTGGTTAATTTTGCAGTCAACGACGACACCGATAGCTTGGCCAACTGGGAAGGTATCGCCTGGAGAAATCCAGTTGTTGGCGTTGCGCTTGTATTGGCTCTTTTCTCTTTAGCAGGCATTCCACCGTTTGCAGGTTTCTTCGGTAAGTTCTCATTATTATGGTCTGCAGCACCACATGTGCCTTACACCGCCATTTTAGCGCTCATTGCGTCTGTCATTGGTGCTTTTGTATATCTACGCCTTTTGATCAGCGCTCTTAAAAAACCGAAAGTAACCATGCCAATACACTTGTCTTTTGAACAAGTACTCGTTTTGGTCTTGACCTCCCTTGCCACAATAGGAGCACTTTATTTCATTTAAAGTGCAACATTCCAACCTTTAGCCGTAACTTTTCGTCTCATAACAGTATGGTCCAAGACGCCCAACTTTATGAGCAACTTATCCAAGACTGCATCCGCAAAGATGCACGTGCTCAGCATAAGCTGTATGAGCTTTTTGCACCTGCCATGTTCAAAATATGCCTACGGTACGCTCCAGACCGCAGCAGTGCGCAAGATATCTTTCAAGATTCCTTTGTCAAGGTTTTTCAAAACATACACAAAATCAAACAAGCCAGCCATTTACCAGGCTGGGTCAAGCGCGTTTTTGTCTACACTGCCATTGATGCTTTGCGGGCGCAAACCAAATTCAGACTACACATCGATATAGAAACTGCTTATCAAGTTGAAACCAACCTACCCGGTATAGAGACCCAATTAGCAGCCGCTGATATCCTGACATTAGTTCAAAAGCTTCCTGCGCGTGCACGTTTGGTTTTCAATTTGTACGTCATGGAAGGTTTCGCACACAAAGAAATTGCAGAGTTGCTTTCTATCAATGAAGGCACTTCTAAGTCACAACTCTTTGAAGCCAAAAAAGCCTTGCAAAAAGCCTTACAACAACAAGACAAAATGATCAGCTAAATGAAGCAACTAGACGACTTCGAAAAATACCTGCGCGATCAGCTGAAGGGCCATGTAGAGCCAGAGCCCTTGATGTGGAAAAGGCTAAGCGATGCCCTCGGACGCGTACAACCCTGGTATGCCCGAAGCGCCTTTAAATATGCCCTTACTGCCTTTGGTTCTCTGCTAGTTGGCGTCATCACTACCTACACCTACCTCGAGCAGAAAAACGAGGCCCAAATCAAATCATCTGAACAAGATTCAAAAAACAAGACCATCGGTTTCACTCAAAATAAGCCGCTTCAAACAAACCATCTCGAAGCAATTACACCTCAAATTACCCAACCCTATGCTCTTCAAATAGAAGAAATTACCGCCGAACAAAAAACCAGCCGAAATCTTGAACCAATTCTTCAACCAAATCTAGAACCAAATCGAGATCAATTCACAAGACCAATTCTTTCAACTGTTCAAGCTGTTGAGGCTATTGAGGCTGCAGCAGTATTTCAAGAGGATGTACCAGATATAGCTTTATCTCCTTTGGTTCCGCAGCACATCAAGCAACAAATCAATTCTTTACAAGAGCGCGCTGCATTCACTCCAAATTCAAGCCCTTTTAGCCTGAGTGTTGCTACTGGTCAGTCGTTTTTAAACCTGCCAACTTTCAACTACCAATTAGGTGCTGAAGGCATCCAACGTGCAGACCTTCTATTGCAGCAAAGCCCCTTGTTTCAACTTCAAGTACATCTTTACAAAAACTGGTATTTGAATACGGGCTTACAAACCTTGAACACCACAATCAACGAAAGATTCGAACAAACAAAAGTCTTTAGTTATGATGAAAAAGAACACTACTTATTTCCTTATATCTATGGCTTTCGCCAAATAAGTGACGAAGAGCTCCAAGAAGGCCCTTGGCCTTTTGGCCCAAACCCACCTGGAGGAGGTGATATATCTCACGTCAAAGTCAATTACCAGAGCGAGGTGCGCAGTCAACACATTATTGTTCCACTTACCCTTAGTTTCCACCGACAATTGGGTATTTTTGAAGCACAGCTACACGCAGGAGTAGCGCTGAACTTTCCTTACCGAACGAGTCAAACCCTTGATTTACCCGGATATGCACCAAGCACAATCTACATCAAGCATCCTATTGGTCAATTCCAAGCAATGGCGCAAAGTCAGTTGCGTTTGAGTTACTTAGCCAACAGACACTTAGCGGTTTTCATCGAACCCCAAATCAGAAGTGCTTTTCAAGCCCAAAATCAACTACATACCTTACCCTATCGCAACAATACAAAGGCGATATATGCAGGCTTAAGCTGGAAATTTTAGTATCTTTGTGGCTCTTTTAGCTTGCCAATGACAAATTGTGTATTTATAACAGGAGCCAATGGAATGCTCGGCGCAAGTGTTACACGTGAGGCAATTGCGCAAGGCTACCAAGTAAAAGCGCAAATTTTACCCGGAAGCAGCACCAAAGTACTCGACGGCCTCGCCATAGAAATTGTTGAAGGAAATATCCTAGACACTACTTTTCTAGAAAGCGCTATGGCTGACTGCCAATATGTGATCAACATAGCAGCTCTTACCACTGTATGGCCGCGCCGGCTAGAAAGCCTTTTTGCAGTCAATTTAAAGGGAGTGCAAAATATTGCGGCACTTGCTCAAAAATATGGATGCCAGCGCATGGTTCAAATTGGCACCGCTAACTCTTTTAACCACGGTTCAAAAGCAGCACCCGGCGACGAAAACCAACCCTACACCGGCGACCAATTCAAAATGGACTACATGGATAGCAAATACGAGGCACAATGCCATTTGCTTCAAATGCACCAAACCCAAGACTTCCCGGTTGTGATCCTCAACCCAACTTTCATGATCGGCCCTTTTGATTCTGGCCCCACTTCGGGTAGAATGCTGCTCGAACTCTACAAAAACAAACTTCCTGGCTATGCAGGCGGTGGTAAAAACTTCGTTTACTCTAAAGATGTAGCTGTGGCTACCGTCAATGCTTTAAAGATGGGCCGCGTTGGGCAATGCTATATCGTTGGCAACGAAAATCTCTACTTTGGCGAAATGTTCAAAAAAGCAGCGCAGGTATTCGGACAGCCTTTCAAACTCAAACAGTTTCCTGGCTTTGCCATCAATCTTGTCGGAGCCATCAACTCTATCATTGCACGCCTCACTGGAAAAACACCCCAATTGAGCTATTCTATGGCCAAAATGGCAAGTGTCAAGCAATTTTATTCACCAGCTAAAGCGCGCACCGAGCTACAGCTTCCAATTACACCCATCGAAGAAGCCATCGCCGATTGTATTGGTTGGTACCAAGAAAACGGGTATTTACCCCCAACAAATTCATGATCCATTATTTAAGAATTCCCTTCGACCAAAGCCCTAGTCTCAAAAGCGGTATTGCTCCAATTTATCTTGCGCTCTTTGGCTTTATCCTATTTTGGTTCATTTCCAAATCAAAAGCCGTGAAGGCCTATTACTTCAAAAAATACCCTACTGACACTGCCTGGTTGCGTTTCATCTACATGACCAAATGGCTTGGGTTCTTATGCATGGGACTATTTCCTTTGCTTTTTTTATTGGCAACCGAACCACAACGCAGCATCGGCTACTACGGCCTTAATTTCAGAAGCGATACCTTGCTATTCAGTTTATTAGCCACCGTAGGGCTCTCCTTAATTTTGCTTCCACTCGCTGCTTTTTCTGCAAAAAAACCTAAAAACCTAGTCAATTATCCTCAAATTCGAGCCCTGAACTGGGATACCAAAACCTTCCGCTTGAACTTGCTCGGTTGGGCCGTTTATCTTTTTGGTTACGAATTATTGTTTAGAGGAATCTTACTGTTCCCCTTAGTCGATGCCTATGGTGTTTGGTTGGCCATTGCGGTGAATGTCGCGTTATACTCAGCTATGCACATTCCAAAGGGAATCGACGAAACACTTGGTGCTATACCGCTCGGTTTTTTACTCTGCCTGCTCACCTTAATGGCCGGCAACATCTGGATCGCTTTTTTGGTACACGTAGCCATGTCCTGGACCAACAGCCTTAGCGCACTTAAACACCACCCCGAAATCCATTACAGCAAATGGCAAAAAAACGCTTCATAAATAAAGTAGCAATAGTCACGGGTTCTAGCAGAGGTATCGGAAGCGCAATTGCGTTGGCCTTAGGCAAAGAAGGTGCAAAAATTGTATTGAATGGCCGCGATGAAATCAGACTTCAGGAGGTTCAGTCAGAATTGACCCAGCAAGGTATCGAAGCGGTCTATTACCAAGGTGATGTTTCTGATTTTAAGCAAGCCACAGCACTCAGCAACTTTGCGTTGCAACGCTTCGGAAAGATCGATATTTTAGTCAATAATGTGGGCATCTCTAGCCGAGGTTACCTTGCCGATCTAGATCCAAGCGTGCTTGAACAAGTCTTTAAAAGCAATGTATTTGGCACCATCTTCCCTACCCAAGCCGCACTTCCTGCTTTGCGCCAAACCAAAGGCAATGTTATTTTCATCTCCAGTTTGGCCGGCATCCACGGCTTGCCTGGCCTCTCTCCGTACAGCGCTTCAAAAATGGCGCTCACGTCTTTTGTCGAATCGTTGCGCATAGAGGAACACGCGCAGCAAGTGCATGTAGGCATGCTTCAGGTAGCCATGACAGAAATTGTACACAACAAAGAAGTAGTGGCAGCAGATGGCAGCAAACAAACACTAGCGCCTCGCCAAAAAGGTAAAGTCCTCACTATGCAGCAAGTGGCACAAGATTGCCTGGAACTGATCGCCAAAAGACGCTACAAAAAAACACAAACGCTAATCGGTAATTTGAATTTGATTTTCAATCGGATTTCACCGCTCATTGTCGAAAGCATTTTGCGCAGAAACATTCATAAATTCGAGGAGAACAGCAAATGATCGGCCAAGACTTCCCTAAAATTGAATGGCATTTTCTGGGGCTAGATTTACTTGAACCCAATGCCATGATTGGCGATATAGTACTTTTTACTACATCCCTTTTTATTGCAAAGCAAATTCATCAAAATTTTGGCAGCCATTCCTTTTACAGCAATTGGCGTCGCTTTTTCCTTTGTTTTGGCTGGAGTTTCCTCTTTGGAGGCTTTGGTCATCTCTTTTACAATTACCTCGGACTTTGGGGAAAATACCCTTCCTGGATTTTAGGTATGGTTGCGACCTACTTCTTAACAATTGCGATGCTGAGTTTGTGGCCTCAAGCCAAACAAAAAATTACCTTCGAGCGCTGTGCCATGGCCTTACTGCTTATCGGTATTCTTGTGGAAGTCAATGTGTTTATAAATGTAGATCTTAGCACAGATCAAAGCAAGGGCTTATTTATACCTACGCTCATCAGTGGCATCGGGCTCATCTTTTCGTTGGTCATTTTAGGTATACGTTACCAAAAAACGATTCAGCGCAA
>JBIIZI010000199.1:0-3493 GCA_044346375.1 Crocinitomicaceae bacterium | reverse complement strand
AAAGCCTCCAATTCGGGGGCTTTTTTTATTTGCGTTAACTTTGCAAAAATCTTTACCATGACCGACAATCGCACCGAACTCTCAGATCTCGGAGAATTCGCACTCATCGAGCGCATTACCCAAGATTTCCAGACCAAGCACCCCGAAACACTCCTCGGAATCGGCGACGACGCCGCAGTTATCGACATCGGCAATGGCATGTGTCAGGTTATTAGCACAGATTTATTGGTCGAAGGCGTACATTTCGACCTCACCTACATGCCACTGAAGCATTTAGGATTCAAAGCGGTAGCGGTCAATGTTTCGGACATCTGCGCCATGAATGCCACGCCCAAACAAATTACAGTTGCTATTGCTGTCTCTAATCGTTTTTCGGTCGAGGCACTTGAAGAATTATATGCAGGTATCAAAACTGCTTGTTCAGCATACGAAATAGACCTCATTGGTGGAGACACCACTTCTTCTCAAAGTGGTTTAATGATCAGCATCACAGCAATCGGTACTGCAGCACAAGAAGACATCACTTATCGCTCGGGTGCTAAAGAATACGAATTATTGGTTGTTTCTGGAGACCTGGGCGGTGCTTACATGGGCTTACAAGTGTTAGAGCGAGAAAAAGAAGTCTTTAAAGCAAATCCTAATATTCAGCCAGACCTCGACGGCCACGACTACATCCTTCAAAGACAATTAAAGCCGCAAGCAAGACTAGATGCCATTCGCTATTTAAAAGAATTGGGCGTGAAGCCTACCTCTATGATCGACATTTCAGATGGCTTGGCTAGCGAGGTACTGCATATTTGTAAGGCAAGTGAGGTGGGTTGCCATGTCTACGACGAAAAAATTCCGATCGATGCCAAAACCTCTATGGTAGCCATGGATTTTAACTTAGATCCGAGCATGTGCGCATTGAATGGTGGCGAAGATTACGAATTGCTCTTTACTATCGAGCAAAAGGACGTAGAATTGATCCAGTCTAATCCGAATTTTACAATTATCGGCCACATCACCAACGCTGCAGATGGCATCTACTATGTGGATAAATCTGGTTCGGTAGTTACTTTGCGCGCTCAAGGCTGGAAACAATTCGATTAACGCTTTAGCCTTGCAGTAAACGGCAGGAATCAATCGATACGGGGCAGATTGATTTGTTCCTTGTGGATAATTGTGAGCGGATACTTTCCTCTGATGTGTTCGACCAATTCTTCAGCCTCCTTTTGCGTTCTAAAATCGCCAACCATTAAGTTGAAATTAGGCGCTTCAAACCTCACATACGTGTCAATTTTAGGAAAATCCGCAACAAACTGTGCGCGGGCCTGATCAATTTGCGCTTTATCTGAATCAAAACAGAGTTGCACGCGGTAACCAGGCATTTGCTTGCTGTTCTTGGCAGCAACGCGTTGTTCGATGCGCGGATCTGCGATCAATTGGATTTGTGCTTGTAACCCATTGTAAAATAAGGTCATAAAAGCGATGCTAAAGAAGCCTTTCATAGTTGCAAAGTAAGTGAGAATTCAACGCAAAACAAAATGCTTATTTAGATTCATTTTAAATTAACATACATTAATTATTTTTTGTCATGAAAATGTCACAAAATGCCTTGATTACCTTAATTTTGCTGCCGATAAAAAGCGGTTTTTCCGCCCAATTTTAAAGAGTGAATTAGTAATTTTTTACATGGAAATATCTAACATTCAGTCGCTTAAGCGCATCAAATCTCTGGCTTTTGCCGCAATTACATTCAGCATTGCTGCTTTCTCAAACTTTGCTTCTGCGCAAGGTGAAGGCCTATTTAAAGCCAAATGTGCCACCTGTCACATGCCACACAAAGCCTCTACCGGTCCAAAATTATCTGGTGTAAGAGCTAAATGGGCTGCCGGCGGGGCCAAAGAAGGTAGTATCTATCAATGGGTAAACAACTGGCAAACTGCAGCTGCCAATGATCCTTATGCCGCTGAGGTATCTAAGGTCATGCCATCTGCAATGTCTGCCTTCCCAGATCTCAAAAAAGAAGACATCGACGCTATTCTCGATTGGGTTGACGCCCAACCAGTGCCTGGCGCAGATGGAGGCACTACTGCACAAAATCCTGGCAACCCAACAACTCCAACTCCAGTAGAGGAAGAATCCAACTCTTGGATTTGGTTCATTATGGGTGTTATTTTTGTGGTTGTCATTATGGCTGTAGGCGGCGTGCGTCGTCAACTCAAAATTGCTACTTCCGACGACGACGAAGCTGAAAAAATGACCTACGGCGAAGAATTGCGCGCACTTGCTTGGAAATACCGTTTGCAAGTTGGTTTGGTTTCTTTGGTAGTTGTTATTTCTATTATAGTTGCGCTCTTCCAATCCTTGTATTCTATCAATGTTATGGAAGGTTACCAGCCATCGCAACCAATTGCCTTCCCACATGCCCAACACGCAGGCATCAACGGTATCGACTGTAAATACTGTCACAACACCGTTACCAAATCTAAATCTGCAAGTATTCCTTCAGTTAACGTTTGTATGAACTGTCACAAACAAATCGACGGCGAAGGCAAACCATGGGCAGGTCAAATCAAAAAGATTTATGCTGCTGCTGGTTGGGACAAAGCTGGTATGAAGTACACCGGTAAAACAAACCCGATTGTTTGGAACAAAGTACACGTTTTACCAGAGCACGTTTATTTCAATCACTCACAGCACGTAGTTGTTGGTGGCTTGGATTGTAAGCAGTGCCACGGCGACATGACCCAAATGACCGAAACCGCAATGGTTCAGCCTGTCGAAGAGCTCAACAAAATTGAAGGCAACATCAAACTTTCACGCAAAACCCTCACAATGGGCTGGTGTATCGAATGTCACGGCAAAAAAGACGTCGCTATCGGAAATGGTAAAAATGCATACTACGACGAAATTCACCGTCGCCTCAAAAAAGACCCTAAGCTTTACGCACAATACCTCAACAACGATGGTAAAGTAACTGTCAACGAACTTGGCGGTTGGGAATGCGCAAAATGCCACTATTAATTAAGTAATAACCATACTTGTCGAAATAAGACCATGGAAATGTCAAAAAAATATTGGAAAGGTATTGACGAACTCAAGCAAACTCCTGAGTTCATCAAGAACAAAGATCAAGAATTTCCAAACCAACAAAGCGTTGAAGATTTCTTAGCCGATGAAAATCTCGCTGAGTCTTCTACTGCACGTCGCGACTTCTTGAAATTCTTAGGTTTCTCAGTTGCTGCAGCTACACTTGCGGCTTGTGAGGCACCGGTTACCAAAGTTGTTCCTTATGCGGTAAAGCCTGAAAACGTTACGCCTGGTATGCCAACTTGGTATGCAAGTACGTATTACGATGGCGCTTCTTATGCGAGCATCATGGTCAAAACGCGCGAAGGTCGACCAATTTTCATCAAAGGCAATAAAGATTTCGGTTTCACAAAAGGCGGAACCAATCCACAAATCATTGCTTCTGTTTTAGGTCTCTACGACTCCGCTCGTTTGGCTC
>JBIIZI010000002.1:0-40154 GCA_044346375.1 Crocinitomicaceae bacterium | reverse complement strand
ACGGATATATTTCGCCAGATAAACAAAGCATGCGGTATAATCTTTTTTTCTCTTATAAATCACGGAATCTAACTTCTGCCATCCGTTTCCTGAATAACTGACCGCCGTAAAGTTATAGTGGTCAAGCGCATAAATTTCCAGCCTTTTGTGTTTTTCTTTGTAATCGATTTGATAAATTGTATAGATAGTATAGGTTTCCCTTTCTGGCTTCAGATAAAGATAGATGGCTAATGACAATAGGAGGATTCCTAAGGAAAAGGCTATTATTTTTCTTGACCTCAAATGTCCTGTTTTTTGAATTCAACCTGAATAAATCTCGATAACTCCTTTACCTTCTGATCAAAACTTGCTTTCATGGCTATAATTGTTAGCAATCCAAAAATGGGTAATATGATCATTGCTTTAAAAAGGAAATCCGTATACTTGAGCACCTCTTTTTGATTCTTTTAATTGTCCATTCTGAAATTCAATGATTTGATCTCTCAATAAGGAGAGTTTCATGGCATCAAAGTTTTCAGTAATGATGAACTCGCGGTGCTTAAACATGAAATCTAACTAATGTCCTAGAAATAAAGCTTACATCAACTCCCCCAATAACTGCGTCGCGGCAGATATATAATATCTAGATTCAGAGGGGTTAAATTGAGAGAGGATCCATTGGTCATTTTCTTTTACCAACGTATTCATGCGGGCAAAAAAATCGACGCCGAGTTCGCTGCCCATTTGGCGCACTAAATGATTGATTTTATCCATGGAGCAGCCAGAGGCTTGAACACCTTCTTCATTGGCCACAATGACTAGCGCATGATGAGCAAAGACAAAACCCGTAGCGTTCATGGCTTTTCCGTGTGTTTGCCATGTTTGGGTAAAAGCAGTGAGTTGTTCGTTGGCCCAAGCAGTTTCGGTTGCATCGAGTGCTCGGTTGCCAATAAAAACCCACACGCGGCAGTTAGGCCCGAAATGAGCAGGGATGTTATAGGTCTGCAGCATTGGCAATGAGTTCGGCGATGTCCATGACTTTGACGTCTTCTTCTTTTTCGAAGTGCTTGATGCCGTCGGTCATCATGGTGTTGCAAAAAGGGCAGCCGGTTGCGATGATGTTGGCGCTTGTTTCAATGGCGTCTTCGGTGCGTTCAATGTTGATTTCTTTGTTGCCTTTTTCGGCTTCTTTGAACATTTGCGCGCCGCCAGCACCACAGCACAAGCCGTTGGTTTTGCAACGTTTCATTTCTACGAGTGCAGCGTCGAGCTTTTCGATGAGTTCGCGCGGCGCTTCATAGACGTCGTTGGCGCGTCCGAGGTAACACGGGTCGTGGAAGGTGATTTTCTTGCCTTTGAAAGTACCGTTGTCGGCAAGGGTGAGTTTGCCAGTATTGATAAGGTCTTGGATCAGTTGGGTGTGATGAATGACTTCATAGGTGCCTCCCAAGCCAGGATATTCATTTTTGAGTGTATTGAAGCAATGCGGGCAAGCCGTTACAATTTTCTTGACCTCATAGCCATTGAGCAACTCAATGTTCATGAGTGCTTGCATCTGAAAGGTAAACTCATTGCCTGCGCGTTTAGCGGGGTCGCCGGTGCAGCTTTCTTCGGTGCCTAATATCGCAAAGTTGACCTTGCAATGATTGAGGATTTTGACGAGCGCTTTGGTGATCTTTTTGGCGCGGTCATCAAAGGATCCGGCGCAACCTACCCAAAATAGGATGTCAGGGCTTTCTCCGGCGGCCATCATGTCGGCCATTGTGCGTACTTGTATACTCATTGCGTGGTCTTTTTTGGCTTAGTCTTCGTTGGCCCAATTCATGCGTTCTGTTGGCGCAAATTGCCATGGCGCACCGTTGTTTTCAATGTTGGTGAGCATGCCGGTGAGCTCGGTTGGTACTTTCGATTCTTCCATGACCAAAAAGCGGCGTAAATCCATGATAATGGAAAGTGGATCGATATTGACCGGGCATTCTTGCACACAAGCATTGCAGCTCGTGCAGGCCCAAAGTTCTTCTTCTGTAATGTAAGAGCCGAGGAGGCTTTTGCCGTCTTCTGCATCTTGGCCATTTTTGCGCTTGAAATCGCCGAGTTCGACCATGCGGTCACGGGTGTCCATCATGATTTTGCGCGGCGAGAGCAATTTGCCCGTTGTATTGGCAGGGCAAGCAGACGTACAGCGTCCACATTCGGTGCAGCTGTAGGCATCCATGAGGTTTTTCCAGCTGAGGTCGGTGACGTCTTTGGCACCAAAGCGCGAAGGAACAGCGTCTGCTGCCGGAGCAGCATATGGATCGGCATTGGGGTCGAGCATGAGTTTGACTTCATTTGTGACACTCTGCATATTTGTAAATTGACCTTTTGGCTCTAATTTGGAATAATAGGTATTCGGAAAAGCCATAAAAATATGCAGGTGCTTTGAGTAGGGCAGGTAGTTCATAAAGGTATACACCATAATGATGTGGCCCCACCAACCAATTTGCTCTAAAATGTGTAAAGTATGATTGCTTAAACCGTCGAATAAAATTGGCCCTAACCAAGCACTAATTGCAAATCCATTCGAATTTCCTTTATAAGATTCCAAAACTTCATCTGCGCCGTTCATGGTGAAGATAAAGCTAATCAAGAGAAGTTCAAATACAAGAATGAGGTTGGCATCTTGTGTAGGCCAGCCAGCGAGTTCTTTCATGTTGAGACGCGGTAGTTTGAGCATGTTGCGACGTGCCAGAAAGGCAACAGTGCCAATAAATGCCAAAACCGACAGCACCTCAATGAAGCTGATCATAAAGGTGTAAAAACCACCGAGCCCATCTTGAAAGAAACGATGTGAGCCGCTGATGCCATCAACTAAAATTTCGATGAGCTCAATTTGGGTGATGACAAACGCCGCGTACAAGGCTAAATGCAAAAGCGCGGGAATGGGGCGCGTAAACATTTTCTTTTGCCCAAGCGCTACTAAAAGCATGGTGCGCCAACGGTCGGCTTTGCGGTCTGAGCGGTCTAGGGGCAAGCCCATGTGAATGTTTTGGGCAATTTTGCGAAGGTTGAATGCAAAAAAACCAAAACTTGCGAGCGTGAGTACGCCAAAAATGAGTTGTTGCATGTGAAATGTTTATTCAGGCAAGCTGTCCAGTATTTTGAGAAGCTTGTCTTCGTTTTGCTTAGAAAGTTGCAATCCTTTTGTTTTGCCACCAATTACCGAAAGATGCACGTAGCGTTCTGGATGCGCCTCGAGGTCTTTTACTAAATTTTGGAGGTCGTTGTTGGTGGCAACGAGTTCTGCATAAAGTTTGTCGTCGTGGATGAGTTTACCCAAAGTACCCTGGCCTTTTTCGACTTCGGTCAAGACCATATTGAATTTTTTAAGGGTGGTTTGAGCTTCTAAAATAGTGCCTTTGAAGTCAGCGGTAACGAGCTCATCGGTGATTTTGCGTGCATTGCCGAGAATGCCTGTGATTTGGTCGTTGCTTTTGCGCAAATTGAGCGTGATGGCCTCTACATTGGTCATGATTTTGGAGAACTGAGCGCGTTCAGACGCAACAAAACCTTGAAGTTCGTCGGCTACATTCCCCAATTTTTTGATGGTGAGTTTGACCTGTTTGAGGCTGCCCTCTAGTTCTGATGTAGCGGTGGTGTCCCAGAAGGAGGTAAGGGAGGTAACCATTTTGTCTACGGATAGCATCATGGTTTGTAATTTCTGAGAAATTGGGTCGGCGTAGGCTTTCACTTGGGTAACCATGTCAACCGAAACGCGGCCTGGAATGGTAGACCCAACTTTGTAGAAAGTGCCGTTTCCGGCGGTGGGGAGCTCAACAACAAGTGCTTTGGTGAAGAAATCAAGCGAGCCAATTTCGACATATGTTCCTTTAGGGAGGCGGATGTCGGAGTTGTGGATATTGAAGGTCATCTTCACTTTGTGTAGTGAATCACCGCTTGGATTGGATTTGATACTGAGTACTTTGCCAATTTCTACGCCGTCGAGTGTGACGTTAGAAGACACCATGAGCTGGCCGGAATTTGGGAAATAAGCGGTGTAGACGTCGTCGCCACCAAAAAAGCTATTGCCTTTGAGGAAATTGATTCCGGCAATGAGCACCACTATGGCCACTAGCGCAATGAGCGCTGCTTTGATTTCTTTGGAGAATTTCAAGCTAGTTTTTTTCTGCTAATTTAATGGCTTTTTCAATACTGATGCGTTCTCCGTCGAGGAAAGCCACTACAAAAGCATTGGTAAAGCCTAATTGAATGAGTTCGTTTTTGTAATTCTTGGCACCTTGAAGATCATTTGGAAAAGATCCTGCACAGTATTTAAAAAGTGTATTGTCTTGATATTCAAATATTTCCAATCCTTTGAAGTGACTAGATTTAGTTGATATGGCTTTGTTTGAAGTTTCGATTTGCACTTTAAATACCAATCCTTGTTCTTTTACAGTTTCTTTAGGTATTTCTACTGGTTTGGAAGGGCTACTCTCTGTAGGTTTGTCTGTGTTGTTTTGAATAGTAGTTCCGCCAACAACTGTTTTGCCTTCGGTTGCATTTTTATAATTGACAAATGCTTGAAACATCGATTGTGCCATTTTTTGCTGCCCTTCAGCTGATCCAATTAACTTTTCTTCGGTAGGGTTGGGCAAAAATGCCGTTTCAATAAGTACGCTCGGCATGGTGGTTTTGTAGAGCACTAAAAAACCTGCTTGTTTGACACCGCGGTCATAACGACCAATGCGCTTGAATTCCTTTTGGATCATTTCGGCAAACAAAATGGACTGCCGATGAAACACCGCCAATTGAAATTGAAGGGCAATGATGCCGTCTGGTGTAAGGTCGTAGGAACGGTATTTGGCGCCTTTGTCGTCTTCAAGGGCGATACTCGCATTTTCTCTTTCGGCCACTTTTTGTTGGGCATCGGTGCGGTGCAAACCGAGTACATACGTTTCAGAGCCGTATGCGGTGGTGCTGCCTGCATTGGCGTGGATGCAAATAAAAAGATCGGCGTTATTGCGGTTGGCAATGTTGGCACGCTCTGCGAGCTCTACGAATACGTCGGTACTTCGGGTGTAAATGATTTTGATGTCAGGATAGCGTTCTTTAATAAGCGCGCCCAACTTGAGGGCCATCGACAAACAAACTTCTTTTTCGTTGTTTTGGGCACCATGACAACCGGGGTCGTGGCCGCCATGACCGGCGTCAATAACTACGGTTTTGATTTTGCTGCTTTGGGCCCAAGTTGCTGCGCTTGAAAATAAAACGAGCGCGGCCAATAAAAAGACACTAAGTGCGTTTTTTTGCAAGCCATTGAAAATTGGTAGCTTTGTACGTTTTTCCTGCATATTACAAATCTAAGTAAGCATCTTGAGCCAGCGCCAGCGCTTTTTACAACTTTTCTTCGCCACATTGTTAATAATGTGCACTAAGGTATTGGTTACAGCCCAAGATACCCTTTATGTCAATGGAGAAAGTCTCAATCAAGTCGTTACCTATAAGGCGAGCCAAAAGATTGTTCACGATGTCAAATTGCGCAGAATTTATCTTTACGGCAACGCCGAAGTCCAAAGTGAAGGCTTCACGCTCAAGGCGGGTTATATCCTTATTGATATCGATTCCAACCAAGTAGAAGCCAGTTATCGGGTGGATAGCTTAGGGACAAAAGTCGAGTTTCCCGAGCTCACAGAAGGCACAGAAACCATTCGCTGCGAGACCCTCAAAATGAATTACAAAACGCAAAAAGCGTATATCAAGGCACTTGCCATTAAGCAAGACGAATTTTATTTCAAAATGGGAACTGCCAAGCGCCAGGCTAATAAGGAACTGCATTTGCGCCAAGGCATACTCACTACCTGCGATTTAGCCGACCCACATTACCATTTTCAGCTGAGCAAAGGTGTGTTGGTGCCCAATGAGCGCATCGTTACTGGCCCCATGAATTTGTGGGTATCGGGTATTCCAACGCCACTTGGTTTGCCATTTGCGTTCATCCCAACCAATCAAAAAGAGCGCAACTCTGGCTTGTTGTTTCCGGAGTTTATACCTTTATCTGCCTACGGATTTGGTTTTCAGAATCTGGGTTGGTATTTTCCTATTTCTGAGCGCTACCAAACTTCCGTATATGCCAATTTATATAGCCGAGGTTCTTGGGGCCTATGCAACGACCTCGATTACGCCAAACGCTATGGCTATTCCGGGCGCCTATCGCTCGGTTTTCAGCAGTTCAATAGTGGTTTCCCGACCAATGACAAGCGCAATAAAGTAACGGTCTCCTGGACCCACCGCAAGGCTCCAAAATCCAACCCGTTTTGGGATTTCTCATCTAGCGTCAATTTCATCTCAGACAACCAATCGAAAAATTCCCTTGACCCCATAAATCCCGAATACTTCTCCAATTCCTTTAATTCGGATATCAATTTGGCGCGCAACTTCCCTGGAAAGCCAATCAATACAGGTTTAAAGATGTCTTTGCGCCAAAACTCCATAGCCAAAAATATTTCTTTAATGAGCCCTGTGCTCAACGTAAATGTGACGCGCGTTTTTCCATTTAAAGACGTTTTTGAAACCGCCGATAAAAACTGGAAAAAAACCATCCAGCGCATTGGAGTTACCTATAATTTAGAAGGGCAAAACCGCTCGCAATTTGCAGACTCCTTGCTCACAAATGGCGATTTCAATGCCATCAGCCAGCGCCTCATGAATGGGGTGAGCCAAGGCATTAGTATCCAAACGAATACGGGCTTGTTTAAAAATGCGGTAAAAATCAATCCGAGCTTGAACTACGGCAACAAGATCAATTTTCAGCAAATTGTGAAGTCTTACGACCCCGTCGAGAACAAAACCCAAATAGACACCCTGCGTCAAATGGCCATGCGTCATGAGCTCAACTTTAGCCTAACGGCTACAACCGTTTTGTATGGTTATTATCGTTTTGTAGGCCCAAAACAAGCGCGTTTGCGTCATCTCATGACACCCAATATCGGCTACCGCTACACCCCAGGCTGGAACCCGCTCGTAACGGCCAATGCGGGCCCAAATCAAGCCCCTATTTCGTATTCGCCGTTTGAGCGCAGTATCTATCAGGTCGGTTCTGTCAGGGAAGCATCATCGCTCACCTTCGGGATCAACAACACAGCTGAACTCAAGTTTAAGTCTGCTCAAGATACCCTAACAGGCTATAAGAAAATACGCCTCATTGATCAGTTTTCAATAACGGGCAACTACGACTTCACTAAAGACACCATGCAGCTTTCTGATTTGGCACTGAACCTGCGCATCAGCCCGGCCAACTGGATCAATTTTGTATCGAATGCGCAGTGGAGCCCTTATGCTTGGAATGCTACCGGTGCAACAACAGGCATTTACGCATGGCAAAATGCCCAACAATTGGGAAGGCTTACCACCACCAACCTGACCACCACAGTTGTAGTGGCTCCAAAAAAGGACCGAAAAAAAATCCAGGACCACAGCACGCTCTTTAACGAGCAAGATTGGAATGCCGACTACAACTACTATGCCTTGCACCCAGAGCGAGCTATTTATTACGACATTCCTTGGAAAATGAATTTGTCTCATGTGTATGGCATTCGCGCCAACCAGGATATCAGCGCAAGTAACCCTGACCCATGGTTGTTTGTCCAGACCTTAGTGCTCAGCGGAGACCTCAGTTTTACCAAGCGTTGGAATTTATCCGGTAACCTTAATTTTAACGTGCAAGATGCGCGCCTAACCAATGCCTATTTTTCACTGAACCGCAATATGCACTGCTGGGCGCTGTCCTTTTATTACGTGCCTATCGGTGGTAACAAGAGCTTCTTGTTAACTATCCGTAATACATCTAGCATTTTTAAAGATGCCAAACTTGAATTCAGGAAGCCGCCGTCGTTTCTTTAGGATTTGAATGTATGCGCTCATTAAGAACCTTGCCAATTTGGAAGGTGAATTGTGCTCCGAAAAAGACAATTTGCGCCGAGTAATGCACCCAAGCGAGCATGATAAAAATAGAGTTGGCAACGCCTAGTTTTCCCATGATGAAGAAATGATGCAAGTAGTACCCAATGAGCCATTGGCTGAGGTACAAAAGGAGGGAGGTAGCAATAGCGCCATCGCGTGCTACGCGCCAACTCACTTTTGCGTTATGCATGTATTTGAAGATCAAGGTGAATATCAATACATTCGAAAGCAAAGTAAGAATGATTTGCAGGACCTGCATCGAGAAATCGACAAAGCCGTTGTTCCAATGCAGCCAGTTTGTGATTGCTGAAAAGATAAATACTTGCAGAAAATAAAAGAGAATAATAACCAGCGCAAAAACGGCGAGTAGGATCACGCCTACAAAGCGAAAGCCAATGATTTCCATGAAAAGATTGGATTCTTCTCGGCTTTTTTTGCTCACATTGAAAAATTCATTTAAACTGCGTTTGAGTGAAATCATAAAGGCTGAGCAAGTATAAAGCAGGACACCTATACTCACTAATTCGAGAAAGAAATTTGGTTTTTCGATTGACATGCTCTCTACGAGCTGAAGAATAGACCCGCTATCTTGAATTCCGAGGCCTGATTTCAGTAATGATGAGACAATTTGGCGCATGTTGTCTTGGCCTATGATGCGCCCATAAATAGAAGTGGCGAGGTAAATGATCGGGATAAACGCAAATAAGGTGTAGTAGGCCAAAGCCGCACCGTGGTGAAATGCGCCTTCTTGAACATATTCTTTGAGGGCATCCCAAAAGGCTTTGAGCAGGAGGCGAACGGTACCTTTCTTATTTTTTGCAGATTTCAATTGCTTGGATATCAGTTAGTTTTTCAAAAGCATAGAGCAATAAACGCTCGTTTTGTCTGCTTTTTACATAATTGTGGTAGAGGCCACCTACAAACAGGGCTTTTTCAAAATTAACAGCAATTCCGGATGGTGTAACTTTGTATTCGTCTGGCCTAAAATGCAATAGCTCCTCGCCAATTTTTAAAGTATTTAGCGGCCCAAAGAGCCTTGCGCGTTCTGGTGCTTTGTAGTGGTAATAAACCTGCTCGGGCTGGTATTTTTTGGACAGCTTTCCGTTCTGTAAAATACAAATGTGATCGCAAAGTCCTAGCACATCTTGGCCTTCGTGCGATACCAAAATGATGCCGGTGTTTTCTTCGTCGCGGAGGTCCATGAGGTGGCTACTGAGTTTTTGGCGCAGGTGTGCGTCGAGATGCCCGAAAGGTTCATCTAGCAATAGGTAATTGGGCTGATCAGCAATAGCTCGGGCAATGGCCACACGCTGTTGTTCACCACCGGAAATCAGGTGTGCTTTGGTAAGGCTAATTTCTTTGAGGCCAAATAAGCGCAGTAGTTTTTGGACGCGTTTGTCGCGTTTGGCATAAGGCCAATGCAAAATGGCTTCCCGGATGTTTTCTTCAACGGTGTGGTAAGGATCGAGCTTGAAATCTTGATTGACAATTGCCAATCCTTCGAAACCAGGCACCAAAAGGTGTCTGACGGGCGTTTGTTTTTTGCCGTCTATCCAAACCTCACCTGCATCTGGGTCTTGAAGCCCGGCACAAATTTTAAGCAAAGAAGATTTTCCCGCGCCACTTTTGCCTACGAGACCCAGAATTTCGCCACGGCGCACCTGAAAGTGTAGCGCCTTGAGCACTGGTTTTTGGTAAGTTAGTTCAATGCTGCGCAGCTCGATCATCGAATAAGGGCTTTTGGAAAGGCTTTGGAGGCAATGAAAATACCAGGGACCGGATTGGCCATAGGTTCGTAATCTTTGAGGTAAATGCGAATGGTATGTCCGTTGGCATCAGTTGTATGCTTGCAATGATCTACAATGCTCTTGGATGCACCTACAATAGTAGCAGGGCTATCTTCGGAATGAATTTCAAAGAGGTGCATTTGTTCGATGTCGTAAGAAAAGAGTGCGTCGTTTTCGTCGTAGCCAGCCAAGGTGTAGGTAGCGTCTGATTTTTCAATTACTTCTCTTACGGCTGTAGTGATGTCAAGTTCGTCCTCCCATTCATAACGAAGGTTGTCGGCTGACTCCTTGCCATTGTGTTGGGCATCGGCCAGTTCTTGTGAAAACAGCTCGTTGAGTAAATGGATGTGTATTTTACAATTCATCTTCTGGTTGTTTTTTCTCTACTTCATTGACTTTAAAAGCAGAAGGGATAATTTCCGGCACGAGTTTCATGACGATTGGAAGGAGTAGGCTACCTCCTGGCAAAAGAAAGAGGGCCAATGAAGGCATGGACTTCAGGATGTCGTAGAATTGACCCTTGACTTGTTCTTTTTCTTCTGGGCTGAGCTCTTCTTTGGTTGATTTCTGCAAGAGCGCCATGAGTTCTTTGCTCTCTCGCATTTCGGTAATGAGTCGGTCGCGGTTGCGACCAATGATGCGCAACCAGCGTTTACTCGTCTCTTTGTAAGCAAAACTCGCTTCTGTTGATTGCTTGTAGACCAATAATTCTTGCGGGCCACTTTGTGCAATAAAGGCGGTACTCATTTCTTCTGACATCAGCATTTGCGCTTCATTCATCTGAAGTGCGTTTCCGAGAGCCTGTAATTTCAGTCTTTCGGTAGGGCTAATGATATGTGTGCTTTGTAGCAATAGATGGCCAAACTCATAGGTGATCTGGGCTAAAAGATAATCTTCTACCAATTCTTGTTGAAGAACTTTGAGTGAGATGCCAATTTTCATCCGTTCAAAATATCCTTTTTTCAAAACCCTTGGCAAGGCAGCTGAAGCAATGAAATGATATAGAATTTTCTTTTCCTTTTCTTCGACCTTGCCATCAATTAACGCTGCATAGATGAGTCCATTAAGTACGGACGAAGTGTAGCGCTCGTAATTTTTGGGAAAGGATGTTTTTTCACCTTCTAAAAATGCACGAAAAAGGATGACATCTAGGAAAATAAATGCGTTGGATAGGTGCTTGAGCCAATAATTGGCACCGAGAAAAGAACTTTTGATGCCAACTCTCGAAGAGAGTAAAATTTCAAGTTTTTTGTTCGGGTTTTTAGTGATTTTAAATGACAAACGCTCTTGAAAGCTTGAACCTTCAAAACCGTCGTAAAAGGAAAGAAGCGTTTGAATAAATTCTTTCTGACTAACTTCTTTTTGTTTCTTTCGGATGTATGTAAAAAGTAGTGTTTCAAAAAGCAGTAATTCGAGTTGCTCGTCAGAATTGAACTTGCTTTTTTCTAAAGAGTTCGAAAAAATAAAAGATTTGGCCGTTCCGTAGATAAGACCCGTTTGGTGGGAGATAAAATGGGTAAGGTTCGCTTCTTTTTGATGAATGAGGTCTTGGTCAATGCTGAAAACGCCTTTCTCGAGGAGCTCGAAAAATTTGGCAATCCAGTTTTTGGACCCAGGTGAAAAATCTATTTTAATGGAGGACATACCGCACGCTTAATGCCCATGCAAAGCCAAATTGCAATCGAGGAAGTACATAAAGGCTAGGGCCTACGTCAATTGAAACGTTCAATGGAAAATCTTCTAGGGTGTGTTCTAAGCCGATTACCGCACTTGCACCAAGTCCTATTCCACTGTAATTTGTTTCAAACTGATTCATTTTACCAAGGCCAACATTGGCACCAAAACCATAATAGTAATCTAGAATATCGTTGAGTTCATTTTGATAGTAGGCATTGCCGTGCACCCAAATTGCTCCTGTATTCCCTCCGATACCGAGTTCATAGGCTTGTTGGTTCATTCTGTATTTTGCATTTAAATAGGTTACGCCAGGACTGCCCCCTCTTAAACCTAGGGAACTCGTGTAGCGTTGTGCCCCGACAGAAAATGAGCAAATACAAATAAGGGAGAGTATCAGGGTTTTCATGTGGATAAGTTTAAGTCAAATTTAGTGTTTAATACAGCGCGCAAAACTCAGCCTGCGATTAAAAAATAAACTTGGGTCTGTTGAAAAAGCTTTGAATTCGAGAATGTAAATTCCGGTATTGGCAATTGAGCCGTATTCGGTGCTTCCGTCCCAGATTAAAAGGCCTGAAGTTCCAAATAATTCATTGATGCAGAGCTGTTTAACTAATTGACCACCCATGGTGTATATTGTTGCCTGAACCAACATGTTGGGAGCCGGGAGTTCGTAATGTATTTCAAGAAAATCGTGGTAACCATCTTGATCGGGGCTAAATTCGGGGTTAACCAAATACAATGCTCCCATCTGTTTGTCGCCAAGTTGCTGTGAATTTACCCTACCCGGGCTGGCAAAACCAACGCTTTGCGCGGCGGAAAACCAGTTTTGAGGGTTCTGCGTTGGCAAGGTTGCATCCAGCCTTTCCAAACTAACACCTTCGGTATCTGTCAGCAACGAGGAATGCCAAGATTGCGCATAACTCACCTGATCCAAGAGCAAGCCATTGCAATAAAGCGCGCATGTTCCGCTGTCGTTATAAAAGTAGGGTAGTGCTTGCGTTGCAATTTGTGTGGCAATTGTGAGTGGATAATAATTCTTTAAAAAAACCGTATCGGGGCAAAGTGCAAGGTGTTCTTGCGGTCCGATGCCTGGTTTTGTAATAGGATAACTAACTTGTCCGTTGCCGATGCTACACTGCGCTAAACGGAGGTATTTGTTGCTAGAATTGTATATTTCTATGAAATCTGAACCGTTTGAAGGTGGGTCGAATAAGATTTCATTGATGCAGAGCTCGCCTTGCGTTGGTTCTTCATAACGAATTACGGTCGTTTGGTAATTGCTTTGGTTCCCCCAGCAATCTACGCTCCATAATAAACTGATTTCAATCATTTGGCTTTTCGGAAGTGCTTGTTCAAAGTGCAAAATTAATTGTGCTCCATTTTGCAATTGCTGAAAGGGTAGAACAGAACGAGAAAACGGACCTATAATTTCAGAAAAAGCAATATCAGCTAACAACAAGCTTGCGCTATCCATGGGCTCTGAAAAGCCAAACGCGACAAGATTGCTATCGCGCACTTCGGCAAAGAGCAAGTGGGCTGCTGTAGTATCGGGTAAAATGGTGAGCACCGAATTGGGAAGCCCTGGTGTGCCTCCCTGCTGCGCTTGGCTCGCATGCCAATTGTCGGCAGCGGAGCAGGGGTCTTGCAAGGAGCAGCGCTCTAAACTGAAACCACCTTCTTGTTTGGAAGTATCGTGGTACCAATTCATGTTGTAATTCACTCGGTCAAACTGTGTTCCAAGCGGATGCAAAAGGCTTATTGATTCACCGCTGTTATTCAAGCTAGGAAAAGCAGCTATTTCAATGGTTTTAGACGGGTCAAAACCCGCACTCTTGCCGGTGCCAACAAGTGTTGCGTAGCAACCGGGCTGCAACCAAAAGGAAGGAAGCGTGCAGCTGCCACTTGCATCATTGAGCACACAACCGTTCAATTGTTGGGCTTGCATACCGGTATTGTAGAGTTCAATGTATTCGGTGTTGGGCAGGCCTTGCTGAGGTTCGGGGTCGGTCATGAGCTCAGTGAAGATAACTTTTGATATCGCAGCTTCTTGAATAGGGCCAAAATACAAATCGTCGAAGTAAAAATTTTGCACATTGCTGCTCGTGTATACAAAAGCAAGGCCTGCATAGGGCCCAGCTGGCAGCCAGGGCAATTGCCCTGACAACCAAAGGTTGCTTGCGGCCGCCATACTCGTTCGCGACTCGAGTGTGTAGGCACCATTGTGGCACCTGAATGTAAAAAATAACTGAAAAGCGGCCGCAATGCTGCCAGCTGGGCCCTGCGCCAACAAACTATCGTTTCCATTATGCCTGCCAAATAATTTTGGAGCGTCTTGGCTTCCCGCTTCGCCAAATTCCAAATAGAGCGCATTGGGCGCCAATAATAGGTCGCTCTCATCGGCAAATAGGTAAAGTCGACCAAAATTGAGGCTCGACGGGCTCAAGTTGAGCCTTAACCAAAAACTGCATTCCCAGTTTGAGCCCAAATTACCGGGTGTAAAAAAGAGCGAGCTGCTTCCGCTACTTGAGGCATTGAGTTGCAGCTGACGGCTTGTGTTGGTCGCAAAGGCGCCGATATCTCCACCCCACAAGAGGCCTTGAAACAGACTTTGGTCGTGGAAATCATCGTAAACTTGGGCAAGCACAGGCCTTGGTGTGCAGGCAGAAAACAGGAAAATTAAAATCGAGAAGAGTCGCATGGCAAACAAAGTTTATTTTTGTAAAAAATTTGAAGAATGAAAGTAGCTGTAGTAGGAGCCACCGGTATGGTTGGTTCAGTGATGTTAGAGGTGTTGGCTGAACAACAATTTCCTTTTACTGAATTACTTTTGGTTGCCTCCGAGAACAGCGTGGGTAAAAAAATAACGTACCAAGGCAAAGAATATGCAGTCATTGGGCTGGCAGATGCTGTAGCGGCTGCCCCAGACATCGCTATTTTTTCAGCAGGCGGAGACACCTCTTTGCAATGGGCACCGCGTTTTGCCGAGAAGGGAACGGTTGTTATTGACAACAGTTCTGCTTGGCGCATGGACCCAACAAAAAAGCTGATCGTTCCGGAAATCAACGGACATCTCCTTACTAAACAAGACCTCATTATTGCCAATCCGAACTGCAGCACTATTCAGTTGGTGATGGTTTTGGCGCCTTTACACCAAAAGTATGGTGTCAAGCGCGTGGTGGTTTCTACTTATCAATCAATTACCGGAACGGGCGTCAAAGCTGTTCAGCAATTGGAGAATGAACGAGCTGGTATCGATGGCGAGATGGCTTATGCCTATCCGATTGACAAAAATTGTATTCCGCAGTGCGATGTTTTCCTCGAAAACGGTTATACAAAAGAAGAGATGAAACTCACCAATGAAACCAAGAAAATCCTCGACCCAAGTATCAATGTAACGGCTACTGCAGTTCGCGTGCCGGTGGTTGGTGGCCATTCAGAGGCGGTGAATATCTCTTTTGAAAACGACTTTGATTTAGCTGAGGTTCGCCAACTCCTCGCGCAAACACCTGGCATCACGCTTCAAGACAATACGGCTGCTTACGACTACCCAATGCCGCGTTTTGCAGAAGGTAAAGACGACGTTTTTGTGGGTCGCATCCGACGCGATGAAAGCCAAGCCAACACGCTCAATTTGTGGATTGTTGCCGATAACTTGCGCAAAGGCGCTGCTACCAATGCGGTGCAAATTGCCAAACTTGTTGCAGCGAGCATATAAATTCTTCTTATCACAGGCTAAAATCAATTTTTTCAATGAGTTGGTTGTTGCTGTAGTAAATCTCTTACTTTTGTACCGTCTCTAAGGGGTGCCGCAAGGCTGAGAACATACCCATTGAACCTGATTTGGATAATGCCAGCGAAGGGAAGATGACGCGCTAATTGTACAGAACTACCAAGAATTAGCCCCTTGTTCTTGTTTAATTTTTTGATTAAAATGAAAACAAGATCTTTACTAGTTATTTTAATGAGTGGTCATTTAGTATTGGCCCAGGTTAACAAATCAAAGAATTTAACCGACACTACCCGTCGCATTCAAGACGTCGAAGGCATTGTTGTCAATGGCTTACGCGCCAAAGATGCGCCTAACAATACACTCGTCTCCAAAACGACCCTCAATGCCAAAAATTTTGGCCAAGACATGCCTACGCTCTTGGAGTTTACGCCTTCGGTCGTTACCACAAGCGATGCCGGAGCCGGGATCGGCTACAGTGGTTTGCGCATTCGTGGCGTAGATGCCAGCCGCATTAACGTCACCATCAATGGTGTGCCGGTCAACGATCCAGAATCACACGACGTCTATTGGGTCAATATGCCCGATCTTGTCGGTTCTGTAGAAAATATTCAGGTACAGCGCGGTGTTGGTTCTTCTACAAATGGTGCCGCCGCTTTTGGCGCTAGTGTCAATATCAAAACCAATAACTTAAGAACCGAGCCCTACGCCAGAATGGATCTTTCTGGAGGTTCTTTTGGCACCCTGCGCGGTACCTTATCGGCCAGCACTGGTTTGCTCAACAAGCGCTTTTCCTTAGATGCCAGAGTCTCTGAAATTCGTTCAGATGGCTACTTAGATAGAGCTACAAGTAACTTAAAATCAATGGGTCTTACTGCAACGTATATAGCAGAAAAGTCAGTTTGGAAGGCGGTAGTGCTCACGGGGCAAGAGCGCACCTACCAAGCGTGGTATGGCACCCCAGAGAGTCGCTATCGTGGCGATTCCCTCGGAATGATAGACTACGCTTCACGCAATGGCCTGAATGCAGAAGAAACAACGAACTTACTGACTTCTGGTAGAACCTACAATTACTACACCTATGCCGGCCAAGTAGACAACTACAACCAAGACAACTACCAATTGCATTTCATACATCAACTCTCACCGCAATTGAATTTCAATGCAGCAGCTCACTACACTTACGGCCGCGGCTATTATGAAGAATTCCGCAATCAGGATGACCTCAGTAATTATGGATTAGAACCTGTCGTTTTAGGAATGGACACATTGGCCCAAACAGACCTCATCCGCAGACGCTGGCTCGACAACCACTTTGTGGGTGTAATTTACGGCCTCAACTATCAGCATAATTCAAGGCTCAAATTTACTTTAGGCGGCGCAGCCAATCGGTATGCAGGCGCGCATTTTGGCGAACTTATTTGGGCTCAGTATGCTTCGAATAGCCAAATCTACGACCGCTATTACGACAACGATGCCCTCAAAAGTGAGGTCAGTTCTTATTTGAAAACCAACTACCAAAAAAATGGGCTCGACCTCACCCTTGATTTACAATACAGAGGCATTGCTTACCAATTTTTAGGTGTTGATCAAGTGAGCGGTGAACTAACAGACGTTACTCAAAATGTGAATTATCATTTCTTTAATCCAAAAGTTTCTTTTGCCAAAAATATGGGCGCACACAATCTATTTGGCTCTTTTGGAATTGCCAACCGAGAGCCCGTTCGTCGCGATTTCCGCGAAAGCACACCAGCTAATCGACCGCTATCAGAACGCATGTTTGACACAGAGTTGGCTTACCGCTTTGAGAAAGGTAAATTGAATATTCAAACCAACTTATTTTTGATGTATTACCAAAATCAATTGGTCCTCACAGGTCAAATCAATGATGTAGGTGGCTATACCCGTACCAACGTGGATAAAAGTTATAGAGCAGGTTTAGAAATGGAATTAGCTTATAATTTGTCATCGAGACTCCGTTTTCAAGCAGCAACTTCTCTTAGTCAAAATAAAGTCTTGAATTTTGTGGAGTTTGTCGATGTCTATCTAGACGACGCACCTTTCTACACACAAATTCAGATTGAACACGGCACCACCGACTTGGCTTTCTCTCCGAACTTCATTCAAACGCTTGGCCTGCAATATGCGCCGCTGGAACGTTTATCGCTGACGCTGCAATCCAAGTATGTCTCTAGGCAATTTCTAGACAATACTTCTGATGTCAAGAGAAGTTTGGATCCATTTACCTTCACCAACTTGAGTTGCAACTATCAGGTGAAGCAAAAATTTGCGCGCTCTTTGGAACTTGGGTTTTTGGTCAATAACCTTTTCAATGCACTTTATGCGAACAACGGTTACACCTTTAGTTATATGTACGGAGGTCAAACCACAACAGAAAATTACTATTATCCGCAGGCAGGCCGACATTTCTTGTTGAAAATGAGCATCCAATTTTAAATTTCTATCTTTGGAGAAATTCTCCGCATGAAAAAGATTGTCGCTACCCTAGCACTCGTTTGTTTAACACAGGCATTTGCTCAAGTAATGGAAAAACCACAGCTCGTTGAAAAAATCGACACGAGTGCCCGTGTGGTCATAGAAACCATTGAAATTGCAGCTCCTATTCAAGTAGCTGAAGAAGTGTGGGGAGTCCCAACCATTGCCAATCGGCCAACGCCCCAGTTTCCAGGGGGCCAAGATTCACTTGATCTGTACATTAAAGAAGCCGTAGAAAGCTTTATTTATGCCGACACCAACGAGACCTTTCCATGGGGCGAGTCAGTATATGTTGCGTTTGAAATTGCGACGGACGGTATGGTCACCAAACCTTTTGTCGAAATGGGATACAACGCCCTTTTAGATAGCGCAGCTCTGGATATCGTGCGCAATATGCCGCGCTGGCTTCCAGCTACCGATGAAAATGGCATGCCTGTCGTTGCTTCTTATCGCCTGCAAATTCTTTTTGATTTCGACCTCGAACTGGGAGAGGATTTTGAATTTGATGAAGAAAATAACAATGCCAACAAAGCGCATTGGGCTGGTTTTGAATTAGGTGCACAATTGAACACAACAGGCTTCTTAGACTTCAATAGCGCTTTTGCCTCCACACCTTATTGGGAAAACAACGTTGCTAAAAGCTTGGTTTTTAACCTCAATAGCTTCCAACATAAGTTTTCCTTGATCAAAGATGTCTTTGGCATCACCACTGGCTACGGCTTCAGTTTCAACAACACCGAACTCACCTCTTCTTATGTTTTGCAGCACGATGCCGATACCGTTTTTGCTGTGGCCAATACCGCTCAAGAATATAAAAGAAACACCATCTATTCGGCTTATTTCACCGTTCCACTTCTGCTTGACTTTACAGCGAATAATTCCTACAAAAAGTCATTTTACGTCAATGCAGGAGTAGTTGGAGGCGTTCGCATGTACAGCCACCAGCGTGTTACGGGTACCTATGCAAATGGCGATAAATTTGAAAATGTCACCAAATCTGCATTCAACTTAAATACCTGGATGCTAGACGCAACGGTTCGCATGGGTTACGGTTATTTTGGTGTATTTGCCAATTACGCTGTACTTGGTATGTTCAAAGAAGGCACCACCGCAGGTGTGTATCCGCTGCGTTTTGGTATTTCTTTTAATGTGCCTCAATAACGAAAAGCAGAGAGTTCATTACCGGCCATAAATGCTTTGGCATCCATGCGCTTTTTCCCTTCCATCTGGATTTCCTTTACCAATAGGGTGGTTTCTTGGCCGCAAGGAAACAAAATGCCTTCTTTGTGCCCTTCAGGGCCGTCTTGGCGTGCACACGAAAGTTTGGCAACGCTGGCTTTGAAAATCTTGAATTGTACCCAAGCTTCTTTTTGTTCAGACCAAAGAGTACACCACGCAGCAGGGTAGGGGTCTAGACCTCTAACGAGGTTGTGAAGTTCGGCTGCTGGCAAACGCCAGTCGATGCGCGTATTTTCTTTGAAGAGTTTTGGCGCTAATGCACGTTTACCTGTAATTGGTGTTTGCGCTTGAGGGCTTATGCTTCCTTCAGCTAATGCATTGCAAGTTTGAAGCGTAAGCTGCGCGCCCATTTCTTGGAGTGCGTCATGCAGTTCTCCAACGGTCATTTGAGCGGTAATATCAATTTTATCCTGAAGTAAAATACTGCCAGCATCAATTTGTTCATTGATCAAAAAGGTAGTTACCCCTGTTTGGGTATCGCCATTGATGAGTGCCCAATTGATGGGTGCAGCACCTCTGTAGGCCGGTAGGAGCGAGGCGTGTAAATTAAAGGTACCGAGCCGTGGTAACTTCCAAACGACATCGGGAAGCATTCGAAAAGCCACAACTACAAATACGTCGGCTTGCAAAGCTGTTAAGGCGCTAAGAAAAGCTTCGTCACGTAATTTTTCGGGCTGTAAGAGCGGGAGGTTGTTGGTCAAGGCAAATTGTTTGACTGCACTTTGCTGCATCTGTTGGCCGCGACCGGCTGGTTTGTCGGCTACCGTTACAACCCCAACCACCTGATGTACACTTTGGTGTAGCTCTGCTAAAATGCGCTCGGCAAAAGCGGGCGTCCCCATGAAAACGATACGCAATGGTGTACTCATACTTGTTTGTTTTGCCATTTTACCTTTCGGAGATAAGTAATTGAAATGATGCCCAAGACCCCAAAATAGATGTATTCAACGGTCCAAATCCAATAAACGTCTAAAGCCCAAACTTTGATAAATAAATAACAAAATATACTGTATACCCCCACTGTAAAGAATTCAATGAGCATCGAGTGTAGCGTATTGCCACTGCCGTGGATGGTCTGAAAATAAACAGATATAAAGCCAAATAGTAGAATAGAAATAGCGATGAGCTTCAGGATTTCTGCACTTTTAGCCACATACGCTTCTGCCGGATTCACCATTCTGATCATGGCTTCAGGGTAGAGCAAAGCACCGTGAAAAGTACAGAGCATAAAACCCACAGTAAGCAATTGAATTTTTCTTTGAATTTGCGGAATTTGAGCTGTTTTTTTAGCCCCTAAGTATTGAGAAATATATGTTTTGGTAGTGCCGGCAAAGCCCCAGATAGGTACAAATGCCAAGAAGTAAATGGAGCGAATATTCTGAGAAACAGTGAGGTCAAAAGTGCCTTTTTGTTCGAGCCAAGTGAAGAAGAGGGTCCAGGTAGCCAAAGCAGAGAAGCCTTGTAACATAAGCGGGCTACCCACTTTGAGTAGTTCTTTGATCGAGGTTAAATCTACTTTGAAGTAGGCGAATAACTTGTATTTTTTCTGCTCCTTAGAGAAGAATAAAAAACAGAGCATACTCGCCATGCCAATTCCATCTGCAATAGTAGAGGCTAAGGCGGCTCCTTTGATACCCATTTCGGGCAAACCATAATGTCCAAAAATGAGGGCGTAGGCCAAAACAGCGTTGGAACTAGCGGTCATTATGGAAGTGATGAGTACAACCCATGATTTTCCTTCAGCCAAAAAGAAAGCTTGTATCGAAAGTGTGATCATGGCAAAGAACAATGAAAAACTGCGTTGTTCGATGTAAATACCTTGTAGCCTTGCAATTTCGCCTTGCTCTGAATATGCCTGTACTAAATTGGGCATCACAAAATAAAGTAGCCCAAATAAGGCCAGGGCCAAGGTGCACAAAACCCAAACGGTACTGCCAAAAACCTGACCGATGAGCTCTGGTTTTTGCTGACCAATTCTTCGGGCAACAATGATTTGTGCGCCATCAGCCATGCCTGCCAAACACATAAATAAAGTGACATACATGAGGCCCGCATTGCCAACTGCATCAAAAGCTTCGGTAGAATACCTTGCAATGAGCGAAGCATCAGTGAGCAAGACAATCGATTGAATAAAACCGGTCACCATCATTGGCAAAGCCACGCTTAATATTGTCTTGTAATTGAGTGCGAGCATTTAATCAATTTGAATGACGAGCCCCTTCAGATAAGCTCCTTCCGGATGAAAGGCTTGAATAGGGTGATCGGCAGGCTGATGCAGTTGATCTAAAATGCGGCAAGAACGCCCCGCTTCAATAGCAGCTGCAATGACGGTGTTGGTGAATAATAAGGTGTCGACAACCTGTGAGCAAGAAAATGTAAAAATGAGCCCACCAGGTTTGATCTGACGAATAGCGTGTGCATTGAGGCGCTTATAGCCCTGAATAGCTTGGTGGCGTTTGTCGCGGTGCTTGGCAAAGGCCGGCGGATCCAAAACAATGATATCGTAGTCTTCGGCAAGGTTTTTCATGTAATCCATGGCGTCATCAACAATAGATGCATGACGTTCTTGGAAGGCGTTTAGCTCGACATTAGCATCGGTGAGGGCTATGGCTTTTTTGGAGCTATCCAGAGAGTGCACCAAGGTAGCGCCATGTTGCAGTGCTTGTAAACTAAAACCACCTGAGTAACAAAATGTATTTAGTACTTTTTTTCCTTGGGCGTATTTACCCAAAAGGGCTCTGTTTTCGCGTTGGTCAATAAAAAAGCCGGTCTTTTGGCCATTGATCCAGTCAATATTGTACTTCACGCCATTTTCTAGCGCCAAATGAGGAACAGCAACATCTCCAAATAAATACCCATCTGTAATCTCCTCTCTTTTTGGGAGTGTATCTCCGGACTTGTGATAAATGGCTTTTAAGTCTTTACCAATGACGGTTTGAAGAGCAGCTGCAATGAGTTCCACTTGTCGGTACATTCCGTAGGAATGGCATTGAATGACAGCTACGCCATTGTAAAAATCGATGATGAGGCCTGGTAATTGGTCACCTTCGCCATGACACAACCTAAAAATGTTGTTGTTGTCATGCAGTAAGCCAATGCGCAAGCGCAATTGATAGGCATTGGCCAAACGGCTTTCGTAAAAGGCTTGGTCTATGGTTTCGTAGTCAAAACTGAGCATTCGAACGGCAATTGTGGCGTGCTGATAATGCCCAATTCCGAGAATTTGTTGTTTCTTGGTAGTGAGGCAAACGAGGTCGCCGTCTTGTAGTTCGGAAGTTTCGCTAGCCAGAGCCCCAGAGAAAACCCATGGGTGTTTGCGTTGAATGGAGTGCTCTTTGCCTTTGGCGATGGTCAGTAGGGGATAAGACATGTGCAAAAATAGCCTGAAAATGCGTACATTTGTCAAAAAATAAGAGTTATGGCTAACAAACGAATCCTCAAAAGAAGCATCAACGAAATGGTTTTTGATGTAGTAGAAGAATGTTTCTTTTTTGAAATGACAGCCCCAGACAAAGCAGACCGTTCAGCAAAATTGATCGACGAAGCGGCTGAATTCCAAGATCAGATGTTGACCAAAATGAACCAAGCTAAAGGAAAAGCCGAGTTCCGCGCTATTGTTACTGAAGTAGAGGCAAAAGCCAACTACTTTGTAGATGCGCTCAATGGTCTTAACAAATAAGCACCAACCCCATGTGGGTTTTTGACACATTTACACTCTCCTTGCTTCTTGCAGGGCTAATGGTTGTGCTCTGGATTTCAGAATGGATTCCAGTTTACCTTACTGCACTTTTACCCTTGCTTTTTGCAGTGCCTTTTGGTTTACTAACGCCAAAAGACCTTGCGCAATGCTACGGCGACTCCAACATATTTTTGTTTTTTGGTGGTTTTGTCATGGCTTTAGCCTTAGAAAAATGGGGAGTGCACGAGCAAATTGCACGGCGCATTATTGCCGTAGTCGGCAATAAAAAATCCAATATTTTACTTGGTTTTATACTCAGTACAGGCCTCATCTCCATGTGGATTTCCAATACCGCCACCGCACTCATGATGCTGCCAATGGCTATGGCAGTGGTGGAGGCCATGCCCCCTGCACATCGGCAATCGCGTTTTGCTATTTTTCTAATGTTGTCAATTGCATATGCTTCAAACATCGGTGGCGTGGGCACTCTCATTGGCTCGCCTCCCAATACCCAAATGGCAAGTATTCTCGCCGAAAACTTTCAAATTGAAATCAGCTTTTTTGACTGGATGAAAATAGGCATGCCTCTGGCCATCTTGCTATTGCTCATTATGTTCTTTATTTTCAATTATTTATTGGGCTCAGAACGCAAAGATGTCCACGATCTCCAATTTCATACGCTACCCTGGTCCAAAGCCCAAAAACGGGTCTTATGGATTTTTTCAATTGTCGCTGGTTTATGGATTTTTCGCGAGGCATTCTCAAGCATATTTGGCATCAATTACCGCGATGAAAACGCAGCTATTTTAGGTGCGCTCGCTATGTTTTTGGTTTCGAATGGCGAAGAAGACAAAAAGAAAATTCTGCATTGGTCTGATACCGAAAAACTACCTTGGGGTATTTTGCTATTGTTCGGTGGGGGCTTGGCATTGGCTGCTGTTTTGGAAAAAAATGGCATTTTAAAATATTTGGCCAGTTCTTTTGAGTCTTTCCAAGGCCTGAGCCTTGTTTTGGCCATCGTGGTTTTGACCACTTTAGCCATTTTTATTTCAGAAGTGCTCTCCAATTTAGCCATGGTAACCTTGTTCATACCAGTTGTTGGCATATTTGCCCACCAGACAGGACTTCCATTAGTTCCTATGGCAATGGCGCTAACGCTCGGGGCTAGTTTAGCCTTCATGATGCCCGTTGGTACACCACCCAATGCCATCGTATTTGGCTCGGGCTTTCTGCGCATCAAAGACATGATTCGCTACGGATTTATCCTCAACTTGATCAGTTTGTTGCTCATCAGTCTTTTTGTGATTTTGTTTCTTTAATTGAAACAATATTGCTATTTTTCGTCCCTAAACCTATAGTATGCTAACCATAGATCGTTTATTCGATGTTCCTAGACATCAATTGAAAAATTACCCAAATCCAAATATGTTTGTTACCAAAACAAAAGGTATTTGGGTTCCGCTTTCAACCGCCGATTTCCTCGATGCTGCCATTAATGTTTCTCGCGGCTTAATATCCATGGGTGTTCAGGCCGGTGACCGCGTTGCGGTAGCGAGTTCAAACCGTTTCGAATGGAATATCCTCGACATCGCAGTTCAACAAGTGGGTGCTATTCTGGTGCCACTCTATCCAAATATTTCGGAGTCTGACTACCGTTTTATTCTCAACGATGCGGGTGTAGAAATTTGTGTGGTCTCTAATCAAGAATTAGTCGATAAAATCAGTTCGGTGCGTGCAGACGTCCCTACTTTAAAGCATCTTTTTTCTTTTGATCACCTTGAAAATTGTACGCATTGGTCAGAGATCGAAACGCATAAAGGACAGACCGAAATTGAGGCAGTAGAGCAACGCATGCGCGCGGTCAAAACAACCGATTTAGTTACCATCATTTATACATCCGGAACCACAGGTAATCCAAAAGGGGTTATGCTATCGCATTCGAATATCCTCGCTACTGTGTCTTCTTGTATCGTTCCAATTCCTGCCGACAAGAATTCAAAAGTTTTGAGTTTCCTACCTGTTTGTCATATTTACGAGCGCATGTTGCATTACCTCTACATGTATATTGGTTGCTCCATACACTTTGCTGAATCCATGGATACCATCGGCGACAACATCCGCGAAGTGAAGCCTGATGTCTTCTCTGCTGTACCGCGTCTCATTGAAAAAGTTTTTGATAAAATCATGGCTAAAGGCGAAGACCTTACCGGTATCAAACGATCGCTCTTTTTCTGGGCGGTAGGCGTCGCCGAAGACTACGATGTCGTAGGGAAGTCAATGGCCTATAAAGTAAAATTGGCCATTGCCCGTAAACTCATTTTCTCCAAATGGCAAGAAGCACTTGGCGGCAATGTCAAAGCAATTGCTTCTGGCTCTGCAGCCTTACAACCGCGCTTAGCTCGTATATTCCTTGCCGCAGACATTCCAATTTTAGAGGGCTATGGCCTAACCGAAACTTCTCCGGTTATCTCTGTAAACAACTTTGTAACAGGTATCCGAATTGGTTCTGTTGGTCCTTTAGTAGATAACGTTCAGGTAAAAATTGCCGCCGACGGCGAAATCCTTGTCAAAGGACCAAACGTCATGATGGGTTACTACAAAAACCAAGAGGCTACCAATGAAGTATTCGACGCCGATGGTTGGTTCTGTACTGGCGATATCGGCACTTTCCAAGAAGATAAATTCCTCAAAATCACCGATCGTAAAAAAGAGATTTTCAAAACTTCAGGTGGTAAATATATCGTTCCTCAGGCTATGGAAAATCGTTTGAAGCAATCGCGCTTCATCGAACAAGCTATGGTCATTGGTGAAGGTGAAAAATTCCCAGCTGTTTTTGTAGTGCCCAACTTTGCATTTGTGCGCGAATGGGCTGAGCGCCATGCCTTAGATTTTTCAAAGCTATCCAATGATGAAGTCATTGCCAACGCACAATTAGCAGCGCGCATTCAAGAAGAGATCACTGAAATTAATAAAGAATACGGGTCTTGGGAACAACTCAAGAAAGTGAAGTTATTGCCACAAGAGTTTACCATTGAAGGCGGCGAGCTTACGCCTACGCTAAAATTCAAGCGCAAGAAAATTCTCGAAAAATACCAAGCGCAGTACCAAGAAATATTCTCCGCATAAAACTTTATAGACATAAAAAAAGCCGGCTTAAGCCGGCTTTTTTGTTACAAGAATTGTAACTAATTAGTGTTTCTCACCAGAGCAAGACTTCTGTGTAGAAGTGCTAGATGAAGAACAAGATTTTTGCTGGCCGTTAGCCGAGCAGCAGCTTGAACTTTTCTTTTTCTTTTTGCGCTTGTCGTCGTCTTTTTTAACGATTTGCGTTCCGTTTACAGCTGCATAAGCTGTGGTTGCCATAGAACCAACGAATGTGGTAAGGGCAATTGCTACAAATACTTTTTTCATGGCGTTTTTTTTTTATAAAGTTACAAATTAATTTAAAGTTCCAAGCTTTGTAAGTTTAGCTTTTACTTTTTGTCCGAGTTGCACGTCAATTTTCGTGCCTAAAGGTAAGAAGAGGTCAACTCTGGAGCCAAATTTAATGAAACCGAATTCGGCGCCTTGTTGGGCGTTATCGCCGGTTTGGGCATAATAGCAAATGCGTCGGGCCAAAGCACCTGCAATTTGGCGAAATAGAATTTCAGTTCCGTTTTGATGCTTGACTACACAAGTGCTGCGTTCGTTGTCGGTGCTGCTTTTTGGGTGCCATGCGACTAAAAAGAGCCCCGGATGGTATTTGGTATAACTTACCTGACCGCTAATAGGGTAGTAGTTGGCATGCACGTTGAGTGGCGACATAAAAATCGAAACCTGAATGCGTTTGTCTTTGAAATACTCGGTTTCTTCGACCTCTTCAATCACGACAACCTTTCCGTCTGCAGGACACATGATGTCTTGTAACTGACCAACACAAGTTCGTCTTGGAATGCGGAAAAATTGAATGATCAAATAGAGAAGAACCGCAAAACCAATTTCTAGAAAGAGGAATAGTCCAAATATGGCCGAGGCCAGAAAATAGTAGTTCAGGGCACTTAAGCCAAGAAATATAACAATGCTCCCGAGCATAATGGAGCGGCCTTCGCGGTGAAAAGTCATCATTTCCAGTAAAGATAGATTATAGACCAACAATAAAAAAATGGGATCGTGAACAGCGCCGCATCAAAACGGTCGAGGACTCCACCGTGGCCCGGTAGAATTTTGCCGCTATCCTTGATGTTCAAACTTCTTTTGAATAAAGATTCGAGTAGGTCTCCGAAAATGGCTCCGGGCGCTATAATGAGTGCGGATATCATCCAAAATAATACCTCTCCTTTATTGATATAAGCCCCTATCAAGAAACCAAGTAGCAATGTAAATAAAATACCCCCGAAGGTTCCTTCCCAAGTTTTTTTAGGAGAAATTCGTTCAAAGAGTTTGCGTTTCCCAAAAGCACGTCCAGTAAAATAGGCAAAGGAATCGTTTGTCCAGATGAGCAAGAACATGCCAAGTACTTTGGGCAACGGAGAGGTGTCGCGGACGTGTAAGTCAATGCTTAGGTAGAAAGGTCCAACAACATAAATGATTCCGAATACCAAAACCGAAATATTGAGCAGCGGATGTGCGTGCTTGGCCCAGAGCTCATTGAGAATGAGTGTAAAAAACAGCGGAAAAATAAGACTCAGTGAAATCACAGAGAACCATTCAAAGCTGATACCCACCAATAAGATATAAATGAAGATGCCAATGAAGATGCCAATTTCATTCGAGACTTCTACCACTTGGTGTTGCTTAAAAAAGTTATAAAACTCCCATAAGCCAACGACCATAAAAAAGGAAAATACAAGTGCAAACGCATAAGGATTCCAGAGCATAGAACCGATGACTAGGGTGCCAAAAACGGCCCCTGTAATCATGCGTTGCCCTAGGTTTCCGATCATTCGCCTGGTGTTGGTTCTTCGGAAGTTTCTTCTTGATCAGTTGAACTTGCCTCGCTTGTTTGCCCTTCTTCTAAGGCAGCTACTTCTTCGGTGGCAATTTCTTCAGGAGTTATATCCTCTGTAATGTCTGCTTCAATTGGATCCCATTGGCGCTTGCCAAAAATTGCTTCGAGGTCTTCTTTGAAGATGACTTCTGAGGTAAGGAGGCGGTCGGCGAGTTGAGCAAGTTTGTCTTGGTTTTCACCGAGCAATTGCAGTGCTCGTTGGTACTGACTCTCGATGAGTTTACTTACTTCTTCGTCGATGATCTTTGCGGTGTCTTCGGAATACGGTTTGGTAAAGGAGTCTCTACCTTGTGAGTCGTAGAAAGAAATATTACCCACGCGTTCATTAAGACCATAAATAGAGGTCATGGCGTAGGCTTGTTTGGTTACGCGTTCCAAATCGGAAAGAGCACCTGTAGAGATACGGTGGAAGGTAAGCAATTCGGCTGCACGGCCACCTAAAGTTGCACACATGTCGTCGAGCAATTGTTCGGTGGTGGTAATGCTGCGTTCTTCTGGCAAGTACCAAGCAGCACCCAAAGATTGTCCTCTTGGCACTATAGTAACCTTCACCAACGGATTCGCATATTGCAAGAGCCAAGAAACGGCGGCATGGCCAGCTTCGTGGTAAGCAATTGTTTTCTTTTCTTCTGGTGTAATTATTTTGTTTTTCTTTTCTAAGCCACCGATAATGCGGTCTACTGCATCTAGGAAATCTTGTTTTTCGACTTTGGTTTTGTTGTGGCGTGCCGCAATTAATGCTGCTTCATTACACAAGTTAGCGATGTCGGCACCAGAAAAACCGGGGGTTTGTTTGGCCAAGAAATCTACGTCAATTTCTGTGGAAAGTTTGATTGGTTTGAGGTGTACACCAAAGATCGCTTTTCGCTCATTGAGGTCGGGCATGTCGACGTATATTTGACGGTCAAAACGACCTGCGCGCATGAGTGCGCTATCGAGTACATCGGCACGGTTGGTTGCAGCCAAGATAATGACACCAGAGTTGGTGCCAAAGCCGTCCATTTCGGTAAGGAGTTGGTTGAGGGTGTTTTCGCGCTCATCGTTGGTATTGAAGCCGTTGTTTTTGCCGCGGGCACGACCAATAGCGTCAATTTCGTCGATAAAGATGATGGCTGGTGCTTTTTCTTTGGCTTGGCGGAACAAATCGCGGACGCGTGAGGCGCCTACACCTACAAACATTTCAACGAAGTCTGAACCTGACAAAGAGAAAAATGGCACTTTTGCCTCCCCTGCAACTGCTTTGGCAAGCAAGGTTTTACCTGTTCCTGGAGGGCCAACTAAAAGAGCGCCTTTTGGAATTTTCGCACCAAGTTCGGTGTACTTTTTCGGATTTTTTAAGAATTCGACGATTTCGACAATTTCTTCTTTGGCACCTTCTAAACCTGCAACATCCTTAAACGTGATGTTTGTGCTTTTGCCTTTTTCATAGACCTGTGCGCGCGATTTACCGATGTTGAATATTTGGCCTCCGCCACCCCCAGCACCTCCGCCGCCAGACATGCGTCGCATGACGAACATCCAGATAAGGACGATGATGCCAAATGGCAATAGGTAGCCCAATATTTGAGCGATCCAGTTGGTTTCAATAATGTTTTCGTAGTCGTGGTAACCGCGTTCGTCGAGCGCTTTTTCAAAATTGGCGTGGTTGCCGATATTTTCTAGTTCAAAGACAATTTTGGAAGGTTGCGCGTTTTTATTGGCGAGCAACTTGCGGATCTTCGGGAAATCAAGGTCTTTGCGACTGTTGATATAGGCTTGCGCACTTTTGCGCAACTGAAAACGCGCCGAACTTTGATTGACGATTTTTACTTGTTTGACGCCTTTGGCCTCCACTAAATCTAGGAGGGTCTCTTTGTATTTAATGACGGCACTAGATTCGCTGTTGACATAAAGGTGTGTACTGACCAGTACAACCACAAAAGCGACGTAAATCCAGTATACCGAAAGCGGATTTTTTCTTTTTTCTTCAGACATTATTATGGAGCTTAAAGGTTGGGAAGATCTGTGCGTTTGGCATCGGCCCAGAGGTCTTCGATGTCGTAAAATGAGCGTGCATCTTTGTAGAAAATATGGCAAACTACATCGATGTAGTCGAGCAGAACCCATTCAGAGTTGGATTTTCCTTCGGTGTGCCAAGGTTTTTCTTTGAGTTCTTTGCGTGTGTTGCGTTGCACATTACTTGCGATACCATCGACCTGGGTACTGGATTCTCCACTACAAATTACGAAGAAATCGCAGACTGCGCTGTCGAGTTCACGAAGGTCAAGGATAGTGATGTCTTGTGCTTTGTTATTTTGCATTCCTTCAATAATTACATCTACTAGTAATTCTGAAGGACCTAATTTTTTCTTTTTTGCCATTGATGTGTTTCTATTACAAAACTAACTGATAAATTTGAATCCTCTTGACTTTCATGATGACCAAATTCGGTTCTGTTCTTATTCAGTTAGTATCCGTTGACTCTACTAACAATTATGTTGCCAATCTTATTGAACAAGGAAGTTGTCAAGATGGTTCGGTAATAATGGCAGATTATCAAACACAGGGTAGGGGGCAGCGCGGTAATTCATGGCAGTCTGTCAGTTCCGAGAATTTAATGTTTAGCCTCGCTTTCAAGCCAGTTTACTCCCTCGAACAACACATCCGACTTTCTTGGTTCAGTGCGCTCATGTGGCAACAGTGCTTGCTTCGTTTCGGACTCAAAGCGCACATCAAGTGGCCCAATGATTTGTACGTGGGCAAACAAAAAATTGGAGGCATCCTCATTGAGCAACAATTGAAAGGGGCGCAACTCGAGTGGTCAATTTTAGGCTGCGGCATCAATGTGAATGAGGCCCCGGAACTCGTGCAAGCAACTAGTATTTTCAAAGAAACAAATCAAAGGTTCAAGCCACTTACAGTGCTCGCTGAATACCTCGATTTACTCAATGGGCAGCAACATTTGCTCAATGGCGATTTTGCTTATTTGAAAGCCAGATTTGAAGCTGAACTTTGGTTAAAAGACACCGTGCAGGTATTTGAAAAGATGGATGGTTCATGCTTTGAGGGACGTATCATTGGAGTAAATGACGTCGGAGAAATTCGGATTGAAACCAATGGCGAAAAGGCATATTTTGCCAATCAGGAATTGCGTTATAGGTCAATTTAAGCCAGCTCCACAGCTAAATTAGCCGCCATTTCGGCAAGTAATTTTTGCAAAGGTTTTTCAACTAACATTTTTAGCATCATGTTGAGATCTGCCTTGATTTCGATGTGTCCGGTGGTTTGCCCCTCTTGTTGTTGGAGGTGCACAAACAGATCGAAGGCAAAAGGATTTGTAGGGAGCCCTTTGAAATGCAGTAGTTGCGCCGTGGCTGTTTGTTTTTCAAGGCTTAAGTGCACTTGGCCGGCAGCTTTGAAACTGAATTGTGTTGGGGTGTAATGAAAATCAGAAGTTTGGTTTGCGGGCAATAGCAAAGCGTAGTTTTTGGTATCGGACAAAAAGTCAAGCACGCGATCTGAGCTTGCCAAAAGGGTGAATTCTTGGCTTTTGAGTGTCAGCATTTGCAGTGTTTAATGGTTGTCTTGCATCCAGGTGCTTGGGCTATTGCGCCAAGCTCTGAGGGTAGCTTCGTCGGCTTCGCTGACGTAGTTTGTTTTGGTGGCTACATCGATAAGGGTGCTGTAGTCGGTGAGGCAAACATGCGGACAGTTGGCAGCGCTAAAGTGTTCTTCGGCGAGTCCAAAACCATAAGTAAAAGTGGCGATGAGCCCTTTGACATCGAGACCTCCTGCGCGCAAAGCTTCAACTGCTTTGAGGCTGCTTCCGCCTGTAGAGATGAGGTCTTCGATGACCACAACGCGCTGCCCTTCTTGATACGCTCCTTCGATGAGGTTTTCCATGCCGTGCCCTTTGGCTGCACTGCGTACATAAATAAAGGGCAAACCGAGTTCTTGAGCAATCAGCGCGCCTTGTGCGATGCCGCCTGTGGCTACACCTGCAATGACGTCAGGTTTGCCGAAGTTGTCTAGAATGGTTTGGGCGTAGCCCTGGCGAATGTGGGTGCGCACCTCTGGAAAACTAAGTGTAATGCGGTTGTCGCAATAAATTGGAGATTTCCAGCCCGAGGCCCAAGTGAAGGGTTTATCGGGTTGAAGACGCACTGCTTTTGTTTTGAGGAGCAATTCTGCTACCTTTAGGCTCAAATCTTTGTTCACATTCATGCCGCAAAAATACAAAGTTTTCCTCGAAACTAACTATATCATCTTTACAGATAAAGCTGAAGATTTACCACATTGGCAAGGTTCAGCTCCACTATCATTTGACGAACTTTCTGAAAAGTTTGAAGAATCTGCCTCTTTTCAGGTGCTTAGCAAGGACCCTCAAACAACAATGCATTCCTTTTTTAAGGCCTTCAAGTCGATTCAAACTGCCGGAGCCTTGGTTCAATATGCAAATCAAGATGCCTATTTATGGATTCATCGTTTTGACCATCTGGACTTACCAAAAGGAAAAATTGAAAAGGGAGAAGGCATTATAGAGGCTGCAATGCGCGAGGTTCAGGAGGAAACAGGCTTGAACGGATCTTTTGACTGCATTGCTCCACTGCGTTCTACTTTTCATGTGTACACTTTCAAAGACCGTTCGGTTTTCAAGCAAAACCATTGGTTTCATATGCGATATCAGGGATCTTTAGTAGTCAAGCCTCAAGCAGAAGAGGGCATAGATGCTGTTTTTTGGCTCGCTCAAACGGAATGGAAAAACAGACTCAATGAGACCTACAACGGACTCGCTGAATTATTAGTCCAATTCTAAGAACAAGTGTATCTCGCAAGAAGTATCGCAGCATCTTGCTAAAAAAGTGTTAATTTTAAAACATTGCTTTGGTTTGTTTTTATTATTGTTCTTTCAAATTCAAGTCTTATTAACTGTACGCTTTAATTATATACCTATGAAATTCTTACACCTCTCCCTTTTGCTTGTTTTTTCACAAGTTTTATTCGCCCAAACAACTGACAAAAGTAAAAAAGCCACTCAGCCAGCTTTGCGCTTTGCCGTATTAGAAATCGAGCGTCAAGACATTCCTTACGGCTCCGAAGACCTCTTTGTATTCGAATTCAAAAACACTTCCAAAAAAGCTGCTGTGATAACCAACGTACAAACGAGTTGTGGTTGTACAGCTGCGGATCGTCCAGAAACACCCATCAGAAAAGGCAAAAAAGGCGTCATTAAAGTACATTACGATACCAAGCGCGTCGGGGCTTTTACCAAAACCATCACTGTTTTTTCGAATGTCGGCGACCCAATTGTTCTTACCATCAAAGGTACTGTCCTGACCCCCTCAGATTCTCCAGTAACCAACTAGACACCGCAGCGCGCGCTCAGATATTTGCTATCTTTGCATCTTTAAGAAGAAGACATGGAGATTGCAAAAACATACGAACCGCAACTTGCGCAAGAAAAATGGTACCAATACTGGCTAGATAAAGGGTATTTTCACTCCACCCCTGATCACCGCGAGCCCTACACCATCGTCATTCCGCCGCCAAATGTAACCGGCGTTTTGCACATGGGTCATATGCTCAACAATACCATCCAAGACGTCTTAGTGCGCCGTGCCCGTATGCTCGGTAAAAATGCCTGTTGGGTACCAGGTACCGACCACGCCTCTATTGCCACTGAAGCCAAAGTTGTTCAAAAACTCAAAGCGGAAGGCATTGCAAAATCAGATCTCACCCGCGACGAATTTCTTGCGCATGCTTTCCAATGGAAAGACAAACACGGCGGCATCATACTAGAGCAACTCAAGCGTTTGGGCGCTTCTTGCGACTGGGAACGCACGCACTTCACCATGGACCCAGAATATTCCGAGTCCGTCATCAATGTATTTATCGATCTTTTTCAAAAAGGCAAAATATACCGCGGCGTACGCATGGTCAACTGGGATCCAGAAGCCCTTACTGCGCTTTCCGATGAAGAAGTCAATTACAAAGAAGTCAATTCTAAGTTATTTTACGTCCGTTATCAAGTGGTCGGAGAGGCCGATCAATGGCTTACTATCGCCACAACACGTCCGGAAACGATCCTTGGCGACACCGCTATTTGCGTGCATCCCGAAGACGAACGCTACCAAAAACTAATTGGCAAAACCGTCATGGTGCCACTGATCAACCGTGAAATCCCTGTCATTGCTGATGCATACGTAGACAAAGATTTTGGAACAGGCTGCCTAAAAGTAACCCCTGCCCACGACCCCAATGACTACGAACTTGGTCAAAAACACAATTTGCCAAGTATCGATCTCTTCAACGACAACGGTACGCTCAATGCACATGGCGCACACTACCAAGGCAAAGACCGCTTCGAAGTCCGTCGAGAAATCGAGAAAGAGCTCCACGACAAAGGCTTTTTAGTCAAAACCGAAGACATCATCAACAAAGTAGGCTACTCTGAGCGCACCAACGCTGTAATTGAGCCTAAATTGTCTTTGCAGTGGTTTGTCTCAATGAAAGAACTTGCTGCGCCGGCACTTGAAAACGTCATGAACGGCAACATTCAATTTCACCCTGACAAATTCAAAAATACCTACCGCCACTGGATGGAAAACGTCAAAGATTGGTGTATTTCGCGCCAGCTTTGGTGGGGGCACCGTATCCCGGCGTGGTACTACAGCGATCGCCCTGCAGACTTCGTTGTTGCCAAAACCCAAGAAGAAGCGCTTGTCCTTGCCTCAGAAAAGGCAGGTAGGGCAGTCCTTGCTTCGGAGTTGCGCCAAGACGAAGACGTCCTCGACACTTGGTTTTCTAGCTGGTTGTGGCCCATTTCTGTTTTCAATGGCCTCACACAACCCAATAACCCCGAAATCAACTATTATTACCCTACCAACGACCTCGTAACCGCTCCCGAAATTATGTTCTTTTGGGTGGCGCGCATGGCCATTGCTGGTTACGAATATATGGGTCAACAGCCTTTCAAAAACGTATACTACACCGGAATCGTTCGCGACAAACTTGGGCGCAAAATGTCGAAGTCCTTGGGCAATTCCCCTGACCCCATCGACCTCATCAATCAATACGGCGCCGATGGCGTGCGCGTAGGCATTCTCATTTCATCACCAGCCGGCAACGACCTCCCTTTTGACAGCTCGCAATGTGAGCAAGGGCGTAATTTTACCAACAAAATCTGGAACGCCTATCGCTTGGTATCTTCTTGGGAAGTCCGCGAAATAGAGCAGCCACTGTCAAGTAAGGTTGCAATTGAGTGGTTTGAGAACCGTTTTGCACAAGTCTTAAAAGAGATCAACGACAACTTCGATAAGTTCCGCATTTCTGACGCTTTAATGTCTACCTACAAACTCGTTTGGGACGACTTCTGTTCTTGGTACCTAGAAATGATCAAGCCCGGCTATCAGCAGCCTATCGATCGTGCTACCCTCGAACAAACCCTAGATTTCTTTGAGCGCATACTCAAAATCATGCATCCTTTTACGCCTTTTGTTGCCGAAGAACTTTACCATGCCTTGCGCGAGCGCCCAGCTGGCGACGACATCGTTATTGCTCAATGGCCAGTAAGCCAAGACATAGATTCGGCTCCGCTACAGCAGTTTGCTTTCAATGAAAAAGTCATTACCCAAATACGCAACATTCGCAAGCAAAACAATATTGCTACTAAAATCAAGCTAGAACTCTTTATCAAAGCCGATGCAAGCCGTGCGCATGCAGCAGATAGCATCCTCATAAAAATGGGTAATTTGTCTTTGTTGCAATATGTGCAAGAGAAGGTGGCGCAGGCCAATAGCTTTATTGTAGACGGCATCGAATTTTTTGTGCCGTTTGGCGAGCAAATTGACCTAGAAGCTGAAAAGAAGAAACTCGAAGAAGAAATGGTCTATACCCAAGGCTTCTTAAAGAGCGTGCAAGCCAAATTGCAGAATCAAAAATTCATGGCCGGCGCGCCAGATGCGGTTGTGGCTAATGAGCGCAAAAAAGAAGCTGATGCACTTGCCAAAATAGCCATTCTCGAAGAAAAACTCGCGAGTTTATAGTGGGTTTACGCGCTTAAATGAACTTGAAGTCAACGCGCCTGTTGCGTTGCTTGCCTTCGCTGGTTTGACTTTTGTCTACGGGCTCTCTTTCGCCTTTAAAGTTAATTACCACTCGGTCTTTCGCTAAGCCATTTTGACTAAAAAACAGCAAAAGTGCCTCACTTCTCTTTTTTGATAGGGCTAAGTTATAAGCGTCTGATCCGTCTGCGTCGGTGTGTCCAGTGATTTCGATGCGCAGGTCCGAATGACTTTTCACCATTCTGATCAATTCCTTCAAATAGGGTTGGTATTCGGCCCTGATCGTCGCTTGGTCGTAATCAAAATAAATAGGCTCAAACGCAAAATTCATTAACTCTTGCTTGCGAATTTGAGGCGCCGAAATACCATCTTTAAGTTCTTGACTAAAGCGCAAAAGCCAGTCTTTGGGCAGATACGCTGTTTTGTTCATTGAAATTTCACCTTTGCTTTGATATGCAACCAAACGGTAATCTTGCTGGTCTGTGCTGCCTTCTAAATAGCCGTTTTGAGTATTATATTTAAGCGAATAAATATAGGGTGAAAGCGAAAATTCAGGCAAGTAATGCCACATTGCTTTCTTTGTAACAAGTTCTAATTCATTATTGGCATACTTCCCGACTACCGGATAAACACTTGCTCCTTCTTTGTTCTCTATTCGAATTTTACCATCCACTAAGCCATTGGTTACATAAACATCTAGGTAGATTGGAATAAGAACTGTTTGGTCGCTAGGAGAAAACAACATGCCTTGCCAAAATCCGGTCATTTTTTGGCTCCAAGAGGTAGTGTTCAAGAAAAACAAGAAAATGAGTAAAATGCGCATCGTGTGCTTATTCGTAAAAATTGAATATTTGTTCCATTCCGAACTATCTTTGGTGTATATTGTTATTCAGAAAAACGTTTATGAAAACTATTTTATTATCCTTAAGTGTCCTTCTCATGAGTTTAGTACCAAGTGCAACTGATTCCATTTACCAATTTAAGGTGAACGACATCAACGGAAAAACCTTTGATTTTGCTTCTTTAAAAGGCAAAAAGATAATGATTGTCAATACAGCTTCAAAATGCGGCCTAACACCTCAATATGAGCAATTAGAGGCATTGTATACCAAATACAAATCCAAGAATTTTGTCATCGTTGGTTTTCCTGCCAATGACTTTATGTCGCAAGAGCCTGGTTCGGATAAAGAAATTGCGCAGTTTTGTCAGCTCAATTACGGAGTGAGTTTCCCTATGATGTCCAAAATTTCAGTAAAAGGCAAGGACATGCATCCAGTGTATCAATTCCTCACGCAAAAAGCGAAAAACGGAAAAGAAGATAGCAAAGTAGAATGGAATTTCCAGAAGTATCTCATCGATGCAAATGGCCATCTTTCCAAAGTCATTTCACCGCGTATTTTACCCAATGACCCTAGCATCATTGCCTGGATAGAAGAATAGTTCAAATCGTTGAAATTTTGTTGATAAGTTAAGGCTTTAAGGCCCTTGAAAAGCACCCATTGCGAGGTGCTTTTTTTTATTTTTGTTTACACGAAATTTAACACTATCATCAAACTATAGCAACATGGCTGAAGACGAAAAGAGAGACAATTATTCGGCAGATAATATCCAGGTATTAGAAGGTTTAGAAGCAGTAAGAAAACGCCCTGCAATGTACATCGGCGATGTCGGTGTAAAAGGTCTTCACCACCTTGTTTACGAGGTTGTTGACAACTCCATCGATGAAGCGCTTGCGGGTTACTGCGACAAAATCAACGTATTCATCAACGAAGACAACTCCATTACGGTTGTCGACAACGGTCGTGGTATTCCTACGGCTATGCACACCAAAGAAAAGAAGTCTGCACTTGAGGTCGTGATGACGGTCTTGCACGCAGGTGGTAAATTCGACAAAGACACCTACAAAGTATCCGGTGGTTTGCACGGTGTGGGTGTATCTTGTGTCAACGCTTTGTCTACACACCTCAAAGCAACTGTTCGCCGAGAAGGAAAAGTTTTCCAACAAGAATACAACATCGGAAAACCAATGTACGATGTCAAAATCGTTGGTGAGTCTACCGAAACAGGTACCGAAGTAACCTTCACCCCTGACGCCACTATTTTTGAATTCACCGAATACAACTTTGATACCCTGGCAGCACGCATGCGCGAGCTCGCTTTCTTGAATAAAGGCATCACCATTACCCTTACTGACAAACGCCAACTAGACGACAACGGAGCGCATCCTTGCACCACTTATTTTTCTGAAGGCGGGCTCAAAGAATTTGCATCTTACCTTGACCGCAACCGCGAGGCGCTTATTACTGATGTTATCTATTTTGAAGGCGAACGCGAAGGCATTCCAGTAGAGGTTGCACTTACTTACAACACCTCTTACACCGAAAACATTCAGGCTTACGTCAACAACATCAATACCCATGAAGGTGGTACGCACCTTTCAGGCTTCAGACGCGGCCTTACCAACACGCTCAAAAAATACGCAACCGACTCCGGTATTTTAGCCAAAGAAAAAATCGAAATCGACGGCGACGACTTCCGTGAAGGCCTCACCGCTGTAGTTTCTGTCAAAGTACAAGAGCCACAATTTGAAGGGCAAACCAAAACCAAACTTGGTAACCGCGAAGTCACTGCGCCAGTGAGCCAGGCTGTTTCAGAAATGCTTTCTGCCTACCTAGAAGAGCATCCATCTGAAGCTAAACTCATCGTTGAGAAAGTCATCCTTGCCGCACGTGCCCGCCACGCTGCTCGCAAAGCCCGCGAAATGGTACAGCGCAAAAATGTCCTTACCGGTTCCGGATTACCAGGTAAACTTGCCGATTGCTCTGAAAAAGACCCAGCTGCTTGCGAGGTTTACTTTGTCGAGGGAGACTCCGCAGGCGGAACCGCCAAACAAGGCCGTGACCGCCATTTTCAGGCCATTATGCCGCTTCGTGGTAAAATCCTGAACGTAGAGAAAGCCATGCAGCACAAAATCTTCGAAAACGAAGAGATCAAAAACATTTACACTGCCTTGGGTGTGCGCATCGGAACCGAAGAAGATTCCAAAGCACTTAACCTCGAAAAACTCCGCTATCACAAAATCATCATCATGTGTGATGCCGACGTCGATGGTTCCCACATCGAGACCCTCATCCTTACTTTCCTTTTCCGTTACATGAAAGAACTCATCGAAAAAGGATATGTCTACATTGCAACACCACCACTTTACCAAGTGAAAAAAGGAACCAAGTCCGAATACGCTTGGAACGAAGATCAACGCGATCTTCTTATTCAAGAATTGAAAGGAGGGGGCAGCGAAACTTCAGTTAACGTACAACGTTACAAAGGTCTTGGTGAAATGAACGCAGAGCAACTCTGGGAAACCACCATGAACCCTGAAAGCCGCACCTTGCGTCAGGTGACCATCGAGAACGCCGCCGAGTGCGATCAAATCTTCTCAATGCTCATGGGCGACGACGTCCCACCTCGCCGCGAGTTCATCGAGAAAAACGCTAAATATGCTAAAATAGATGCTTAAGATTAAGCAGCAATCCTTCTTAAAGCCGTTTATCCTCCTTTGGATAGCGGCTTTTTTCTTAGGCTTAAACTCATTTATTGATTCGGGATTTGAACATAAAAGAGAACTGCCATTGGCTTGTCCGCTTCCTTTACCAGGAGAAGAAATCATTCCCCACACGGCATATTCGCTTTCCTACAACGAATATCATAAACAAGCCAATTGGGTGGCTTACATGCTCATCAAAGCAAATCTAGGAAACGGCGTGGAGCGCAGCAATCGCTTTATGGAAGACCCACTCGTTTCAACCCAAACGGCTACTACTGCCGATTACTCCAAAAGTGGCTATGACCGAGGTCACCTCGCACCAGCTGCCGACATGAGTTGGTCTTTGCAAGTTATGCAAGAGTCTTTTTATTACAGTAACATGAGCCCACAATTGCCCGGCTTTAACCGTGGCATCTGGAAAAAACTCGAAGAAAAAGTACGGTCTTGGGCTGTGCTTTACGACACACTTTATGTGGTAACGGGCCCCATACTTGAGTCAGGCTTGCCTTCAATTGGGCCCAACAAAGTTAGCGTGCCCAAAGCTTATTTCAAGGCGCTTATTGCACCAAATCAGCAAAAAGGTATCGCATTTATAATGCCTAATGCCAAATCTGATTTAGAGTTGGCTTTTTTTTGTGTTTCTATCGACGAACTAGAAGCAAAGCTCCATCGCGACCTCTTTTATCAACTGAACGACCAACTCGAACACCAACTGGAGTTTCAAAGAGAATTTTGGCCATAAAAAAACCGCCTTTTGGGCGGTTTTTGGCTGTTCTTAAGAACGTATCTTTTGTTTTAGTGAACTTCTTGAGCGTAAGCAGCAGCGTCTAAAAGTGCCTCAAACTCACTTGCGTCTGAAACGCGTACTTTGACCATCCAGCCTGCGCCATAAGGGTCGTTATTTACTACTTCTGGGGTTGCTTCAAGAGCTTCGTTGAATTCGATGATTTCGCCGCTCATAGGTAAGAAGAGATCAGAAACAGTTTTAACAGCTTCTACGCTACCAAATACTTCTTCTTGCGCCATAGTTTCACCTACGGTTTCTACTTCTACATAAAC
>JBIIZI010000046.1:0-12654 GCA_044346375.1 Crocinitomicaceae bacterium | reverse complement strand
GAGATCAGAAGTTTAGAGGAAGCATATACGCCTGAAGTAAAGGAGCAGTTAGTGCAGTTGCTTGCAGCACAAGAGGTTTTGCGTGCGCAACTCAAGAGCCAAAAACAGGCTCTTTTACAAGTAAAGGGTCAGCAAGATTTAGAGGCCCTATTGCTAGCAAATTTCCGACCTCAGGTTACAACAACAACATCTACAACAACAACAACATCTACAACAACGTTGGGTTCGTCTCCGGTTGTTGCTTTTCAAATGCAAGAGAGGCCAAATACTACTGCACCTTTACCTGTCGGACTTCCTTGTCCAGAGGGTTTGGTGTTTAGAGTGCAAGTGGGAGCTTTTAGAAAGCCAGTTCCGGCCGAGCGGTTTAGGGAATTTACTCCGGTAGATGGTAAAGTATTGGCAAATGGGCTCACTGTTTATATGGCAGGTTATTTTCAGAGCTCGGCCGAGGCCTTGCAACAGCAAAATTTAATCAGGACGCTAGGTTATACTGACGCTTTTGTGGTGGCTTATCAGAATTGTACACGCATGAGTTTGGCCCAAGGCCGCGCACTTGAAGGCCGCACACCAGTGGCGAATACCGCTGTTGTGGCACAGAACAGTAAATTTGCTGGGCCAGGGCAGGGTCTTTACTATTCGGTTCAGGTTGGGGTATACAACCGCCCGATCACAAGTGAAGCGCAAATTGGCCTTACAGAACTCATTGAAGCCCAAACCGCAAAAGGACAATACCGTTATGCAAGTGGAAAGTTTGCGAACTTAAACGATGCCAAGTTGCGTCAGCAACAAGCTGTCAAGAAAGGTATAAAAGATGCTTTTATTGTGGCTTATTATCAGGGTAAGCGCATTGATTTAGCCCAGGCGAAGTTATTGGCTCAATCGGGCATCGCTTTTGAATCATTCCAACCATCGGGAGCACCGCAAGTAATTTCAACAGCCTTACAACAACAAGTTGCGGCACTTCAGCTTCCTCAGGTTAAAGCTATTCAATTGCCAGACCCAATTTGCCGCTATGAACTCCGTTGTACGGATTGTAAGGAAGCTTTAACGAGGTTCAATCGGGTAGGGGTTTTCGTTTACGACGATCAAAAAGAAATGCTTGTATCAGCCTTGCAGAAAGAATCGCAATGGAGTGTTGTGCAACACATGTACTTGAAAGAAATGCGCAAGCGCAGCACGAATCTAAAAGGCAAGACACAAACGCTTTTACTAGAAGAGAGCGGCATAGACGGCGCGTTTGTAGATTGGCTACTCAGACAACACAACGGCTATGAACTGTTCATTGATGATCAAGGGCAAACTCAGCTGAGGTATATATTGCCTACCGAAGAGTAATCAATTGCTGAGGAGTTGATTTAAAATCAGGTCAATTGTTTGGGTGCGTGCATTTGGCAAGGGCCCTAACGCATCTAAATTGAGTACTTTTAATTGTGGATCAAGTAAAATGTAAGCGGGCGCACTGCTCCAACTCAATTGCTGCCAAAGCTCATGTGTCCGAGGCAAAGCAACACGTTGCCAATTGGCACCTTCGAATGCTTTTTGATCGGCGTTTGTCCAGGCTTGTTCACTAGGGTAAAAAGTAAGGATTTGAACTTTGTTCTCGTAGCGCTTTGCCAAGCGTTTGAGCGCTGCCATTTCAGCGATGCACTTTTGATTTCCTGGGATATAATGATGTAAGTAAATCAATTGGTTGGCTGCCAATTTGATTTGCAGCTCTTGGGTGACATAATTTTTGTCCCAATAGGAGCCGTTGTCAAGTTTGCTTTTTTCTAACCAAAAATAGTAGGCAGCTGCCTTCAGCTCTTTCTGCTGGCCGTGCTGAGCTAAGCTTTTCAACAAGGTTAAAGTCAGGAATTTGTCGCTGCGTTTGTTTTGGTCAAATTCTAGGATCAACTGCAAGGCCACGAAATCAGCCCAAGCGGTGTTGTATATGTACGGGTCATTTTGCAGTGTCTCAACCAAAGCCTGACTATTTGCTGAGGCTATGGCCATTTCTATGGCCAAACGCGTGTTTTGATCTACCTGAGTTTCGTACTTTTCATAAAAAAGACGGGCATACTCGATGAGTTTTGGTTGGCTGAAATTTATGGTGTCGCTTTGAAGATAAAAACGGAATTTGTCGTCTTTAGAAGGGCCGCCAATAACGGAGAAGTTATCAATGGTTTGGCCAACACTGTATTTGATGTAATCGCGCAGGAAGGTGGTGGTGTCGTTGCCATAGACAGCGGCAGTTTCTGCTTTAAAGGCCAGCACTTTATAGATGAACTCATGGCTGCGGATATCTTTGAGTTGATAAATATCGGCGAGGTAGTCGTCCATCCAGGCCTCGAAGCCCAAAATGCGGTAATTGATATCGTTGGTATCAAGCTGATAAAAGAGCAATTCGATTTCTTGTTCGTCGGTATTGTAAAAAGTTTGTTGTTCTTCTAATGGCAGTTCGATGAGGTAGCGTGCTTTGGGTTGCGCATACAGCATAGCACATTTTTTGGCACCGCAAATTTGAAGGGTGCTGGTTGTTTGGAGGTCGAGTTGTGTCGTAAAGATCCCCATGGTGTCGGGCTTCACCGTTTGCAGCCAGATTTTTTCTTTGCTGAACTGATTGTCAATTTGATAGATTTGAAGTTCAGGGGCAGACCAAAAAGAGAGGCCGCGCAGCTGTACTTGGCCAAAGAGAGGCCCCCAAAAGAGGAGTAGAACGGTGAGTAATTTGAGGTGCACGTGCATCAAACGAGGAGCTCAGGTTTGGTTACAAATGGTGTGATATCAGCGCCGTTTTGATACATTTCTCTTATGATACTTGAATTGATGGCGCTGTGTTCTTGTGCAGTCAGAAAAAAGACGGTGTCGATGCCAGAAATGGCGTGGTTCATGTGGCCGATACTGCGTTCGTATTCAAAGTCTTTGGCATCGCGCAAGCCACGCACAATATGGGTAGCACCAATTTCTTTGCAAAATGTAACGGTGAGTTTCTGAAATGAAGCCACTTTGACGTTGTGGTGTGCAGCAAAAAGCGCTTGGATATGTGCGATTTTTTTCTCTGTGGAAAAAAGACCCTGCTTCTTGGAATTGATCCCTACGCCAATGACTACCTCGTCAAATAAAGAAAGTGCCTGTTGCACAATGGCTTCATGGCCTTTTGTAAAGGGGTCAAAACTTCCAGGGAAAAGACAGCGTTTCATGTGGTGGGCTTGAAAAAACTAAAGTAAACATTTCCAAAATTTCTGCAAGCATCAAATTGCGGTATCGTGGAAAAATCGTGTTGTTTGCCGTGTTCAATGATCACAAGACCATTTGGGCTCAAGAGTTGTTTCTCAAAGATGGTCTGGATGAGTTCTTCGTGGAAACCTAAATGATATGGCGGATCGGCAAAGATGAGGTCGTATTGAATGTTTTTGGCATTGCGACAATAAATCACACAATCAGATTTATAGACTTGCATTTGCGCAGCAATTTGCAGTGTCTGGACGTTTTGCTTGAGGTATTGCACACAGCGTGGATGGCTGTCAATGGCAAGTAAATGCTTGGCTCCGCGGCTAACAAATTCAAAGGAAATGTTACCCGTGCCGGCGCATAAATCCAAGATGCTGAGCTCATCGAAGTCTAGGGTGTTGTCTAGCATGTTAAAGAGCCCTTCTTTGGCGTAATCTGTGGTGGGTCTAGAAGGAAAGCCCGGCGGTGTGGCAAAACGCTTGCCTTTTAAAGATCCTCGGATGATGCGCACAAAATTTGGTTTTGATAGGTGGTGGTGTCGTAAAAGGCACAGGTGTAGTGCTCGAAATCTTTGAATTGACTCAGCAAGACTTCAAAAGATTTGAAATCAAAATGTTGCGTGGCATCGTAGAGGTCGAGTTGGCTTGCGCTAGGCAGTTGAAGCTTTTGTTGTTGGGCCAGCAAAAAATAAAGGATGTCAGTTGCTTGCTGGTATTCGTTGGTGGTGCAACTGATGAGTTGTCGGTCTTTGATCGTAAGCAAAACAAAATGTGAGGCTTCGATCAAAAGGACGACCCGATTGGTGCTGTTTTGAGCACTCAGACATTGGAGCAGTTGGGCAATGCTGTGGCCAACAGTTGGCGTATGTAAGTCGTATTTGGCGTAGTCATAGAGCCAAACCGGAATGCTATAAATAAAAACCAAATCTAAGGCTTCAATGATTTGAAAACAAAGGTGGTTTTGCTGCGCTAATTGTCCGTGGTTGAGTTGGTAATAAGCCTTGAGCTGAGCGGAGTCAAAAAGCGCTCTCGGAAAAAGCGTGTAGTCTGGGCCAAACCATAAACAAGCGCTGAGTGTATTGGTGTTGAGTGCCTCTTTAATTGGGCCAGACATCCGTTCTCGGGCAAAAGGCTTCTCAATTTCCAATGGAAAGTAAGTATCCAAGACGGCTGTTTGCGTCTGTTCGAGCATCAAAAGTGTGGAATCCGTATAATGAAGTACCAAACGCGACATGGCTTGTTTATAAGTCTTTGGGCTTGTGGCCTTAGTGCAAAGCTACAATATTTAATTTTGTTAGCGCGCAGAACGCAATTTTCATGACCCAGGAACTGATTTTTACCGCACATCAAAACCAAGCATTCGAACAATTTCTTGTTTTCTTGCGCGCCAAAGAAAACAGAAAAGTTTGGGTGCTCACTGGTTTTGCCGGCACGGGTAAATCTACCCTTATAGCCCATATTGTCAAGCAGATGCAGCATGAGAAGTTGTCTTTCAAACTCTTGGCACCCACTGGACGCGCGGCCAAGGTACTCTCCAATTATGCGGGTTTCCCTGCCAGTACCATTCACCGTCACATCTATTTTTCAGGAGGCGAATGGAGTACGCAAGGGCTGAGCTTAGCCAAAAACTTACATAAAAACACCCTATTTTTTGTCGATGAATCTTCTATGCTCGCGGCGAGCTCGCCATATGAAGCCAATAACGTGCTCGAAGATTTACTCAATTACGTTTACGGCGCAGACAATTGCCACCTCATTTTTATCGGTGACCCCGGGCAGCTTCCGCCAGTAGGCCAAGACTACAGTATTGCGCTCGATCCCAAAAAGTTGGTGGAGGCATTTCCAACGTTGTTCGTTTGGCACAGCCATCTGACGCAAGTAGTAAGGGTCAATGAAAATTCAGGCATCCTGAGTGTGGCCACTTTTTTACGTCAAAAAGAGGAGTTTAGTTTGCCTTTATTGCCCCGTCTTGAGGCCCTTTCTGATACCAGTGTTGTTCAAATCCATGGTGGAGAATTTCAAGAGTATTTAGAGCAATCTATTTCAGAGGTAGGTACCGACGAAACCATCTTGCTTACGCTAGCCAACAAGCGCGCCAATCAGTGGAATCTAGAGATCAGAAACCGCTTGTTTTACCGCGAAGAAGTCCTAGAAAAAGGCGACCTACTAATGGTGGTCAAGAACAACTACTTTTGGCTAGACCCCACTTCTAAAATGGGCTTTATTGCCAATGGCGAACTCGCGCGCATTGAACGCGTCAGGAAATTTGAAGCATATTATGGTTTTGAATTTGCCCAACTCGACTTGAAATTTGTAGATTATCCAGACCAAGGGTCAATTAGCTGTGTGGTGCACATCCAAAGTTTACTTGAAGAAGGTCCGAGCCTAAGTAGAGATGTTTTGCGCAAGTTATTTTATGCTATTGAGGCAGAGCATCTCGATATCAAGAACAAACAAAAGCGCTATCAACAGGTGCTCAAAAACCCGTATTTCAATGCGCTACAAATCAAATATGCACATGCCGTAACGGTGCACAAAGCACAGGGTGGCCAATGGGCGCATGTATACGTAGACTACGGTTTTGTTCCGGAAGAACGCAAAAATTCGGCTTATTTGCGTTGGCTATATACCGCCCTGACGAGAGCCAGTGAAAAACTCTATTTATTGAATTTTCCTGAAGATTTTTTTGAAACTACTTAGCCCAAAGCGCAAATGCTTTTTCTTGAGCGGCAATGAGTGAAGCGGCCATTACTACCTGATGGGTCACGTAAAAGTGGCGGTCTACCTCAGGGATAAAACGTTCTAATAATTGTCCGCTTCTTTCCACGAGTAGGGTTTTGTTCTGGTTTTCATAAAAAGACAGCCAGTTGTCTAGGCTTGGAAGTGCACGGTTGCCATTGACGCCGAGAAGGAGATCGCCAACAGCCAAGCCGCCGGTATCAGCCGGTGAGCCCGGGTAGATATTCAAGATTTGCCATTCTTTGCCTACTTGCTGCACTTTGAAACCTAAGCGAGCTTCAGCATAACTTTTACTCGGATTTTGTTTGAGCTCTAAGCCAAAGTATTCAAAGGCCTCCTGAAGAAGTGCTTCATAGGCGCAAGTGCCACTCACGTAGTCTTCGAAAAATGTGGCGAAAGATTCACCTGTTAAATTTTCAAGGTTTGCTTGGTAATCGGCAAGCGTGTAGCCTCTTTGAACAACGCCAAAATTAAAATAGAGGGTTTTCATGACTTGTTCGATACCAACTTTATTGTTGGTGGCTTTGCGCAGCCTGTAATCGACGTAAAAGGCCAATAAGCAGCCTTCGGTGTAAATCGAAACCTTGCGGCCGGGTGCGCCCGGCACATAGCCATCTAGCCAAGTGTCAAAAGAAGCCGCTGCCACGCTCATAGAGAAGCGGCCAGGGTTGTCTAGGTGCTTTTGAACTTGTTTGCTGAGTTCTTTGAGGTATTGCTCGGTACTGAATACGCCACTCTTGAGTAAATAGAGGTCGCCTAAGTAGGTGGTGATACCTTCGTAAATCAAACCCGTTTGGGCGTAATTTTCGTTTTTGAAATTGTAGGGCTGCATTTCTGCCGGCCTAAGCGCTTTGATATTCCAAGAATGGTAGAGTTCATGCGAACTAACGCCGAGTAATTCCGTATAAAGGCTCCCGAAAACGTCGCAAGACGGCCCAAGTGCGATTACCGTAGAATCGAGGTGCTCTACACCATGATACGCCGCATAGGGTAGAGATTGGATTAGGAAAGTGTATGTTTGGCTCGGGAATTCACCAAAATCTTGAAGCTGGCGCTGCGTAAATTTTTGGAAGTCTTGTAAAACGCGCTCCCAAGGAATCATTTGCTGCTGATTGAAACATATATGGAAAGTGCGTCCGTCTACTTCGTAACTCCTGCGATCAAGGGTAGCGCTGCAAATGAAAGGGCTGTCTGCCAAACGGTCAAAATTGGCGATTTCGCAGGTGTTGTTTTGGTCAAAATGTAAGGCCGATGCAATTTGCCAAGCTGCCGGAATGTGCAGTTGGAGTTGATAGGCTTGTTCGGTTTGGGCTGCATCGTAAAAGAAGCAATTGACCGGATTCACGTAGAGTTGTTTAGGGTCTAGAAAGGTTGAGCCCGCATTGAGCTCGGCAGCGTAATAGCTGTACGTGATTTTAATTTGGGCACTGCCTTTGGTGTCTATGACCCAAGTGTCTTTGGTGGTTTTGCGAACCGCTAATGGTTGGTTGGTTTCTCCATAGGCGTTGAATCCTTTGATGTTTTTGGCGAAGTTTCCGATTTCGTAACGACCAGGTCTCCAGCTGGGTAATTCGAGCTGGAGCGTCTCTAGTGCGGCATCTTGTTCAAAAACGGCACTGAACTGAATATAGCGTTGCTGTGCTTGTTCGCAATGGACTTGATAGCGCACCATGGATTTAGGCATAAAGTTCTGCTTGTAGTTGGGCAATTTTATCGTCGGCGAGGTAGTCGTCGTAGGGCATCATTTTGTCGATGATACCGTTGGGCGTGAGTTCGATGATGCGGTTTGCTACTGTACTTACCAATTCGTGGTCATGCGAAGTAAACAAGAGTGTGCCTTGGAATTCTTGCATGGCGTTGTTGAGCGCTGTAATGGATTCTAGGTCTAGGTGGTTGGTAGGTTCATCCATGAGTAGCAAGTTTCCTTTGGCTAGCATCATTTTGGAGAGCATACAACGGACTTTTTCCCCTCCTGAAAGTACAAATGCCATTTTCATGGCTTCTTCACCTGTAAAAAGCATGCGGCCTAAAAAGGTTCGCAAGTATACTTCTTCGCGTTCTTCGTCTGTGAGGGCATATTGGCGCAACCAATCGATGAGGCTCAGTTTGGCTTCAAAATAATGGTGGTTGTCGTTGGGTAAATAAGCGGTTGTAATCGTGGTTCCTAATGTGATTTCACCGGTATCGGCTTTTAGGTTGCCAGCTAAAATTTCAAAGAAATGAGTAAGGGCAACGGAGTCTCTGGAGATGAACGCAATTTTGTCGCCTTTGTTGACCGTTAAATAGAGGTCTTTGAATAGCGTTTTGCCATCGCTTGTTTTGCTGAGGTTTTCGATGCCTAAAATTTGATTTCCGGCATCTCTTTCCTGGTGAAAAGTAATGCCTGGGTAGCGACGCGATGATGGCTTGATTTCTTCGAGGTCGAGGTTGTCGAGCATTTTGCGTCGGCTGGTGGCTTGTTTGGATTTAGCGGCATTGGCAGAGAAACGCGAAATGAACTCCATGAGCTCTTTCTTCTTTTCTTCCGCTTTTTTGTTTTTGTCGGCGCGCTGGCGCGAAGCAAGCTGAGAAGACTGATACCAAAAGGTGTAGTTACCCGTAAACATATTGAGCTTACTGAAGTCGATGTCACAGATGTGTGTACAAACGGTATCTAAGAAGTGACGGTCGTGGGAAACAACAATGACGGTGTTGCGGAAGTCGAGAAGGAAGTCTTCTAACCAAGAAATGGTTTTGAGGTCGAGGTCGTTGGTAGGCTCATCTAGAATCAGAACGTCTGGGTTGCCAAAAAGCGCTTGCGCCAACAAAACACGTACTTTGAGGTCGTTTGAAAGATCTTCCATAAGCATGTAGTGCTTGGACTCGTCTATGCCGAGGTTGCTCAGTAAGGTAGCAGCGTCGGTTTCTGCGTTCCAGCCTTCTAAATCGGCAAATTCACCCTCGAGTTCGGCGGTTTTCATGCCGTCGGCATCGCTAAAGTCTTCTTTGGCATAAAGGGCGTCTTTTTCGACCATGATTTCATAGAGGCGTTTGTGCCCCATAATGACGGTCTGTAAGACCTGAATTTGGTCGAATTCAAAGTGGTTTTGCTTGAGAACAGCCATGCGCTTGCCAGGTTCGAGGTCTACGCGGCCTGTTGTGGGGTCTTGTTCACCAGTTAAGATCTTGAGGAAGGTAGACTTACCGGCACCATTGGCACCAATGACACCATAGCAGTTGCCATTGACAAATTTTACGTTGACTTCGTCGAAAAGTACGCGTTTACCGAATTGTAAAGAGAGGTTGGATACCGAAAGCATGCTGTAAATTTTTGCGCAAAGATACGCAAAAGAAATCAGCTATTGGTGCAAGTGTAAACGAAGGCCGGCGGGAAATTCAGTGCGGTATAATCGATATGGACATGCTTGAAATGTGCGCCATAGAGTTTTTTCAGCCCTCGGGTGTATTGAAACTGAATGAGTTTGCCTTCTTGGCTTAGATTTCCTTTGATGGCTTCTAAAATGGATTTTCTTAGTGCAGCCGGGAAGTTGGATAAAGGTAGAGAAGATAAGATGTAATCTGCTTTTGCAAGATTGAAGCCTTGAAGAATGCTTGTGAGGTCGCCGGCTGAACCATGAACGAGATGTAGGTGAGGGTGCTGAAACTTTTGCTTTAGGTCTGTGAAGAATGCGTCGTTGAGTTCAATGACAACTAAGTGGCAGTTGGCCGACATTTTCGAGAGGAGCTCTTTGGTGAAAACACCCGTGCCAGGACCTAATTCAACAATGACTTTGGCTTGTTCAAAATAGATGGGTTGCAGCATTTTTTTGCTCAAAAATCGAGAGCTAGGGATGACAGAACCTACCATGCGGTTGGCTTTGAAGAATTCTCTTAAAAAGGAGCGCTTAGACATTAGGACTGGGCTATTGAGGCTTGATTGCCTCGGATGATGCCAATAACTTGGCCGTGAAGCGCCGCTTCTTGGAAAGGGCTAAAACGCCATTGTTCTGGGCGCATGTTTGGCGCGTAGGGAATGCTTGGGTCAAAAAGTGTGAGTTCGGCTTTGGCGCCAATTTCTATGGCTTGTAGCGGTAAATCTAAGACTTTTCGCGGGCCTGTTGTTAAGGCGCGCAAAACGGCTTGGATTGCTTCTGGTTTTTGGGTCAGTAGGGCAGCTAAAACGGTTTCTAATTGCGGGGCGCCAAAATGGGCGAGGTCAAATTCGAGGTCTTTTTCTTCGGGATCGCCCGGGCGGTGGTCACTGACGATGGCGTCTAGTGTGCCGTCTGATACACCTGCCCAAAGGGCGTCTTGATCAGCTGCGGTTCTGAGTACTGGCAAAACTTTGAAGCGGGTGTCAAAGCCTAGCATTTTGTCCTCGGTGAAACAAAGGTTCATGAGGTGAACATCGGCAGTGAGGTCGAGGCCGTCTTTTTTGGCTGCTCTGATGAGTTCAACACCTTCGGCGGTACTGATGCCAGAAAGGTGCATTTTGCCGCCCGTATAGGCGAGTAAACGGATGTTGCGTTCAATTTCAATGAGTTCAGAAACATGCGGGTCGGCTTTGAGGCCAGTGCGCGTAGAGGCACTACCTTCGTTTACCTGTGCTTTTGCACTCAAGGAGGCATTGCGCGCAAGTAAAGAGACCCTACCACCGAAGTCTTTGGTGTAAAGCAAAGCGCGGTGCAATAAACCTGCACTAATGCTCTTGGTGTCATCGGTAAACAACATGGCACCGCCTTGAAAGAGCTCGTACATTTCGGCGAGTTCTTCGCCGGCATTTCCTTTAGAGAGCGCGCCATTTACACCAATTTGGGTGGTGCTGTTCGCGCCTTGCTGATAAACATAGCTTGCCAAGGATTTGTGGTCAATGACGGGCTGGGTGTGGGGCTGGATGTAAACGCGCGTATAGCCGCCAGCGCTGGCAGCGTCTAGGCCACTTGCAATGGTTTCTTTGTGCTCGTATCCGGGGTCGCAGAAATCGGCTTTGAGGTCGATAAAGCCGGGTGCAACGCACAATTGAGCTGCTGTTACTTGCAAGGCATCGGGATGCTGCAGCTTCGCACCAATTTCGGTAATGACGCCATCGGTAATTAGGAGGTCACAGGTTTGTTGGTGCCAACTAGATGTTGGGTCGTAGACTGTAGCGTTGTTGAGTTGAATTTTCATTTCCACCATTTTAACAAGGAAAGTTCTGCCAAAAGAAAAATAAGTCCCAAAATAAGAAAGAGTCGCCAATAGCTTTTGGTGTCTTTGAGCTCGACATCATTGAGGCTTTGACCTTCTTTGATTTGGTTAAAGTTACAATTTTTTATACCGTTCGCTTCTAGTAATTCTAGAAGTGCTGTTTCGGTGAGGAGTTCGAGTTTGGATTCTGAGCGGTTGTAATTGAGTGCCAACTGCGCAAGGGTTTCAGCCCCTTTGAGTTCGTAAATACCTGCTTTGAGCCTTTCCAAAGCCGCCATGCCGCCAATTTGGATGCGAAGGTTGTTGGGGCTACCTACATATTGTGCAATAAATTCTGTTTCTGAAGAGATGAGACGCAAAGGTGTTTCGTCTTCGTAATTTGCTCTGACTTTGATCTGTGCATCTTTTCCTAAAATAGCATATTCAGGGTAGCGTTTGCTGGCAAATTCAGCGCAGCGCAGAAGGATGGTAGGGAAGAGCGATTGATTGACAAGACTACCAAAAGATGCTTGCAATGCGGTGGTCCATAAAAAGGCTGTTGTATTGGCGCGCATAAAGAGCGCTTGCCCTGAACGGGTCAGGAGTAATGGGGTAGCGCTACTTTGCGCTTTGTTTTGAACGGTGTAGGCTTTTTTGACCAACGGAACATTGAGGCGGTCTTGTTTTTTCTCGAAGACACCACTAAAGAAGGGGTCGTCGTCGTTGATGCGCTGTAAATTGAGTGCGTTGGACTGCACGGAGCCTAACTCCGAAAGGGAAAGTGCCCGCAACAATGGGTTGTAGTCTTTGAAGGAGATGTCTTCACCTGGGATAATTAAGATGCGCTGCCCGTTTTGATGCGCCGTAATGAGTTCGTCTTGCAGCCCGCTCGAAATTTCGTTGAGCCCGTTCAAAACAATGAGGTCGGCTGCAGCGAGGGTATTGGAAGCCACCTGGCCAGGTTGGGTAGATTGAACGGTATAGCGCTCCTCGACCGCAAAAGCTTTTGCGACATTTGGACTTGCATTGGCCTCTTCGATGAGGTAAATATTGGTGCGTTCTGGTACCTCGTAAGAGAAATGCCAGGTGTCGTCAAAATGGATTTGTTGGTCGTTGATTTGTGCGAGGCCAACAACATAGCCCTTATTGACCTCGTTGTATGGAAAACTAGCCACCTGACTTCCGTTCGCTGCAATTTGCATGAACATGGTGCGCTTGATCTTGCCAATTTTCACATTGAGTTCTAAGCGTTTTTTAGCTTGCTCGCCAAAATTCTGAACCCGCACCATGAGCATTTGCTCCGTTTGGTAGTGTTGAGTTGGTTTGGCAAACCAAATGCTGTCGATATAGGCGTTTTGGTTCTGCTGTGCTTTGAGCTGATACGCAAAGAAAGCTTGGTTCGCTTGCGGCTGCTGCGCAGTGAGCTTGCCTTGTGTTCGTTGAAAATCGGAAATAAAGACCTGTCTGATTTGGCCTAGTTTTTCTTTTTGTTCTTGGTGTTTTTTGATTTGTCTTTGCTGCCAAGTGATGACGTCGTCGAGGCTGCGGCTCAGGGCATAAA
>JBIIZI010000198.1:0-3647 GCA_044346375.1 Crocinitomicaceae bacterium | reverse complement strand
TCTTTACTCATTTAAACTCCCCGTTTGTGATAGACCGTTGTCTCAATTGCGGGGTGCAAAGATATGTACTCTTTTTGGTTCCGCAATGCTTTTTTGAAAGAAATTTTAAAAAAATATTTTCGCGAAAGCACAGTGGTCTAACGATCAAGTATTTGAAAGGTTTCATTTTTTTATTCTTTTTTGTGGAAACCCTGTATTTTCGGCATCTTTGCAAGGTATGTTACTTGGTAGAAGGGCTTATTTAAAATCTTTAAACGACGAACAATTGATCGGCGTGTATAGAGAAAAGCAGTGGTCGGCTTGTATAGACGAGCTTTACCGCCGCTATGGGCACCTTGTATATGGCGTTCAACTGAAGTATACCAAACACACGATGGACGCTGAAGACCTCACTATGGAGTGTTTTGCCAAACTTCCCACTTTATTATTGCAACACGACATCGCATTCTTTAAAGGTTGGTTGTTTGCGGTGGCCCGAAATCTAGCGCTGACTTTCTTAAGGAAAAACAAAGCGGGTATTATTGATCAATTAGACGAACAAAAGCAAGGTGAGTTCATAGAGGAAGATACCGTTGATATCGAAAAAGAACTCAGCTTGCTCGAATGGGCACTGCCACAATTAAAAGAACATCAGAAAATTTGTATCGTACTCTTCTATATAGAGCAAAAGAGCTATGAACAAATTATGGCGCAAACGGGCTACACCTTTAATGAGGTCAAAAGCTATGTGCAAAATGGAAAGCGCAAACTTAAAGTGCTGATGGAACAAAATGAAAAATATGAAAGCAAATAGAGCGCTCTTTAAGAAATACCTCCGCACCTCTGATCAGCAGACTAAATATCAGGCTGAAAAGATCTTGACGAATGACAACTTCGCAATGGAAGCCCTTGAAGGATTCAAAGGTCAGGAAGATGCTTGGCAAAGTTTTGAAGCCTTTGACAGAAAGTATCAGCAAAAGAAGCGCAGGCAAAACATGAGTTTGCTAGGGCTTGCCCTTCTTATTTCTATTATTGTAGGATGGAATTTGATTCCTGCCACACCTCATAACAAGCCTAATCTCAAGGAAAAAGCAGTTGTTAAAGTGCCGTCAATAAAAATACATCAAAAGGAAGACATCAGTCAGATGACAACTGCAGCAGCTGCAGTACAAATTTCTCCTCAACAAGTACTGCTGGAATTCAATACAACGGCCAGTGAAACAGCCCAAAGACCTGAAGTACTGGAACGTATTCAGCAAATACCAGCCCATAACATCGAATTCAATCAGCAGAAAGAACAACGGTTGGCATTAAAGATAGGACGAGAATTGATCATCAAGAATTTCAAGACAATAGATTATCGCTATTACAGAAAAGAAAATGACGGGGGGCAGCAGACCTATACAGAAAACGACCTTGGGGAGCAAACTTTAAAAGTGCCATACATGAATCTACTCAATAAGGCTATTGTCGATTTTTCTAAAGAAGATTATAAACTTGCCCTATTGCATTTTGATGAAATTCTGAATTCTTACCCAGACGATGCCAATGCGCTTTTTTATGGTGCGATGTGTTTATACAACCTCCAAGAATATGGCCAAGCAGAAGGACGTTTTCTTAAGCTGCAAAATATACCCTTCGCTAATTTCAGAGAAGAAGGAAATTGGTACCTATTACATGTCTATCAGCAAACAAAAAAAGAGGCCGCATTTAGCAGCCTCAGAAATTCAATCATGGAAGAAAAAGGATTCTATGCTCAGAAAGCAGAAAACCTTAGGTTACATTAATGTTGTATGCTAATTGGAGCTGAATAGGCTTTATTTCCGACAAAGAAATGCACTACATACATACCATTAGGAAGGTGCTGTGGGAGTGACACCCATTCTTGGTTTTTTCCAGCTTGAGTAGCTCCGAGTTTTTTAGCGTATACTGATTTACCCTGTAGATCTACAAGATTCAAGGATTTTGGTACTATAGATAAGGTAGCAAACGAAACAAGGATGGCATCTTTTTCAGGAGAATACCCCACTGTAAAATTGTTTTCTTGAACCGACTCATTGATACTTGCGTCGTCATTCAAAAAAACATGCTGTGACAAGTAAATGAGATCGCCGTTGTCGTTGTTGTTGTTATTTGCTTTGTTGGTGGCTACATAAAATGTAACAGGACCCTCAGACGTAGCTGGTGCTTGCCAAGTCCAATTCCAAGTTTGGGTTGCAGATGTATTAGAAGTACTTTTATGAGTAGCATATTTGCGTTGCCCACCGCTTATAGTTGCTGTTTTCAATTGTGTATTGGCACCAGCAACAAAATTTCCTGCCATGGCATTTGCGCCATTGAGCGCTGTAACTTGAAAACCCTTCTTTGCTGGATTACTTGCCATAGAAAGATTAACAGTATAGGTGGCACCAGGTGTATATTGGGTCATGCCCATGCCTAGGTCGTTATTAAGAATTAGTAAGTTTTCAGCGCTACCATCTTGGGTGGCACCATTGTGGCAACTGGTGCAATTTTGTTCGCCTGGGGCGCCGCTCTGACCTCCTGAAGGTCCGTTTGCATTTGTTGGTGCTGCTTGAAAACCTTGTGTGTTTATATTTCGAAAAGAAAACATTCCGAATGTTAGGGCGATAATAGAAAGGGGTAAAAATGTTTTTTTCATAGGTATTTGATTTTTAATTATCCTGCTTCCCTTGATTTATCCAGCAGGAGATTTTTTGAATGGTAGAATCTGGCAAAGCAGGGCCGCCAATAGGCATTAGTTGATAACCATTGGCTTTCATGGAGTTTAAAATTGCATTGGCATTGGCTGAAATGGAAGTGTATGAACTGAAATCAAAACCGCCAGAAGCGTTTCCTTGGTCGTGGCAATTGATGCAATTTGCTTGTATAATGGGCATGACATCATTTGAAAAAGAAATCGTGTCATTGCATTGCGCAGCTAGGGGCGTCACCTTTTCACGAGTGCAAGAAAAAAGAGCGATAGAACAAGAAGAAAAGGCAATTAAACCTACGATAAATAGAGCTGTAATTTTCATATGATTATTATTTGCCCTGCGCAGGGATTTCAAAATTGACTTTCATGATATCTGGAACGGCATCGCTCTTTTTGCCGACTTTAAAATCGATGCGATTGACGTTAAAGGTTCCTTTAAAGGTGATTTTACTTCCAGCTTTGGCGTAATTGGCAGGAACCGTAACCGTTTTGGTGATTCCTTTAATGGTGAGATTCCCTGTTATGTTGTATAGGTTACCTTCCTTTTTTTCCACCTTCGTTGACTTGAATTTGGCATAAGGATATTTAGCTGAATCGAACCATTCTGGCGTTTGTGCTTTTTTGGTCATCATGCCATTGCCTGTTGAAATAGAACGCACATCAATTTTGAAGTCAAAGTTTGAACTTGCAAGGTCTTTTTCATCAAAATCGATTTGACCTTCCATGGTTTTGAATGAGCCGGATGGGTCTTTACTTTTGAACTCTATTGAGAAATCTTTAGAGACCTCGTAATGATCTAAAATAAGGTAAGTGAACGCGCCCAAAAGGAAAATGGCACTAAGGGAGATAAGGGAGATTTTGAGTGTCTTCATTTTTTCTTTTTTATTCGATAACAAATTTCCTGCCAACGGTGAAGCCGAGTCTGAATTGGCCGTCTTGCCATTTTTCAGTTGTG
>JBIIZI010000197.1:0-3657 GCA_044346375.1 Crocinitomicaceae bacterium | reverse complement strand
ACAGCCGTATTTGTTGTCGAATTTAGATTTGGTAACGGAGTCGTTGACGTTGATAGCTGGCATTACGAGTGTGCCGTTCTTTTTGCGCTCGTATAGTCTGTGAACACCTGTTGTGGTTTCTTCAGACAAGCCTTTGATGTCTTTGGTGAGTTCTGGGAAACGATCGAAGACCATATTGGTGAGGTCACCGCCGTCGTCGAGGATCATGTTGAGGGCATGGCCGCCTTCAAAAGCAAACAACGTTTGCTCGATGCACCAATCGAATTCTTCTTCGTTCATGCCTTTCCAAGCGTAAACTGGAATGCCAGCTGCTGCAATTGCTGCTGCGGCGTGGTCTTGGGTAGAGAAGATGTTGCAAGATGACCAAGTAACTTCTGCGCCGAGTTCAACGAGTGTTTCGATCAAGACTGCAGTTTGGATGGTCATGTGCAAACAGCCTGCGATACGCGCTCCTGCCAATGGCTTAGAGGCACCGTATTCTTCGCGCAAGGCCATAAGACCCGGCATTTCAGCTTCTGCTAATTTGATTTCTTTGCGACCCCAGTCTGCAAGACTGATGTCTTTCACTTTGTAAGTGAGCTTTTCTGTTTGATTCATATATAGTTACTTCAAATAAGTTTGCAAATGTACGTCGATTATTATTTGTTGTCAAGAATTAGTGCAGCTCTTTTTGAATGAGTTGTTGTAGTCCTTGTACAAAAAGTGGGTGTGTGTTGGAACTTGGTACGAGTTGTACCTTGTGGCCGCCGTGTTCTTCAAAGATTTCTTGGTATTCGTCGCCGATTTCAATAAGGGTTTCTAGGCAGTCGGCTACAAAAGCAGGGCTAAACACGAGTAGTTTTTGAGCTCCTTTTTTTCCCCATTCTTCCACGACTTTGTCAGAGAATGGCGTGAGCCATTTTTTGTCTAGGCGCGACTGAAAACAAACAGTGTATTGTGATTCATTTATGCCCAAGCGCTCGGCAATGAGGCGGGTGGTGGCATAACAAGTGGCCTTGTAGCAGAATTTGTTTTGCTCGTTGATGCTTGTTTCGCAAGGTTGGTCTTGACAGAGGTCGGTGCCCTCATAGACTTTATCTACTTGGCGCTCAGGAAGGCCGTGGTAGGAAAAGAGGATGTGGTCATAGCTTTCAATGTCGAATTTTTTGGCGTTGTCTACAACGGAGTCTATGTAGCCGTCGTTGTCGTAGAACTGACTTATAATTTTGATGTCTGGAATGACCCACCATTTACGGATGATATTCATGGCTTTTTCTACGGCAGAACCTGTAGACGCCGATGCGTATTGCGGAAAAAGCGGAAGAATGATGATGCGGTCGTAGTTGGCTAAGCGCATGCGTTCTAGTACGATATCTAAGGAAGGGTTTTTGTAGCGCATGGCCAACTCGAAGGTGACGTTTTGACCTTCAAATTCTGCTTGCAATAATTCTTTTAATTTGCGGCTGTGGGTGAGCAGCGGCGATTCGCCATTGCCGAGGGTCCAGAGTTCTTTGTAGATCTTGGCCGATTTAGGTGCTCTAAAAGGCACAATAATGCCATTGACGAGAATGGCACGCAAGAGGTAGGGAATGTCAATGACGCGAGGGTCGTTGAGGAATTCGGATAGGTAGCTGCGCACATCAGAAACACTAGGGGAGTCTGGGGTGCCGAGTTGAATGAGGAGAACGCCGGTTTTTTTCATGCTAATAGGTCCAACAACTTGGAATTTTCTTTGTTCAAAATTACCGATTAATTCGCGATTGCTACTGCTGAAAGTATAACTTTGTGCCGTGGATCCGTACGAATTTCTACAGCAAATCGATGCAGCTGATTTCGAAGCGCAGGCTTTGGCTACTTTTGAGCGCCAATATGCCAGCATTCCGGTATATCGCCATTATGTTGACCTTTTAGGGAAAGTCAAGCCAACATGCCTTTCAGAAATTCCGTTTTTACCCATCGATTTTTTCAAGACACAGCAGCTTACGCCCTCCGCAGCTACAATTGTCAAGACCTTCAAATCGAGCGGCACAACCCAGCACATCAGAAGTCAGCACCACCTCACCGACCTCCGTTGGTACGACGCTTCATTAACACTCGGTTTTGAGCGTGTTTTTGGAAAAGTCTCCGACTACGTTTTTATAGCGCTCTTGCCATCTTATCTTGAAAACGGCGACTCCAGCCTCATTTACATGGTAGACCAGCTCATCCAAAAGAGTAACTCTTCACTTTCGGGCTATTATTTGAGTCAGGTAGCCGATGTTTTGTCTGTATACAATAAGGCACTGTCACAAGGAAAAAAACCTTTTGTATTTGGCGTTTCTTACGCCTTGCTCGATTTAGCTGAACTAGGAAGTCAGCTCCCTGAAGCACTGATCTTGGAAACGGGTGGCATGAAAGGCCGTCGCCAAGAATTGACGAAAATTGAACTCCATCAGCTCCTTCAACAAGGTTTTGGTGTACAGCAAATTCTTTCTGAATACGGCATGACCGAATTGCTATCACAAGCTTATTGTATTTCTAACCAAAACTTCAGTTGTCCACCCTGGATGCAAATTCGGATCCGCGATGCTTACGATCCCTTTACAGAAGTGCCTTTTGGTCAAAAAGGCGGCATCAATGTCATAGATCTCGCCAACCAAAACAGCTGCGCATTTATCCAAACCGACGACCTCGGCCGCTTGGTTCCCGAAGGGTTCGTACTAGAAGGACGCATTGCAGCTACGGATATCAGAGGTTGCAATCAACTTGTAGATTGAGTTAAAAACTTACTACATTTGTTACAGATGTCTATTCAAACAATTTTATTGCTTACCAGTATCGGCCTTGCAGCAGGTATGCTCAGCGGCATGGTTGGAATTGGCGGCGGTATGGTCATCGTGCCTGCGCTCGTCTTCTTACTTGGACTGAGCCAGCACCAAGCACAAGGAACCTCCCTTTTTATTTTGTCTTTACCTGTTTTACTTTTGGCTGTGTTCAATTACTGGAAAACAGGAAACGTCAATTGGCGTTTCGGTTTAATTATCGCTAGTACGTTTGTTATTGGTGCCTTTTTGGGTTCCAAACTCACTTTGCGTTTGCCTGAAGCGTGGGTCAAGCTGATCTTCGGCTTGCTCATGGCGTATGTTTCCATTCAATTAATTTTAGCTGGCTATCTAGGCATCAAACAAGATGAAGTTTAACGCAACACCTCTCCAATTTTCCGAGATCCTTACACGCGTAACGGAATGGCGCCAACATTTGCACATGCACCCAGAACCCTCATTTCAAGAACATGAAACCATGGCTTTTGTGAGTTCAGTACTCAGTGCATATGGAATTACGCACCAAAAAGGTGTAGCGGGTACAGGAGTAGTAGCCTACATTGCAGCTGCTCACCACGACCCACAACAACCTTGCTTGGCCTTGCGTGCCGACCTAGATGCACTACCCATTCAAGAAGCCAACGAGGTGCCTTATAAAAGTCAGGTTCCTGGCTGGATGCACGCTTGTGGGCACGACGTACACACCAGCATTTTACTCGGAACTGCCGTTTTGTTGCAGCAGCACCGCGCGCAACTTCCAAGACCCATCAAACTTATTTTCCAGCCTGGCGAAGAACAAAATCCAGGAGGAGCTAGCCTCATGATCAAAGCTGGCGTGCTCGAAAACCCTAGCGTAGAGGAACTCATCGCTTTGCAC
>JBIIZI010000196.1:0-3670 GCA_044346375.1 Crocinitomicaceae bacterium | reverse complement strand
TTGGTAATTGTTGGCAGTCCAGAAAAAATAGACACCAGTTGGGACTTTTTCGCCATTGAGGTTTTGGCCGTTCCAAGTTGCGGTGCCGCCATTTGATTGCGTTTTATAAATTAAATTACCGCCAGCATCGGTGATTTTAACATCGGAATTATAGCGAATACCTTGGATGGTAATGGGGCCAAAATAATCTGGCTTGACCGGATTGGGGAAAACGCTAAGGGTTTCGTATGTAGGGTCTTCGTAGGTGGCGTCTATGCGAAAAGAAACCAAACCTTTATCGGTAATGATAAATAGCTCACCCGTTGTTTGGTTGAGTTCTATGTCGTAGATGGTATTGGAAATCAATGGGGAGTTTTCTACGGTGTATTGGGCAATGATTTCGGTGCCATCTGGAGAAAGTAAGATAAGACCTGCGTTGGCAGTAGACATCCATTTGCGGTTGCCGCCATCTACTTCAATATCTGTAATGCTCGCTTCGCCCAAGACAATTTCAAAGTTGCCTTCATAAGGTATTTTGATCCGTTGGGCATCAAAATTTCCCGTACCTGCAGAAAAAGCACCGTTGGCATTATAGAGTACTGCAAAGCCTGCATCGGTTCCTATCCAGAGTTCGCCGTCAAAATCGGCCGCAAGAGCGGTAATTTTATTAGAAGGAAGATTGCCCATTAACTCACCGGTTGTAAGTTGTATGGTTTGGTCGTCGCTTGGATCGTTAAGCGTGCCTTGATGTTGCAATCCGACTAGACCATTGGCATATGTGCCCATCCAAATGTTATCTTGGAAGTCAATTTCGATTTTGGTCGTGAGTTTGTTTGAGGCTCCTGCACCAAGGTAATAACTGGCCCAAACACCGTCAGATTGACGTACTTTTAGTGGTCTATCGGTGTAACCATTGACCGTCCAGAGATTGCCTTTCCGATCAAATTTAAGTGCTGAAATCAAAGACCACCCATTGCCTATTGTTACAGGTTGGACCGGAGAGTTATTTTGATCGAAAACCAAGGTGTCTGTTTCGTTAAAGAGTGTTAACGGTGCAAACGAATAGGTGCCAGCAGCAATTTCTTTCGGGTTTTTAGGATTCACGGCTATTGAAATGAAATCCCAAAGGGAGTTGAAATCCCAGGCAGTAACGGTTGGCGTATTGTGAAAACGCCATTGTTGGTCTTCTAAAATATGTATGCCGTTTCGGGTAAAAGCAGGTGCAATTTCCGCCTCCAAACGCCCAGAACCAATGGCCAAAACACCTTCTTCCCAGGCCATTGAATACACATAACGATTGGCCAACCCTTCAATCAAATAACGCTTGCAGGTGTAAGCATTTAAATGCTCTTGTAGACCCCATGCTTGGTCGGCACTCCAGTAAGAGGATCCGAGTTGACAAACGCGTGCTGGGTTGATCCAGCGATCGAGTAAACTTGCAGAATAAGAATTTAGTTGCTGACCATCAGGCGAATAAATTAAAAAGCCGCCGTCTATAGAAATTGCAATTTGGTTTTCGAGTGGATGAATGCTATTGATTTGAAAGCTAAAAGGCTCGTTAATGACATTTACCAAAAGGTCGTTTTTCAAACGAAAAACGGAGTCTTGGCCGTAGGTTTCATTGGCCCTTAAGACCCAAAACTGCGCATTTATAGTAAGGAGTTCGCGGTATTTGTTTTCGGACTGATACGGAAAACGAAGGTCGCGATCCCATTGGGAGAAGTCTGGTAAAGCAGGATTACTGCGCAAACCTTTGAGCATTTGCGTTGGGGTAAGGGCAAAAATAGAGTCAGTGGTGATTTCGACATCAATAATTGGCTCAAGGCTATTCGTAGGGTAATAGGTGTCTTTGATTTCTTCTTTTGCGACGTCAATCAATACAATTGAAAAGTCGTTGGCGGCATAGATGTATGCGCCGTTTCGCATAAACTTATTGATGCGCTTCGAATTGGAAATTTGTGCCAATTTGATGGCTGGTAAATTGGTGATTTTACCTGCTTCCCATTTGTCGATATTGCCATTTGTATAGCCGATATAGACGGCGTTATCGAGTGGATCAAAATACAAACATGAAATTTCGATGTCTGACAAACCATTTAATGCCGTTTTGAGCACACCTTCTTCGGTGTAAGGGTTGTAGATATAAAGTCCGTTTTCTAAAGCGGTAAAGATGCGTTCGCCGTCGGTTGTGATGTCAATTGCTTTTGCGCTGGCTACATGGTATTTCCAGGTGCCCATAGGGAGTTGGGCCTTTGCAAATTGGGCAAAAATCAAGAGAATAAAAAGAAAGAAATATTTATGCTTCATGATTTGCCGTTGAGGTTAGGGTCTCAGATTTAATGATATATGTTGGGCGTTGCTTGCTCTGGACAAAAAGCTTGCCTAAATAAATACCAACAATGCCGATGAGTATCATTTGTATGCCGCCAATAAATAAAACAGAGGCGATAAGGCTGGTCCAGCCGGTAATGGCGGCGTCGGTAAAAACAGCGATATAGATGGCATAGCATCCGTAAACAAAGGCTAGAAAGGCAAAAAAGAGACCTAAATAAATGGAAAAATATAGCGGCTTAGCACTTGATGAAGTAATGCCGTTGATGGCAAAATGGAACATTTTACCAAGTGAATATTTACTTTGGCCACTGAAACGGGCTGCCGGCTCGTAGTCGAGGGCTACCTGCTTGAAACCAAGTGTTGGGATCAGACCACGCAAAAACAAATGCGATTCTTTGAAAGTTTTGATGGCGTCAACCACCTTGCGATCTAGCAAACGGAAATCAGCAGTTCCCTCTTCGATGGGCACCTCAGAAAGCCGATTGGCCAACCAATAAAATGCTTTGGCACTGAGTTTCTTGAACAAGCCCACATTTTGTTTGTCTTTGCGGCGGGTGTAGACAACCTCAGCGCCTTGGCGCCAAAGGTGAACCATATTGGCAATGAGCGCAGGCGGGTGTTGGAGGTCGGCGTCTAAACTAATAACTGCTGCGCCTCTAGCGTGGTCAAGACCAGCTTTGAGGGCGTGTTGGTGGCCAAAGTTGCGACTAAACTGTAAGTAATGAACATTGGCGTCTTGGGCGCGGAGTTGTTCGATGCGTTGCAAAGAATGATCTGCACTTCCGTCGTCAATAAAAATGACTTCGTAAGTAGAGATTTGGAGTTGCTTCAAGACAGCAATAATTTCGCTGTAAAGGCGCTGCACATTACCTTCCTCATTGAAGGTCGGAATAACGAGTGATAGTTCTATTTGGCTCGGGCTACTCATGTCCTACGAAATTAATGAATAATCTGTTCTTTTCGCTAGGGTTTACACCCGAGTTCGGCTTAAATCGCTCGCCTTTCCCTATATTTGCGTAAATTCTGTGAAATGTCCGCAAATGAACGTATCTCTACAGACAACGCTCCAAAACCAGTAGGTCTGTATCCGCACGCACGCCGTGTTGGCAATTTGTTATTTTTATCCGGTGTGGGTCCGCGCGTGGCAGGCTCAGATGCCAATGATTCGTCGGTGCCCGGCTTAAAGCTAGACCACAACGGCAACTTCATAACTTTTGACTTTGAAGCACAGTGCCGTAGCGTTTTTGAAAACGTGCGTATCATCCTTGAAGCATCAGGTTCTTCCTGGGACCAACTTATCGATGTCACGGTATTCTTGGTCAACATGAAACGCGACTTCCATACTTACAATAAACTG
>JBIIZI010000044.1:0-13272 GCA_044346375.1 Crocinitomicaceae bacterium | reverse complement strand
CCATCCTCAAGCGCCGCCGTTATTTGCCAGATATCCATTCTGCAAATGCAGTGGTCAGGGGCTTTGCAGAAAGAAATGCCATTAACGCACCCATTCAAGGTTCGGCGGCGGATATCATCAAACTTGCCATGGTGGCTGTTCAAAAGGCCATGAGCAAAGAAAAGTTGCAGTCCAAAATGATCCTTCAAGTCCATGATGAACTCGTATTTGATGTGCATCAAGACGAAATCGAACAAATGCAATTGCTAGTTAAAACAGCAATGGAGCAAGCGGTTTCTATGGAAGTACCGATGGAAGTCGAAATGAAAACTGCCAATAATTGGCTAGAAGCACACTAATTAAACTTAAGGTATCTTTGTAAAATACAATTTAGAATATGGAAATTCTCATAAAAGCAGCTCAGCTCATCACCTCCCTTGCAATTCTTGTCACCCTCCACGAGTTTGGTCATTACATCCCGGCCAAACTTTTTAAAACACGTGTCGAGAAATTTTATATGTTCTTCAATCCTTATTTTTCTTTCTTTCGCTGGAAACGCGTCAATGGTGTCAAAAGAAAATCATGGTTTAGTAGCGCCCCTCCAAAAGATTGGTCCGAAGATCCTGATACAACGGAGTGGGGTATAGGTTGGGTTCCGCTAGGTGGCTATGTCAAAATTGCGGGCATGATAGACGAATCTATGGATACCGAGCAGCTCAAAAACGAACCACAGCCTTGGGAATTCAGAAGTAAAAAAGCTTGGCAGCGCCTGATCATCATGATAGGTGGTGTTACCGTCAATTTAGTACTTGGTTTCTTGATTTACATTGCAGTGATTTTTACTTGGGGCCAAATCACTCTTGATCAAAATAAATTGCAAGCAGGTTTAGGTGTGCATCCTTACTTGGCTAAATATGGCATCTATTCTGGCGACATTATTTTAGACATCGAAGGAAAGAAACCACTTAATCTCGATGAAATCAATAAGTCTATTTTGTTGCGTGGTGCGCACAAGATTACCATACAACACCCAGACGGCACAACCGCACACCTTAAACTTCCTTCCGACATCGATCAAGAATTATTTGAAGCTGGTGCTTTACCCGCATTCTCCCTGCGCGCAAAAACATTAAAAGTTGCAGAGGTGAGTAAAGATTCACCGGCGCTAAAGTCAGGATTCAAAGCAAAAGACCACATTTATGAGGTCAACGGCACAACCATTCAGTACTACGACGAATTTCAAGCTATTTTATTTGCCAACAAAAATAAATTGGTTGACATCAAAGTTGCTCAAAATAGCGATTCAAAAGATACGATCACCCGCGAGGTAAGGGTCAAATCAAATGGTACAATTGGCATCATGACTAACTCCGAATTCGTTGACCGCAAAGCAATTTCTGAGAAAAAATACGGTTTTGCCCAGAGTATCGGTATCGGCATGAGTTATGGCTTCAACACTTTATCTGATTATGTCGGCCAATTTAAATTTGTATTCACGAAGAAAGGCGCCACGCAAATAGGGGGTTTTGCAACAATGGGCAATATGTTCCCTCCCCTTTGGGATTGGCATACCTTCTGGCTCACCACGGCTTTGCTTTCTATAATATTGGCGCTCATGAATATTTTGCCAATTCCTGCGCTAGACGGCGGCCATGTTGTTTTCTTGTTATATGAAATGATTACCGGTAAAGAAGCCCCACAAAAAGTATTGGAGGTAGCGCAGTATATCGGAATTTTCTTACTCCTTTCTTTGATGATTTACGCCAATGGCGCCGACTTGGTTCGTTGGTTAATGAAATAAGCACCTATGCAACGTTTTCAAAATTACATTCTCGGACAATGGGTAGATGGCCAAGGTGTCGAAACCCCTTTATTCAACGCAATTACCGGCGCTCAAATTGGTGAAGTATCTAGCGCTGGCCTTGATTTCTCTGCCGTATTAGCCTATGGGCGTCAAAAGGGTCATGCCCTGCGCAAAATGACTTTTCAAGAGCGAGGACGCATGCTCAAGGCATTGGCGTTGTTTTTAATGGAGCGCAAAGAGAAATACTATCAAGTTTCAGCATTAACAGGAGCAACGAAGGTAGATTCCTGGATTGATATCGAAGGAGGAATTGGCAACCTATTTGCAAATGCCAGTTTACGCCGTCAATTTCCAGACCTTCCTTATTACGTAGATGGTGTTGCCGCGCCACTTTCAAAAAATGGCAGCTTTATAGGTCATCACATCATGGTTCCAAAAGAGGGTGTAGCGGTACATATCAATGCCTTTAATTTCCCAATTTGGGGCATGCTTGAAAAAATCGCGGTCAATTTAATGGCAGGTGTTCCGGCTGTAGTGAAACCATCAGAGTACACTTGTTTCTTGACCGAAGTCATGGTCCGCGACATCATCGACTCTAAAATTTTACCCGAAGGCGCTTTGCAATTGATTTGCGGTTTAGGTCGTGGCATTCTCGACACCGTTACATCTGGCGACACCGTTACTTTTACGGGCAGTGCCGCTACAGGTAAAATCCTAAAAGGTTTACCAATTATTTCAGAACAAAGCGTGAGTTTCAATTTAGAAGCAGACTCTCTGAATGCAACAATCTTAGGACAAGCTGCTGTTCCTGGCACTGAAGAATTTGATTTATTTATCAAAGAATGTGTCAAAGAAATCACTATTAAAGCTGGTCAAAAATGTACGGCGGTGCGCAGGATCATCGTTCCAGAAAACTTATTAGATGAGGTACAAGGCGCAATTGCAGCACGCTTGGCAAGTACCAAAATGGGCGATCCTTCAGCCGAAGGCGTGCGCATGGGTGCGCTTGCCACCAGATTGCAAGTAGACCGCGTCAGCGCAAGTGTAGCCGAACTAGCCAAAACCCAACAAATTGTCTATGGCAACCTTTCTGATTTTGAGGTAATTGGAGCCAATAAAGAAGTGGGAGCTTTTTTCCCACCTGTGTTGTTCCGCAATGAAAATCCTTTTACTGCTACGGCGGTTCACGAAATCGAAGCATTTGGTCCAGTTGCGACCATCATGCCATATAAAGATATGTCTGCCGCTATTGAATTAGCCAAAATGGGCAAGGGTTCTTTGGTCTCTTCTATCGTAACCCCAGACAACAAAGAAGCTGTTGAATATGTGGTAGGAGCCGCAAGTATGCACGGGCGTATTTTAGTACTCAATAAAGATTGCGCTAAAGAAAGTACCGGCCATGGCTCACCTATGCCTTTACTGACACACGGAGGCCCAGGCCGAGCGGGTGGAGGTGAAGAAATGGGCGGAAAACGCGGTGTTTTGCATTATTTACAGCGCACTGCAATTCAAGGACACCCAAGCACCATTACCGCCATTACCCAACAGTTTCAGGTTGGTGCCGAAATGCCGGAGGCGCAGCCACATGTATTTAGAAAACACTTTGAAGAGTTGGTCGTGGGCGAAACCGTATTTACGCACAAACACACCGTTACAGACGCTGACATCGTTAATTTTGCCAATGTATCAGGCGACAACTTTTATGCACACATGGATGCAACTTCTTTGGAAGGAACCATTTTTGAGCGCCGTGTAGCACATGGTTATTTCATTTTATCGAAAGCAGCCGGTTTATTCGTAGATCCTAAGAAAGGACCGGTTCTTCTGAATTATGGCATTGAAGAAGCGCGTTTTACCAAGCCAGTTTATCCGGGCGCCACAATAGGCGTGCGTTTTACTGTAAAAGAAAAAGTAGATCAAGAAAAGCGCTCACCTGAAGACATCGCAAAAGGTATTGTGAAGTTCTTGGTAGATGTCTACGACGAAACGGGTGAAACAGTAGCACTTGCCACCATTCTGACAATGGTAAAGAAATTACAAGACGCTTAACAAATCTTAATCTTTTTGCTCGGCAAACTCAATTTCGAGTTTGTCGGTGTCGTAGTCTGGCTCTTCGTTATAGATATCGAAGAAAGGCTCTTGAAAAGACTTCACGCTAAATTTACGCTCTAGTGTCAATAACAACGCTGGAAGAATAACGAGGTTTGTTGCCATCCCGACCATAATTGTAATAGACACCAATAAGCCCAGGGCTTTGGTACCGCCAAACTGCGAGAAAACAAACATCAAGAAGCCAAAGAAGAGAATGACAGAGGTATAGAAAATACCTAAGCCGGTTTCACGAAGGGAGTGAAGGATCGCAAAGCGTACATCCCAGGCGTGAAGCTTGAGCTCATTGCGGTATTTTCCTAGGAAAAGAATCGCGTTGTCTACGGTAATCCCGAGCGCAATCCCGAAGACCAAAATGGTAGACGGCTTGAGTGGTATCTGAAAATACCCCATAATGCCCGCCGTAAAGAGCAACGGAATGATATTCGGAATCATGGATACGAGAATGATGCGCATAGAGCGGAACAAAAACGCCATCATGATGGCAATAGAAATCACTGCAAATATGAGACTTTGCAAAAGGTTTATAAACAAGTATTTGGTCCCTTCCGTTTGGACTACTTTGATCCCAGTAAAAATCAAGTCGTATTTTTCGGCGTCGATAGCCTTTCTTAAGTTTTTATTGAACTGTGCGGTGCCAGCGTAGTCTTTGATCTTTTCAGGGTCCATATCCAAAGCCATTTGCTTTTGGTCATTACCTTTCGTTACCAATGCAGTAAGGTTATTAAAGACCCCTGTGTGTTCGTAGATGATGCTATCTAATGCAGCTGTATTTCCTTTTGTTATTTTAGTATAGAGGCGATCTAGTGTTTTTTGATCTGGGTTGAGGATTTCGTTGGATTTGATTTTAAGAGCATCTAAGGCCGGCCCAACTTTATCGACGTTGAGGTCTTTCATTTGCATGCGGATACGCAGTGTTGTTTTGCTGGTGTCTACAAGGTTTTTCAAAGTAATAGACCCGCCGTTCAGACTACTCAGGTCGAGTTTGTCTATGTACTTCTTAAGGCGGAGTTTGTCTCGGTTAGAAATCAGGGTGTATTTACTTGGGTCGCCACCGTGGTAAGCCATGTTGATGGACTTGATCAAGTCTACATAAGAAATACTTTTAGAAAAGAGCGTTTCATTGGCAAAAGTGCTTTGTATTTCCTCCACTTTGCGCATGGTTTCGGCATTGAATAAGCGCCCCTTTTCTTTATAATTAACGGTGATTTCAAAAGGAATCGAACCACCAAAATTGCGCTCCACGAATTTGAGGTCTTGTAGAATAGGATCGTCTGGAGGGAGGTCGCTGGTGACATTACCTGTTGAAATAATTTTGGTCATGCCGTACAGACTAAAGATGACCAACAAAACGGAGGATACATATACCCAAGGACGGTATTTGGTCACGATTTTGACGATGATTTCAATGAACCCTTGCGAATAAACACGACTGAGGTGCTTGAGGTGGCGCGGTTTAGGTGGTTTGGCAAAAGAAGCAAAAATGGGAATGATGGCTAATGAAAGCACAAATACCATCATGATGTTCCAACTCGAAATAAGACCAAACTGCCCGAGTTTATCAGAACTTGTAAAAGTCACGAAACCAACTGCGGTTGTAAGGTTCGTTAAAAAAGTAATGGAACCAATGCGTTTGACCATCACGAACAAGGCCCGCATTTTGTTTTCGAGTCGGACGTATTCTTGATGGTACCTGGTGATGAGAAAGACACAGTTGGGAACGCCAATTACAATTAAGAGTGGTGGAATAAGCGCCATAATGATAGAGAGCTCATAACCCATAAAAGCAATGCTACCAAGTGCCCAAATAACAGAAATAAAGACAACTACATTACAGAGTAAGACCACATATAGCGATCTGAAAAAGATAAACAAAAGAAGTGATGAAGCAAAGATGGATAAACCAAGGAAAATATACATCTCGGCAACGATGCGCTTGGCAACAACAACACGGATGTGCGGCAAGCCGGCAAAGTAAACCTTGCCAAAATGTTTTTCATATGCATTGGCGAGATCTTCTATTTTGAGTACAACACCAGATTTTTTAGGGTTGGAAAGTACTTTTTCATCGATGCCAATCATTAACAACGATACGTTACTGGTGTCGTTGTAAAGCAAGCCTCGGTAGATAGGATTTTTTCGGATTTCGCTGCGAACAGCGTCTATAGACTTATCTCGAAAGGTAGTATCTGAAAAAATGCGGTGGATTTCAAATTCATTTTTTTTGATGTTGTTGGTCATCCCAAATAGCGTTGCTTCAGAAACAACGTTGTCTACACCTTTGATTTTAAGAATTTGGTAACCGAGTTCACGCCATTTTTTGAAGTTGGTTTCTGTATATAGGGAGTCTGTCTGAACTGCAATGACGAGTGTAGAACCATCTTCTCCAAATTGTAATTTGAAGTTTTCGTAGTCCATTTGAATGGGGTCGTCTTTGGGCAAGGTGTTACCCACACGGTTGTCGACCTTGAGTGCGGTAACGGCATAGTAACCAAAAAATACGGTTATAAGGGCGATAATGGCCAGTATAAACAAGCGATTCCGTAATATAAAACTGGCTATTCTACTCCACATGCGACTAAATGTACAAAAAATTGAGGCGTGAAGTTACGAATTATTGTCTAATTGACCCTAATTAAGTAAGTCGCAGGTCTTTTACAGGTTTAAAGCTTCATTTTTAGACCCAACACGAAAGTTCTGGGCAATGCAGAGCGGTATCCCTGCGGTAGATTAGCCACGATGTGAAGGTTGTTTGCTATGTTTTGAATGGTGCCGTAAAGAATCCATTGTTCGTTTAGTACCAAATTACAAGAGAAATCAAGGATGGTAAAGCCCTTGATGCTATTTACAAGTGCATAATTTTCATTTGAAATCGCGACAACGCTTGGGTCTTGTCCAGGTGTGGTTCTTGTGGTACCTACATAATTTGCGCTGAGTAAAGCGTTCCATTTTTTATGTTCAAGGCCAAAACTGCAGTTCAATAGGTGTGGCGCAATAAAAGGAATGAAGTCACCACTATTGATTTGGCCAACTCCCCAATCGCCACCCCCATTTATAAAAGTTTCTGCAAAGGTTGCGCTGGTATATGTATAATTCAAGTGTAGCGGAACTTGAATGCTTGGCTTAAAAGGCAATTTCATTAGGTATTGCGTGCTCAATTCCAAGCCTTGAACCAATGCTTTGCCCGCATTGAATTGATTACCAGTTCCTATACCACCACCTGAAAGGTTATCGGAACCGAGTAAATTTTGATAAGCGCTTCTGAAGAATGCGGCCTGAATTTGCAATTTACTTGTAAGCAGTCTGTAGCCGAGCTCATAGTTGAGCGCTTCCTCGGCACGGGCTTGTTCTCCGCTTGTTGTATTTGGCATACCAGGAGGTGAAAATCCTTTGTGAATACCAGTAAATAAGCTGTTTTTCTCGTTGAGATCATAATATAAGCTAGCACCGGGAAGCCAAACTTGTATTTGGTTATCAGCACTTTTTAAATCGCTGCCTGTTCTTGCAAAATCAGCGTTTCCATAGTTAAGAAAACTTAATGTGATAAATTCTTGTCTGGTACCCGTGTTGAGTGTCCAATGTTTATAATGAAGCTGGTAATTGAAATAGCTAGCAAAGCTAGTACCTTGTCTGATTTGGTTTTCTTGATTACCTTGCTCTCCGCCGTCAGTTAAAATCATGAGGCCAGAGGTCATTTGGTATTTGCTTTGCGTGCCATATCTGTTGGCTTGGTCTTGATGTAGGCGCAAGCCTAGTTCTATTGAATGTTCAATAGCTCCTGTTTTGAACTGATAACGCGCATTGGTTTGTAAGCCTTTTGTAATATAATGGCGAGCAGCACTTCTAAAAATGACCTCTCCATTGGCTTGCCCGGTCATGATCTGATAACCGAGTTGGTTCGTGTTATTGTCAGAGATGATTGCGTTGATACCTTGCCCCCCGAAGCTATTTGCTCGTCCCCAATCGCGGAACGTTTGAGTGAGGTAGCCGCTTGTTGTGATTTGTAAACGTTTGAAAGGCGTAATCACGTGTTGCAAAACGACATGATTATGAAATAAATTCAAAAGGTCTTTTTGTGTTCCGGCATATCTGCGCAAGGGATTTTCTTGAAAATCAGTGAAATTTAAGCCTAAGTAGGTTTCATTTGCGTTTTCTTCGGTATGCAGTACTTTGAGCTGAACACTTTGTTGCACGCGAGCAGCACTTTTGCTTTGCCACCGCACTTTCCCGAGGTAATCCCGACGATCAAAACCTGTGTTGCCACCGCCGTCAAGTTCTCTAAATCCCTTTGTTGCCAAACGATTGATTTCAAATAAATAACTTATTTGTCCTTTGGTGTCGCCAACCCAAAAGCGTTGCTGGTTCAGGCCAAAGCTGCCATAACTTGCTTGTGCGAAAGCTTTAAAAGTAGTTGGAATGCTAGTGGATAACAAATTGATAGCGCCACCGATGGTATAAGGCCCATATTTAATTTGGCTACTGCCTTTTAGTACTTCTATTCCGCTCATACGCGCAAATGTTGGAAAATAATAAGCGGAAGGATCGGCATATGCAGCAGGAGCCATTAAAATACCATCTTCCATTACTGTAATTTTTGCGCTTCGATTCACTGGCGTTCCTCTCAGGCCAATGTTAGGCCTTAAGCCAAATCCTTCTTCGTCTCGCACTTGAATACCCGGCATACTTCGCAATACCTTATTGATATCGAGCTGATTCATTTTTTGAAGTTGGGTGTTGTTCACACGGCAACTCGAGCCGCCAATGTATTTGTTTTGGAGTCCAACTATAGAAATGCTTTGGGTTTCAATGGTCCTTAATGAATCAGATGAAGGGATCGTTTGCCCAAAAGCTAATTTTGAAATCAACATGCTTAGGAAAAAGAAGCGCCTCATTTTATTTAGATTAAATATAAATAACGAGGCAAAAATATGGGTTCTTAAGGCATTTGGAAATACCTACAATGTGGTATTTTAAGATGTTGGTCGATAAAAATAAATAGCTTTGTCGACCGAAAACGAATAAAAGAAAGTAAATGCCCGAGATAGTGCTGTATGGTTTTTTGACAGGAATGGTCATGAGTATCATGCTCGGCACGGTCTTCTTCGCCTTGGTACAAAACAGTATTGATCATGGCTTTAAAACGGGTGTCTTCATCTCAATTGGTGTAATCACTTCTGATATTTTGTTGATTTCCTTAAGCTGGTTCAATGCAGAATTGATTCCGGAAGGCAGCACAACTGATTGGGTTGTCAGGCTCTGTGGCGCCACTTTTTTGCTTTTTTACGGCCTATCCAATCTATTCAAAAAAGAAAATATAGCCTATCCAAAAACCGAGAAAAAGCAAGTTGCGAAATTCGTTACAATGGGCTTTTTGCTCAATGTGCTTAATCCGGGTAATTATATCGGATGGTTGGCAATTACTACTCAACTTCAAACCGTTGCAAAGTATAGCTTGTCTGAGGCCGTATTTTATTTTGTTGGCGCCTTAGGTGCAATTTTTATCATGGAATGCTTCATTTCATGGGGAGCTTCCTTCTTAAAACCGTACATAACTGCGCGTTTTTTACGCTTGGTCAACAGACTAGTTGGCGTTCTATTTATTGGTTTTGCTATCGCGTTATTCTTTTACTAAGAACCGCGCCAGATTTCCTTTTAAAAGATACGATTCAGCGAAGGATTTCAATTCTTCGAATTCTTTTTGAGCGTTGACATCACCTTCTAGTACCTTAGGGTTTGCGCATAATTTTTGGTAATCCAACAATTGCAGCGCTTGTACATTTCCGTTGTGGATTTTGGCATAATTGTAAAACAACTTGGCTTGCAAGTTAGTCAATACCACGTTGCCCTCGATTTTGGAGAGTTCAAATTTCAAGAGCAATGGCAACTTGCACCATTTATGAATGTCGTAAGCTATAAAATCGCCCTGAGAGTAGACAATGGTTGTTTGTTTGTTTTGTCCGCTAAAAGGATCTTTGATATCTAAAAACGTTATGGGTTGAGCATTATGCGGATGGCCGCCAAGCACGAGGTCAATGCCGGTTTCTTTGCAAATTTGGTGCATGTTGTCTACAATAACTTTAGACGGATACGGCTGATACGCGCAACCCATATGTAGGAAGGCAATCAAAAATTCAGCGCCGTTTTCTCTGGCTCGTTTGGCTTGTTCTACAATCAATGAAATGTCCGGATTGGCTTCATTGAGATTGAGGTGATTAGCTAAGTAAGATTTGTTAGGCGGGCAAACCAACGCATTTAAAGAGAACGTGTAGGATAAAAATGCGATTTTGAAGCCGTTTTTTTCTAGGATCGGAAATTGGTCGCGCTCCTCTACAGACCTCGCCGTTCCAACGTGAGCAATTTTTTGCGCATCTAAAAATTGTAGCGTTTCAATAACACCTTCTTCGCCCTGATCCAAAGAGTGGTTGTTGGCTGTTGAGAGCACATCAAAACCCTTGAATTTGCCGAAGCCCGAAAAAACACTGAACATGTCTTCGTTGGCGTTGAAATACATATTGCTCAGCATGACTTCTGGCACATACGACGCTGGTTTTTTTGGATGTAGGGGTGTTTCGAGATTACCTACTACTAAGTCGGCATTAAAGAAAAAGTCACCGCTTTCTTGCCATAGTTTTTGACATTGAGAGGTGGTGATACAGAAGTAAGGCATGAGGTCGCCGCCCGAGCTAAGCGTAAGTTTAGGCGTATGAGCAGTTGTCTGAGGCGGTTCAAAACGTTCTGCTTGACTTTGAAAATGCTGCTCTACTCCCGCGCCTTTTTCGCCATGAAGAATGGCTCTGAAATAATATTTATATCCAAAATAAAGCTGCTGCTTTCGCGTCATTTTGCGCGGGTCTTCATGATGCCCTTCTAGTGGCTGCTCCCAATCTTGCCCGCCTAAAACTTTGCGAATTTTAAAAAGCAAGCGCACCAGGCCAACTAAAAATTTCCCCTTCAAGGAAATGGGCCGAACGGGGTTGTAGTGTTTAGATTGCAGCACGAACAAAAGTAAACAAATAGGATTTAGTGTTAGCGCACCAAGTGCACAAATCCATGACCAACTTTACCGCTAAGTGTGCTGTATTTATAGGTGTAGATACCCTCTAAGAGGTTTTGGCCTGAGGTATCTTTTCCGTCCCAATTGTTCAGGTAATTTGTTGAAGAGAAAACTACATTTCCCCAGCGGTTAAGAATGATGACCTCTGTATTTGCGGGCATGTTATCAATTTCAAAAAAATCATTGATGCCATCATCGTTGGGTGAGATGACATTTGGGAAGACAAATGCTACGTTGCTACTATCTACAGGCTCGCCATCTGCACATGGTAAAACGACTATCTGATCACTACCCGATCCGCAAGCGCCATTAACGGTTGCGCTATAAATCCCCGGGCCGGTAACCGTAAAGAACTGACCCGTGTTGGAGGCGGCAGCTCCTCCCCAAGACCATGATGTGCCTTCACCTGCATTTAGAAGAAGTGTTTCTCCGGCGCAAAGATAAACGGTGTCGGGGCCAAACTGAATTTGTGCTTCGTAACTGTTATAAAAAATCCAAGCAGGGAAATTTGGCAATGCAAAAAATCCAAAAGAGGTAACAAAATCACTGGGATAAGAAAAAACAGAAAGGCTGACTGTTGGCGCTGAGGTATTCGGACAATTAATGCTTCCTATGCCGGTTGCTATACTTCCAGTTGCCAGATCAAACGTTAGATAAGTGTAATATATTTTTCCATCAGGGGCAAGTTGCATGTAGTTGCCATCAAAATTTTGCTCTATTACTTGAGCGGTTGCTGACAAATCTTGTCCGGTAGAATGAGCAAGAAGGATATCGTATTGAATCAACTGTGTGCTGGCGTTGAACTGATCAATAACCGCTGCGTACAAGTATTGTCCATTAGGTGAAAACTCAAAATAACTGGAGTTTGCACCCCCTAAATCAGCAGCAAAACTCATTACACCTGTATTTAGGTCAAAATCAAAAAGTCCAGCTTGGGTCATTACCTTGTTACAACAGGTCTGGCCAGGCACATAAGGATAAGGGCTCGCTTTGATGATTCCACCTGAGGTTGAAAAAGGAGTTGGATATATTCCAGCTAATTGAACACCGCTTTGAGTCACACTGTAAACCCCAATTCCAGTGGTGTCTTGGTTGATCAAAATCCAGTAATCAGTTTGGTTGGCATGGCGAATCGCACAGATCCCTTCGTACGAGTAATCATACACTTGAACATCGGCTTCAATAACCTCCCCAAGACCACCATTTAAGGACATATCAATTTTGAAATAGCGCAATCCTCTGCCATTTGGTTCGGAAGGAACAACGCCATCAAGGTCGAATTCTATTTCCTCCATGGTAAATAGATAGTAAATATTTGCTTCGCCTGGCGCAGGAACAACCACGGATGACTGTGCTGCACTCCAACCTCCACCTTCTTGGCCTTGCATGTCGTACATGACCTCATTGTTTTTATTCCAAATTTTACCGCCGTCTTGTCCGCTTACAGGAAGTCTTCCTCCTCCGTTGGAATAGAAAAGAAGTTCGCCGTTTGCATCACAAAAAGAGGTGCAGCCTTCAAAAGTGAACATTTGACTTCCTGAGGTTTGAACGGGAGTACCACTATTAAAATCTAAACTGTGTCCGATGCCAAAATGCCACACATTTGCTTCTTTTTGAGCAAATGCTGCAGTAGAAGCAAGCAGCACAAAAAAACAGAGCAAGTATTTTATCATCGGTGTAAATTGAAACTTACATTTTTGATCATCTAAGTTGTAGAAACAATGGAATAATACATTTGTTTAATTTACAATTACAGCTTAAAGATATCGAGACCACAGAACTTTAACCATTGCTAGTATTTAATTTGATTTAGGTGGCAATAGATTAAATAAATAAGCAGCTTAAGCGAAATAAATACACTTTTGTTCTATGAATTTTAACATGAATAAAGGGAGGATAGAATCTTTTAGCGATGGAGTGATTGCTATTGTCATCACAATTATGGTTTTACAATTGCATATTCCTCAACTCAAAGAGGACTGCACTTCAAATGAGGTTTGGAATGCCATCTTTTCAATTGTGCCAAAGTTGTTTGATTATTTACTGAGTTTCGTCGTGATTTCAATTCTGTGGTTGAATCATCACGCTTTATTTGATAAGCTTCCGCATTCTACCTCTAAGTTGGTGTGGTATAATGCATTTTTATTATTTGCCATGTCGCTTATTCCGCTTCCTACTGCTTTTTTATCGAAGTATCCGCTTTTGCCTCAAGCCGTGATGTTCTATGGCTTTATTATGTTTTTAAATGCGTTTGCCTTCATGCTGCTGCGCAGATACATCGAAGTGAAAGCTAAGCTCATTCCGTACAATCAAATGGTACAAAAAA
>JBIIZI010000245.1:0-13276 GCA_044346375.1 Crocinitomicaceae bacterium | reverse complement strand
ACCTACCTTTGGTCCAATGGCTTATCTGGTAATACCATCAGTGTTACGCCGCCACTTACCAACCCAACAGTGGCACAGAACTTTAACTACTCTGTTGTGTATACACTCAACGGTTGTCCGAGCACTGCGGCCTCTGTTACAGTTGCTGTAAATCCAGTGCCAACTGTGAGTTTACCTACTACAACAACCATTTGTAATGGCGCTAGCGATACACTCGTGGCCACCGTGAACCCAACCGGTGGTACGTTCTCTTGGTCGAATGGTGCTACAACACCAAGTATTCTAGTAAACCCAACTGGAAATACTAATTATGGGCTTACCTATACTCTTAATGGATGTTCCGCCACTAGTTCTTCTACAACTGGTTATGTAGTCGTGAACCCTATTCCTACGGTAACAATCCCTACACCTGCCGCGATCTGCGCTGGGCAGCAAGCTACGCTCACAGCAACTCCTTCTGCTCTTGGTGGAACTTTCCTTTGGTCCGTGAATGCCAATAACGCTACTTCGGCAAGTATCAATGTGAGCCCAACTGCAACAACGACATACAGTGTGGTCTATACACTTAATGGTTGTGCTAGCGCTCCAACTTCTGTTACCGTTACCGTAAATCCTATTCCGGTTATTACCATCAATGATACTATTATCTGTGGTGGCCTTTCTGTCCTACTTAATCCTTCGGTTACTCCTACAGGTGGTACCTACTTATGGTCTGCTAATGCCAATAACGCAACAACCAGTCAGGTCACAGTGAGCCCGGCAGCAACAACCAGCTATACACTCACCTATACAGCTAATGGTTGTATTGGAACAAAAAATATTACGGTTAACGTTATTCAAAATCCTATTGCAAACGTCCTCGACACAACCATCTGCCTTGGCGGAACCGCTACACTTGTAGCTGGACCAAACGGAGCAAATTACTCTTGGAATACTGGTGCTAGCACCCAAACACTTACCGTTAGCCCTACTGTTACTTCTACCTATACCGTTACGGTTAATATCGGTGGCTGTGCTGCAACTTCAGCTACTGCTACTGTCACTGTAAACCCAATTCCTAGTGTGAGTGTTGCCAATGTCGCTGCTATCTGTAACGGTACAGCTGCAACGTTAACAGCCACGCCTTCTGCTCCGGGAGGAACCTACCTTTGGTCCAATGGCTTATCTGGTAATACCATCAGTGTTACGCCGCCACTTACCAACCCAACAGTGGCGCAGAACTTTAACTACTCTGTTGTGTATACACTCAACGGTTGTCCGAGCACTGCGGCTTCTGTTATAGTTGCTGTAAATCCAGTGCCAACTGTGAGTTTTAATGACACCACAATTTGTGCGGGTATGAATGCCATTTTAATTGGAACTCCGAATATCCCCGGTGGTTTGTTTAATTGGAATACGGGAGCATCAACACCGCAAATAACTGTTTCACCATCGGTTACAACGAACTATACCCTGATTTATAACTTAAATGGATGTAATGACACAATAACCGAATCCGTTTATGTGAATCCTGTTCCGAGTGTGCAAATCAATCAAAACCCTACAATTTGTTATGGGCAATCTACCACGCTAACATCAACTGTTTCGCCACCAAATGGCACTTATGCTTGGAGCGGATATAGCCTAATTGGGGTCAATAATCAAAATCAAATTACGGTTTCTCCACAAAATGGTAATGCCACTCAAAATAGCATTCATTCTTATGAGTTGATCTACGATTTGAACGGCTGTAAGGATACGGCATATACAAATGTCAACGTGAATTTGATACCAAGTGTGGTCGGCGTTGCTAGTCAGTATATAATTTGTCCTGGTGAAAGCATTCAATTAACCGGTACGGGCACACCAAGTACTTCAAACGGCAATACAGGATCATATGTTTGGACCACAAATAACCCTATTGATACCATTGCGACTTCTTCTGTAGTGACAGTCAATCCTTTAACAAATACCACTTACGAAGTCGTATATACAATGAACGGCTGCCCTAGCCCTGCTGTTCCCGTCTCTATTTCAATTCAAACTGCCCCGCAGATTACAATCCAAAATAACATTCCAACTATTTGTGAAGGGGGTTGCGTTACACTTACGGCGGCGCCAATAGGTCTTCCAATCCCTTCAAGTTACAGTTGGTCAACGGGAGAAACCACTCAGTCGATAGTTGTATGCCCGACCGATACAACTGTTTATACAGCAGTTGGCTTGTCAGGAACCTGTCTGAGTGCTGTCGCACAAACTATTGTTAATGTGAATTCAGATCCATTCTTTGTAACACCGATAATACCTGATACTACAATTTGTGTGGGTGGTAGTTTTACATTTAACACGACAAGTGGCGGTGGCTTTGGGACACCAACATTTACATGGTACATAAATAATGTTCCAAATAATTCAGGGGGGGCTGTATTACCAAATTCAAATAATAGCAGCTATTCAACACCGGTTATCATTCAACCTACAACTCAATATTTTTACGCAGTTATTAGTTATCCTGGAGTTGGTTGTAATCAGCTGACTTCTCCGTTTGCACAACTTGATGTTGTTGCTGACCCTATTGTTTCACTTGATCCGATCTATAACCAAACACTTTGTGAAGGCGGAACTGCAGAATGTATCATTCCTCAAGTGCTTGGTGGCGTTGGGAACAACACCTATTTATGGCTTCCAATAATGACAGCAGATTCAATATTCTGCCCGCCTAGTAATCAAATTGGAACTCAAAATTACAATGTAATTGTTCAGCAATCAGGAATTGGTTGTGGTTCCATTCCATCTAATACAGTTTCAATAACTGTCCTTCCAGATCCAACAATTCAAATTGTGGGTACTGCAAATGTTTGTGAAGGTGCTGAAGTTCCGCTTATTACAACCGTTCAAGGTGGTATTGGAAGTATCGCCAATTATCAATGGTCGAGCTCATATCCAAATGGTAATCCTTATCAGAATATTAGTGGTGCTGTTGCCTTTAATTATACCACAATCATATTGGATGATAACATTGGTATTGCAGTTGAGATGAACCAAACTGGTGTTGGTTGTAATGCATCAGACACTTTCTTAATTTCTGTATTTGATGACCCTCAGGTAACTATTTTAGGAGATAGCATGACCTGTATGGGATTAACAAATAATCTTCAAGCTATTGTAACAGGTGGCGTTCCTAATTCAACGAATAACTTTACGTGGTTTAGCCCTGGGAACGAGATCAATCCAAATCCGACAATAGTACAAAACTCTTCTATTCTGAATCAATATACGGGTACTATTAATAGTGACACAAGTTATTATGTCATAGTAGATAACTCAGGCTTTGGTTGTGATAATGATACCAGCGCATTTTTTAATGTTGACGCTATTGAATGGGCAAACGCTAATTTTGAAATCGATCCGGAAATTCCTTCCCAGTCTATATTAAATCCTACATTTAGCTTTATAAATACTTCTGAAAATGCTACCAATTATTTTTGGGATTTAGGTGAATGTGATCCACAATTGCCAATGAGTGAGCTCTACACAAGCCCTACTTTAAGTTACAATCCCTACAATACAGATCAATTGAACTACACGTATGGATGTTCACCTGGCTATTTTTCGGTAACACTTTATGCCGATAACCTCGGTATATGTCCTGATACCGTGACCCAAATTATCCGAATTGAAGATGAAGTGATTGTGTATGTGCCGAATGCATTTACGCCTGGAGAAGTAAACAATACAAATCAATACTTCTTTCCAGTAATTACGGGTAAAATACAACCTGGAACATATAGATTCCAAATTTATGATCGTTGGGGTGAACTAATTTTTGAAACAAGAGATCCGAATGAAAAATGGGCTGGATACGCTATTAGACCATATTCTTTACAACAATCTGGGTATGACGGTAATAAATTTACAAACGCATTTGCACAAGATGGAGTTTATATTTGGCAATTAGAATTTATAGCTGAAGAAACCAAGGTATTAATTGAGAAACAAGGACACGTAACACTTTTGGGTGACCATTATTAACTAATAAAAATAAATTGAAACAGATTCTAACTAGGGTAGTGATTATACTCATCATACTCACTAGCCTCCCCGCCCTCGCCCAAACACCCATTGCCAATATCAATAGTTTGCCGGCGGCCAGCAACGGAACCATAACCATTTGTCAAGGGCAAAGCATCAGTTTTGCGAGTAGTTCGACGGGCACAGCTGCAGGGGCCACTTATACGTGGAATTTTGGAAATGGTTTGCCGAATGCGGCGAGTAATCCGGGGCCGCATGCGGTGGTCTATAATACGGCAACTGCAGGGCAATCTGTTTCGCTTACGGTAGTGAACCCTAATGGACAGCAGTCTACGGCGGTGGTGAACGTAGTGGTGCAGGCTATGCCTAGCTCGCAAATTACGCTGGCGAGTTCGGGTAATGGGTTCGGGACGCAGCTTCTCAACGGACAAACCGTTTTTAAAAAATGTACGGCAGCTGGTGCAACCACAACAACATTTAATTTCAATACGCCTACTTATCCGAATGTGAGCCAAAGTTTCAATTGGGGCGATGGCAGCGGAAATCAAACGCAAACAGCAATTGTAGGAGGGCAACTTTCGCATTCTTTTCCGCTCGGTGGTTTTGTCGTCACGCATACTCTCACCTCGAGCAATGGTTGCCAAACGAGTACACAATATTTGGTCTTTAATGGTGCAGCTCCTGTTTTGAGTGTATCTGGTTCGGGCCAGAATACTTGCTTGCCTTTTCCTTATGAAATTGATGTTTTGTCTAATAACATTCCAGGAACCAATTACACGGTTTCTTTCACCGACAACTCACCTGTTGTTACTTTCAGCACGGTGAATGATACGACCATCTCTCATGTGTTCAATACAAGTAGTTGCGGACAGTCTTACCCCGTAGGACCACTTCTGATTGAGAACGCGTATAGCGCCACTATCATAGCGCAGAATGTCTGTGGCGCTACCTTTGCAACCGTTGGCCCTATAATTATTTCAGCTCCTTCGGATGCCGCTTTTACGTATAGCCCAGTATCGCCAATATGCCAGAACGAACCTGTATCTTTTAACAACACTAGTCAAAGTGGCCAAATGGTAGATGGCAGTACCTGTAGCGGTAATTATGGTCATTTTTGGAAACTACAAGAAACAGCAGGTTTTGCTGTAACTTATGGTAATTTGGGTTCATCAAATGGTTTTGTAGGGGGTAGCTATGACTTCGCTTCTTGGACCAACGGATCTGATAGTTTGGTGCTCGAATTCAGTGTCCCAGGAACCTACCATATGTGGCTCTATACAGGCAACGGTTGCGGCATGGATTCAACGATGCAAATTTTGGTTATCAATCCTACGGGAAGCGTGCTCGCCTTGCCACTCACCCAAGATATTTGCTCCGGGACACCCTTTTTGCCTATTTTATTGACCTCCACAGTTCCTGGTTACACCGTAACTTGGGAGCTCGAAAGTGCCGTCGATGTACAAGGCTTTAACCTCACAAGTGGCTCAGGAATCAATACCACCACAATTGCGCCACTAATCCTAACGAACTCCAGCAACAATACCGGAACGGTAACGCTTACCGCAAGCGTTGGTTGTACGAGTGTTGCGCCGATCGAGATTGAAATCAATGTATTGCCAACTGCCAATGTACAGGTAGACCCTACCCAACAAAGCATTTGCAGTGGTGACCAAACCTCCATTAACATTACCAGTAATTTGCCAAATATTTCATTTGCATGGTTGGTGCAAGCCCCAAATACCATAAGTGGTGAAAACCCGGGCTCAGGTTCAAACATTGCCCAAACGCTTTCGAATAATGGCAATTCTTTGGACACGGCTATTTACTTGATCAGTGCAGTTGGATACCAATGTCCGGGTCTGCCGCAGACCGTAACTGTCGTTGTTACGCCGGTTATTTCGGCAATTGGTTTGGCCGATACCACATTTTGCCCTGGCGTTTTAGTTGACTTCACAGATTACCAAACCACACCTACCGGGGCTCAACTCCAATGGACCAACTCCAATACGCTCATCGGATTGGCTACCTCTGGTAACGGACAAATTCCTGCATTTACAAGTACCGATAACAACGGGCAAAATACCTCAGGAACCATTACAATTGCCGCCACATTCAATGGCTGTACCAACAATATTGACACCTTTATTGTGCAAGTCAATACCAACCCAAGCTTTACTGAATATACCTTTCCGAGCAGCGGTTTGGATTGTCAGTTCAATCCGATACTGATTGGCGTCAATAACACCCCACCAAGTACTATTTTCTGGACCGGACCCGGTATTATTGGGCCAAATAATTTCCCGGCAATTGAAGTCAATGTCGATGGCAGCTATTTTTTCACGATTACAGACAACAGCACTGGGTGTAGCAGTTCAGACTCCATCTTTTTAGAAGCCCCTGATCTCATTAATATAAGCGCCCTAAATGTTGATCAAATTTCATGTTATGGCGGATCTGATGGCTCGATACAAGTTGTAGCTAGTTCTCAGTCAGCCATTAGTTATACTTGGACACCATTTGCATCAACTACTAGTAGCGCCGAGAATTTAGCTATCGGAACATACAATATTACCCTAACCAATGAAGATGGCTGCCAGGTCGATACCTTCGCTACTTTACAGCAACCTTCGGCACTCGTAATTGACTTTATTGGATCGCAAATATCCGAATGTGGTGAAGACAACGGCTTTATCAGCGTTCAGGGCTCTGGCGGATTCGGGAATTTACAATACAACTGGAGCAACGGACAAAATGGAGCATATTTAGACGGTATCGATGCCGGAACATTTATCTTAACGCTTTCAGATGCCAATCAATGTAGTTTAACAGATACCTTCTCCATTGAATGCTTGCCACTTATTGAGGTGGTCGCACCACAGTTTTTATCGCCAAATGGCGACGGCCTCAATGACACCTGGCTTTTACAAAATACCGCACAATACCCTGAGTTGGAGGTGAAAATATTCAACCGTTGGGGAAATTTGGTTTATGAAGCAGAACCCTATCTCAACAATTGGAATGGTTGGTCTGAAAAAGGAAACCCAGACGGGCCTTTACCTGCAGCTACCTACTTCTATTACATTGATACCCACAAAAAATCACAAGAACCACTCAAAGGATACATTGAAATTCAACCATAAACGATGAAAAAAGTACTCATCCTCCTGTTTTGTGTGGTTTCTTTTGCTGGAATAGCCCAGCAAACTGCACAATCTTCGCTTTATTTTTTCAATCCGCTGCACTTTAATCCTGCTTATGCCGGAAGCAGGGGCTCACTCAATGCAACACTCGTGCACCGCGCGCAGTGGTTGGGCTGGGAAGGCGCGCCGCGTTCTCAATTCTTGTCTGTTCATGCTCCAATTTACCGCAAAAACTTTGGTCTAGGACTTACTGTCAATAACGACAAAATTGGATCGCGGTCTAATGTTGCTGCCCTTTTCAATGCAGCATACCACCTCAAGTTTAAGAACAGTAGCTGGCGGCTCTCTTTTGGGATGTCTGGCGGTTGGCTCAACAACCAAGCCAATTTTTCTTCGCTTTTGGCAACCGACCTCAACGACCCAAACATGCTTCAAGGCTACAGCCTAAGCAAACCTAATTTAGGAGCAGGGCTATATGCCTACCACAAAAAAGGTTACGTTGGCTTGAGTATTCCGCACCTCATTGAACGCAACCTCGATACCATCAGCAATTCTTATTTGCAACGCCATGTTTACCTCACTGCCGGAATGGTATTCCCGTACAATTCGGTCATTGATATCAAGCCAAGTATCTTATTGAAGTATACGGCCAACGCACCGCTCAGTTTGGACTTGAATGTTTCGGCATTTTTATACAAACAATTTTGGATCGGTTTGCTTTACCGCTACCACGAAGGCGTTGGCTTCAATTGTGCCTATGCTCCAACAGACCGTTGGTCTTTGGGATATGCCTATGAATTGCCAGTCAACCAACTTATTTACCGCAATTGGGGCAGCCATGAAATCTGCCTCACCTTTGATTTGCGTTCCAAACTCAACGCTTTTATTAGCCCAAGATATTTTTAAGATGCGCATTACAACATTTATCCTCTTTGTTTTGATATCGACTGCATTCCATGCACAATCGTATAAGCAAGCATATGCCGAAAAACTATCGAAATCCTATAATTTCATTGAATCTTATCCAATTTGGCTCGAATTAGCACAAGAATCCACAACCCTTGACACACATGTGGTGCGTTCGCTTATTACGGCTGCCTTCGAATCTGAACAATACGAAGCAGCATTGGATTGGTCTGTGAAGTTAACAGCACAAAGTAAAGATGCCAATGCCAAAGATTTTCGAATACAATTACAGCTTTTGCAACTGACCAAACAAAATCTAAAATTGGAAACGACCATTGCAGAAGCCCTCAAACGATTCCCTGACAATATAGACTTACAGAACTGGCAACAAAACCTTAGTCTTGTTCAGGCGAGTTATCAAATTGCTTCTGACTACACAATTCAATTGTTTCGAAGTTCCGAAACCGGAGAAGTTTTTGCTGCTTCTGATTATCCGGAAGGAGTATTGTATGTATCGACACAATATAACTCAGGGTTTGTCAATCGTATTTACGGCAAAACAGGTCAGTACTTTACAGATATCATCTACGCAAAAAACGGCAGCAAGAAGGACCAAATCTGGAACGGCATCAAAAGAACCAACCCCCACGATGGCCCAGTGAGTTTCTCAAAAACGAACCGCTATGCCTACATGACAAGCAATCACGAAAGCATCGACCTCGAAAACGAAGTCAAAATCAATCGACTCAAGCTTGTTATTTACGAAAACAGCCTTGGGGAATGGTCTGCAACCGATTTATTCAAATGGAACAATCCTGATTACTCGGTTGCGCATGGCGTAGTAGACGACTCCTTGCACCTATACTTCTCTTCTGATATGCCAGGAGGTTTTGGTGGTGCTGATCTTTACCGCTGTACCTGGAACGGTTCGAGCTACGAGGCGCCGGTAAATCTGGGTCCAATTGTCAATACCTCTGGCGACGAAAACTTTCCTTTTGTTTCTCAAGATGGCTTTCTGTATTTTTCTTCAACTGGTTGGCCCGGGATGGGTGGCCTAGACGTTTTTAGATCTGATTTTATACAGAACCAACCAAAAAACATGGGCATTCCAGTAAACTCTAATGCCGATGACTTTGCTTTCTCTGTCAATGACCTCAGCGGCAAGGGGTACTTGTCATCAAACCGCAATAACTGGAAAGACGAAGTATTTAGTGTGCAATTCAAAGGACAAAAGCGCTACGTGGAGTTGGTCTTGCAAGACTGCCTAAAAAAAGCCCTTCCAAATGCGCCTATTTCCATTTATAACGCGGATGGCTCTTATTATAAAAAACTCACAACAGACGAATTTGGAAAGGATAATTTCATTGGCGTTATTGGTCAAGATTATATAGCTACCTACATGAATGCACAAACAGGATTCAAAGATAGCATCCGCTTTACCAACCAACTCGATCCGTATCAGACCATTGTACTCAAAGCCACTCCGAAAAATCAGACGCGTATCTTGAATTTGATTTCTTATAAAGGTGAGCCACTCGACGGCGCGCTCGTAAAGTTATTTTCGGATGAAAAATTAGTGAGCAAATTTGTCACTAAAAAAGAAGGCACAATTGACATCACGCAATTGAAAGTAGACTCACTTACGATCACAGCAATTAACCACAAAGATCAATACATTTCTATCAAAGACCGCCTATCTTGTGAAGAAAAGGACGTCATCCAATTACAAATGAAGCCAAATAGCTCGGCAACTTTCATCAACCTAGACCTCATCCTCTACGATTTCGACAAATGGGATCTTCGTCCAGAGAGTATCAAAGAACTAGACAAAGTGATTGCATACATGAAAACCAATGACCTCAAATTAGAGCTATCTTCACACACTGACTCCAGAGGTATCGATTCATACAACGAATGGTTGTCGCAACAGCGCTCGAATAGTTGTGTAAACTACATCATCAGTAAAGGAATAAGTGCAGAACGCATCATTGCTAAAGGCTACGGAGAATACAAATTGAAAAACCGCTGCGCCAATGACATCCAATGCACCGACGAAGAACACCAGCAAAACCGAAGAACAGAATTAAAGATCATTCAGTAGTTAAAGTTTCACTATTTTTGCAGCACCCATGCTTCGTTTCTTACTGACTTTCTTGTGTTTAGCTAATTTCACTTTTGCGCAAAGTGTCTTTGACATTTCGCGATCAGGCAGTGCCAAGCAAATGGAAAAATACCTCAGCAAAAATCCAACACACCTCAACCTCACCTCAGAACACGGCGCCACACCTTTACTGCTAGCTACTTATCGCGGCAATCATGAAGTAGCCCAAGTTTTACTTGAGGCCGGAGCTGATCCCAATCAATGTTTCAAAGAAGGCGCTCCTATTTATGGGGTTATTTTTAAAGGAGATGCCAAAATGCTCGACTTACTGATCCAAAAAGGAGCAGATGTCAATCAGGTTTGCCAGTTTGAAGAATTGGGTTATCCCATTCATTTAGCCCTCAACCTCTTTCGTTTTGAGCAAATCAAGCAACTCTTAGCTGCCGGAGCTCGTCTAGACGTGCGAGATGCACAAGGCAGAACCATTGACGATTTATTGCGTTTGCATCAAAACCCTGAACTAAATGCCCTATTTACAAATCACAATGAATAAAATGAAAAAGACGACACTTTTATTGGCGTTTCTACTCCTCTTCATACTGCCTGCAACCTATGCGCAATCTTATACCACAGGCGTTGTTAATTTAAGCTCCACTTCAGGCCTGGCCATGACTGCCAAAATAGACATCAGTACCCAAGTGACTTTAACCCTAACAGGCCCTGCCGGCCGCTGGTTTGCGCTTGGCTTCAATGCTAGCTCCATGACAAACGGCACCGATGTGGTGGGTGTCCATAGCGCCACTACTCTCAGCGCTTTTGATTGCAAACTCACAGGTTTTGCTGCACCCGTTACCGACGCCCAACAAAACTGGACCATCACTTCTGATGTCGTCAATGCCGGAACCCGCACCATTATTGCAACGCGCGCACTCAATACCGGCGATGCCAACGATTACGCTTTTTCGGCTACACCTACAGCAATTAGTCTTATTTGGGCGCGTTCGGGTTCGGCTACCTTTACGTATAGCAACCACGGCGGTAGCAACCGCGGCATTACAACTGCAAGTTTTACATTTGTGCCGCCACCTGCACCACCAGCTGCACCAACCGGCGCCGCTAATCAAAGTTTTTGCGCAGGTGCAACCTTGGCACAATTGAGTGCAACCGGTACAGCTATTCAATGGTATGCCACTCCGACCGGCGGCACAGCTTTGCCAAGTACAACTGTTTTGGTGACCGGAACAAGCTATTATGCTACTCAAACCGTAAATGGACTAGAATCTACAAATCGTTTAGCCGTAACCGTTACGCTCAATACAGCTCCTGCTGCGCCAAGTACCATTAATGGTGCGCTGCATTTTTGTTATAGTGGCGGTGTGCAACAATTCAGCACTGCTAGTGTTGCAAATGCAAGTTCTTATGTCTGGACTACACCGCAAGGTGCTACAGGCTCTAGTACCGGAACCAACATCAGTTTGCTCTTTTCTCCAAGTTTTCAATCCGGAACGCTTACGGTTCTTGCGCAAAATAGCTGTGGCCAAAGTGCTCCGGTGAGTGTAGTCATCAATCAACACTTACAAACAAGTTCAACTTTAAATATCACAACTTGCGATCCCTACTCATTTAACGGGCAAAACTACGCCCAAAGTGGCACCTACGTTTATCAAGGAACAACAGTATGGGGTTGTGATTCAACAGTAACATTAAACCTCACCATATCACCAGCCATAACAACCAACTTAGAGGCTGCTGCTTGCGGATCTTATCCATGGAATGGACAAACCTATTGGACAAGCGGTGTATATACAGATTCTTTACAAACCGTTGCTGGTTGCGATTCAATTGTGACACTCAACCTCAATGTATATCCAATCGATGCTATTGTCATAGACAGCACCGTACTTGACTCTTTCACTTGGAACGGAACTACCTACAACACCTCAGGGCAGTACACTCAATTCTTCACCTCTATCCACGGTTGCGACAGCAGCGTTACCATCAATTTAACAATTGAAGATAGCAGCCTCGACAACCTTGAATTCAGCACTCTTAAAGTGGGTCCTAATCCAATCATGAGTGGTCAAACCCTTCAAATCATTGGCATCCAAACAAAGTTACCTTATGAGATTTTCAATCAGGAAGGGAAGCTTGTACAAAGTGGTCAAACCAACGGGCAACTGTTTTTAAGTAAGGAATTGAATTCAGGGACTTACTATTTAAAAATCAATAAACAGTCCTTACCGCTGCTCATCAGCGAATAGCCTTATTGTGGTTTCAGATAACTTTTGTGCATGTAATACACATGTGGGAAACTCAGTGCTGACAAAAAGATAAACACCTGACCCAAATTGGGTTCTTGTATCAAATACAAATAGGCTCCGAACAACACCAATGCTCCTACAGTAAAAGGTAGGGCCTGTAGCCACATACTTCGGTGGCTCAACTTCATTTTTTCTCTAAGGTGCTGCCAACCATGTAAGCTATGCTGAAATACAAAATAACAAGCAAATGCAGGAAGTAATGGCAGCCATGCTCCTATGGATAAACAGAAAAGTGTTTCTTTTACTCTTGAATCAATTTGAATAGGTAAGGATAACAAAACAAGAAAAAGTAAAACCCAAGTTGAATTTTCACTGAAAGAACCCAAGAAATCTTTTGATTGAGGCAAGGAAATACCCATTTCAATCAAAATTTGACTTGTTTCTGTCCAATGACTCCCCAAAATGAGTGCAAGGACAATTAGGCCCCAAAAGAAACTTTTGACCCCGCTACCCAACTTCCAAATTTCGAAATCGGCTTGCCCAAAATGCCAAGCTGTATAAGCTAAAAATAGAAATAGTGCGAGATGGGGCAAGAAGTACCAAACGACTAGCAACAACAAACCTAAGCCGAGATAAACACCGATAAATCGCCAAGGAATTCGGCGCTGATTTGAAACCGAATAGAGGTGGTCAAGCGCACCATGTGGTAAACCAATTGACAGTAAACCAACGATCATGATGATGTTACTGAGCATCCCAAGTTGAAAATATTGAAATACCAAAAGTATGCATGACATATAAAATGCCACACTACACTTTTCTAAAAAACTGCGGAATTTACCTAAAGCATCGAGAAA
>JBIIZI010000195.1:0-3698 GCA_044346375.1 Crocinitomicaceae bacterium | reverse complement strand
ACTTAGCGCCATGAATCAACAGACCGACATGCAGCTTTCTCAAATTTATGAGCAAATGCAATTGCTAGCGGCACAGGCTCAAAAAATCCAAACACGCAAATCGATTTCTGACTACATCTATCAAACTGAATTGCGTTTTGAGCCACTTATTAATCACGTCTACCACCTTTACAGAAAACCCGACCTCAAACTAATGCTCTCGCTTATTGGCCCAAATTCTTGGGGCAAATCTGGAGCTGAGCTCACTTTTTTGGCAAGCGTGAAGTTATTGGCTGATCATACTTGGGAGGTTCTCGAACAAAACCCAGACTTCGATTTCAACGGATAAACATCCAGTCATTTTCGCTAGACTTTTCAGCTGCAAACCGATAACCCAATTCTGTGAACGCTTGAATGGCTTTTGGCTCACAAAGCTCATTTGTTGCGCACCACTTAGCCATAGTTCCGCGGGCTTGCTTCGAAAAGACCGATACCGCTTTGAGTTGACCACTTTTCTCTTCAAAAAAATGTGGTGTCACCATTCGCGAACGCAACTTCGGCTCCTGAATAAGGTCGCTGTATTCCGAACTCGCTAAATTCAATATGTACTCGTCTTTAGCTAGGGCCTTCAAGAGCTGCTTTTCAACTTTAACACGCCAAAATTCGTAAAGTGATTGACCATCAGGTGCTACTCCGCGTTGGGCCATTTCCAAGCGATACATTTCAATTTGATCTAGAGGCTTCAGAAGGCCGTAAACTCCGGAAAGTATAAATAAGTTATTTTGAAGGTAAGCCAATTCTTCTTGAGAACACAAAGCGGCATCTAGCGCTTTGAAAGCTTCACCTATGTATGCAAACAAGGCTGGGCTCGCTTGAACAAGATTCTTCTTTGAACCCCAATTTTGAAGGAGCTGATGGGTTTCTTGAGCTTTCACCTCAGAAAGTTTCATGTGTTTACTCAAATCATGAACCGACCAAGCTTTTAATTGCTGCATCAGCAACTTCGCCTCTTTCAAAAGAACGGGTTTGCCATGGGCAGGCACCTGATGGGCGCGCATGAGCTTCGCTGGGGATAAAATGAGTTTCATTGCACGTAAAATTACACCTAAAGACGCTAATTCAGATAAATTTTCATAAATTCAGCACGCTAAACTCAAAACCAACTCAAATGAAACTGCTTATCATTTTTGGCACGTGCTTACTTTGCTCCCATTTATTTGCACAAGAAGCAACGTTCTATGGCTATGTCAGCCCAACTATAGCGACACTCGTTCCTGCTACAGACCAAGCCGATGCTAAAAAAGACATCGTTATTCCTAATTTCAAAGGCCGCGAGCTTCCTGTTCAAATCAGTACAAATACGCACCAGCCAGATTGGGTGTGGCAACAACACCAAAACACACAAAAGACAACCTCTGCAAGCCTGCTTTGGCAGGTACAAGGAATTGGCAATGGCATTTCTCCTCCAGACCCAACAGGCGAAGCTGATTCAACAGTGTATATTCAAGGAACCAACGCGGGCAGCGGCGGCTCTTACAAAATTTTCAATAAATCCACAGGGGCTGCAGTAAGCGGTACACTTGTGATGGCAACCACCCTTGGTAGCCCAACTGTAACCGGCTTAGGCGACCCTGTCATTCTTTATTACAAATCAGCAAAACGCTGGATCATTACCCAGTTTTCTACGCAAGCACAGAAGAAATTATTGGTTTATGTCTCCCAAACCAGCGACCCGCAAGGCGCCTACCATTTCTACCAATTTACTTGTCCTAATTTCCCCGATTATCCAAAATGGAGTATTTCAGAATCTTCAGACGCTTTACTCGCATCTACCAATGAAGGAGGTCCGCCACGCGTATATGCCATGAAGCTCAGCGCACTCATTTCAGGTGCGAGCTCGCCATTTATTGGCATGGCTATTGGCTACACGCTCAATGGCTTTGGATTTCAATCTATTACACCTGTAGACCTCGAAGGTGATTTAGCTGCTCCAGCTGGCCAAAAGCCTCTTTTTGTGCGTCACCGCGACGACGAAAAACACTCCAACGGTTCGCCTGACAGCCCAACCAACGACTGGATTGAAATCTGGGAAATGACCATCAACTGGTCCAACAACACCGGTAGCGTTGCAAAAATCCAAGATGTTCCCATCACGGAAATTGATTCAGATTTGTGCGGCCTTACAAGTTTTTCCTGCATTGCTCAGCCTGGCACAACCGTAAAGCTCGATCCACTGCGCGAATGCGTCATGTACAAAGCACCTATGCGCGTTTTCAATGACCACCAATCGATGGCTTTGTGTTTATCTACTGATGTCAATGGCAATAACCGAGCAGGCGTGCGTTGGCTAGAGCTTCGCAGACCAACGGGTAGCACTGGTTCTTGGACAGTATATCAAGAAGGAACCTATGCACCAGGTACTACACTCAACCGCTGGATGCCTGCAATCAATATTGACAAATATGGAAATATCATGATGGCCTATTCTACATCAGGTGCAACTGCGCCCGATTACCCTTCCATACAAATGACCGGACGCAGAGCATGTGATCCATTGGGTCAAATGACGGTCCCTGAAATGGTCATCAAGCAAGGAATGTCAGCTCGCACCTCAAATACGCGCTGGGGCGACTACCACCACATGTGTGTAGACGACTTTGACGGACTCACATTTTACTACACCGGTGTGGTCATGAATTCAAATAACAATATCGTGACGAACGTTTCCGCATTTAAAATGAACCCAGACAGCCTTGATTTAGCCATTCTTGACGCTTTCACCGTCCAAACGGGAGGTATCTGTGGTGCGAGTACACAAATTGCTGTTGTCGTCGAAAATAGAGGGGCGAACGCAGTCAATTCTTTTACAGTTTCGGCACAAGCCGGTAGCGCAAGCGCAAGCAGTCAAAATTACACAAGCAGCAATCTTGGCAGCTACCAACAAATCGATACGATATACATGACTGCATCGGGTCTTGTTGCGGGGACAAATACCATTCTGCTTCAGCTCTCTAATGTCAATGCAAATGGCAACGACGAAAATTCATGTAACGACCAATACACCTTCAGTATTTCCGTAATTGGTGCCTCAACCACTACCGTAAACCCAATAGTGAGTCAACAACCAGGCTGCAATGCAACCAATGGCGAAATCCAGCTTCTCGCGACCGGCGTCAACGGTCCGTTTACTTATTCAATCAATAATTCGGCACCACAAAGCGCCAATACCTTCGCTAATATCGGCGCCGGAACGTATACTTATACCGTAATGGATAACCAAGGCTGTGCTGTTTCAGGAAGCATCGCTGTTGCTGCCACCACAACCATCGGGGCAACGCTTGCGCAAACCACAACCATAGCTTGTGCGGGTTCGCAAACAGCCAACTTGGTCGTCACACCCAATGGGGGCACGGCTCCTTACAGCTACTCCATTAACAGTGGCGCAGACCAAGCGAGCAATGCGTTCAACAACCTAGGTGCAGGCAACTACACAATTGGTGTCATTGACGCCAACGGTTGCAGTACCAGCATTCTTTACACGGTAACTGAACCAGCGCCACTCAATGTAAACATGATCCCGACAATGATCAGCTGTAATGGTGCCAACGACGGCGTTCTAACAGCCCAGGTAAGCGGCGGTACAAGCCCTTATACTTATGCAATTAACGGCGGAACGGCGGTTGTAAATCCGGTTTTCAATAACTTACCTGCAGGCACTT
>JBIIZI010000043.1:0-13330 GCA_044346375.1 Crocinitomicaceae bacterium | reverse complement strand
GTTCGTTGAAAATCGGAAATAAAGACCTGTCTGATTTGGCCTAGTTTTTCTTTTTGTTCTTGGTGTTTTTTGATTTGTCTTTGCTGCCAAGTGATGACGTCGTCGAGGCTGCGGCTCAGGGCATAAATATCGAGGTTGTCTATGTAGCGCAAGGCCTCGGCTTTGGTTTGAAAACGCTGCTCGGAATGGTTGAGCTGATTGCTACAAATAAGAACGCGTGTGTCAGGGGCAATTTTTTGGAGCATGCGCTTGGCGAGTTCGCGGCCTTCGGAAAGCAGGGTTCCTTCGGTGCCAATGGCACTCATGGAAAAGGAGTTGTCTAGGTAAATAAGGAGTGCTGGTTTGCCGTTGTGTTGCCCTGCGCCATTTTTAATTTGTGGTTGGGCAAAAGCGAAGATCAGGGCTGCAAGCGCTAAAATTCTGGAGATCAAGACCAACAGGTGCTTGAGTTTTCTAGTGCTTTGCTGTTCTTTTTCAAGAAATTGAATGAAGCGCAAAGACGAAAAATAGAGGGTCTTGCGTTTTCTAAAATGAAAAAGATGAATGACGATTGGAATCAGTAAAAAGAAAAGGAACCATAAGCGTTCTGGGTGTACAAATTCCATATCCCAAAGTTAATAAAAATGTGCAATTGAGCTAAAAAAAAACTGCCCTCAATTGAGGGCAGTTTGATCGTATTGAAGAAAAACAGATTTAGCCTTTCAATGCGTCTAATCTTGTTTTGTATTCTTTTGCTTTTTCGATGTTCCCTAACTTCATGTTGGTTTTGTAAAGGATATCGAGAATGGCTTTGTCGTCTGGGTTTTGAGAAACGTATTTTTCTAAAGGCTCTAGTGCTTGCTTGAATAAATCCATGGCTTCAGCTTCTAATTTGGCTGCTTTAGGATCTTTGTAATCTAGCTCAACGGTAGCATTGCGTTTTTCTACGGCAAGGTTGTAGAGGTGAGCGCCTAATTGATAAAGTGCTTCGTTGTAGGTAGGGTCGATTTCTATCGCTTTTTTGAGGGCGATTGTCGCTTTATCGTTTTCCTTTTTGTCCATGTAGCTCGTGCCTAATACATAATAAAGTTGCTTGTTGAGCGGGTCTAGTGCAAGCGCTTTATTGATGTAGGTTTCGGTAGCGGCAACATCGCCTTTTTGCAAGTTGATGTTCACGATACTGATAAGGATATCGATGTTTTGCGGCATCTTTTCAGAAATTCCTTGTGCAAATTTTAAAGCTTCGTCGTACTTTTTGGCTGCGAGGAAATCTTCAACTGCGTAATTGGCAGCCAATGAAGTGTTGACCTCTGCATCTTTAAAGCTTTCGCCTAAATAAGATTTGATTTCGTTTGCGGCCATAAATGCATTGGCAGCATCGACGTATTTTTTGGCGTTGTAAGCAACAATTCCTTGATTGAACATGAAATCGACACGGCTATTGATGAAGCTTTGTGCGTCGGTAGTCCAGGCTTTTTTAGGGTCATCGAGGACTTTTTTGAAAGACGCGACAGCTACCGTTTTATTGGCGTTCATTGAGGAAAGGTCTTGGGGTGCGCCTGACGTAGCGGACTCGATATTGCCAATTTCATTGAGGCAATAATAGATTTCGCCACGATAAAGGTGCATTTTGAGGTCTTCGGCGGTTTCCGCGTTGGCTGCTGCGAGGTCAATGAAGTTTTTGGCTTCAGTGACTGTTTTTTTATTGGCTGCGACATCACCCATTGGGTTGTATTTACGCATCAAAAGGATGGCGTCAGTGACGTTCTTTTTTTGGGCAAAAGTAGCTGTACTTAAGACAAGACTCAGACCAGCTAGGAGGAGTTGTTTTTTCATGATTTAAATTTTATTCGCTTTGCGCTTCGTTGTTTTCAATTTCCGTGCCATTTTCTGCACCTTCAATGGTATCTGCCTCGTCTTCGTCTTCAGCGCGCGGTACGCGGGCAATAGCTGCGATTTCGGCGTTAGATTTGAGGTTAATGAGCTTAACGCCTTGCGCGGCGCGGCCCATGGTACGGATGGTATCGATGTGCATGCGGATCGTGACGCCAGATTTGGTGATGATCATGAGGTCGTCTTCGTCAAATACATTTTGAATCGAAAGGAGTTTGCCGGTTTTTTCTGTGATGTTGAGTGTTTTGACACCTTTACCACCGCGGTTGGTAATGCGGTAAACGGGTTCTTTGTCTTCGGGGTCATTGAGGAAGGTGCGTTTGCCGTAGCCTTTTTCTGAAACCACTAAAATAGTAGAGAAGATGTCTTCTACGCAGATCATGCCAATAACGACATCGGTAGGTGAGGTGAGGCTGACACCGCGTACACCAGAGGCGTTGCGGCCCATTGGACGCACAGTGGCTTCGTTGAAACGAATGGCGCGTCCTTCGCTTGTTGCCAATACGATTTCGTTGCTGCCGTTGGTGAGTTTTGCCTCGAGGAGTTCGTCGTTGTCGCGGATGCCAATAGCGTTGATACCGTTGCTGCGCGGACGAGAATACGCTTCGAGTGAGGTTTTCTTGATGACTCCTTGTTTGGTGCACATCACGATGAAGTTGTTTTCTACGTAGTCTTTGTCGGTGAGGTCTAGGACTTTAACGTAGGCTTTGACTTTGTCGTCGCCAGGGATATTGATGAGGTTTTGGATGGCGCGCCCTTTAGAGGTTTTGTTGCCTTCCGGAATTTCATAGACACGCATCCAGAAACAACGTCCTTTTTCGGTAAAGATCAAAAGGTAGTTGTGGTTGGTAGCAACAAAAAGGTGCTCTAGGAAGTCTTGGTCGCGGGTAGCGGAGCCTTTGGAGCCCATGCCGCCGCGGTTTTGCACTTTGTATTCAGCTAAGTTGGTGCGCTTGATGTAACCAGCGTGTGAGATGGTTACGACGACTTCTTCGTCGGCGATGAGGTCTTCCATGCGCATTTCGCTTGCGCTGTATTCGATGGAGGAGCGGCGTTCGTCGCCGTATTTAGCGCGTACTTCGAGTAGTTCATCTTTGATGATCTGCATACGGCGCTCTTCTTTGTCGAGGATGTCTTTGAGGTCGGCGATGAGCTTCATGAGCTCGTCGTATTCTGCACGGAGTTTGTCTTGTTCTAGGCCGGTGAGTTGGCGCAAACGCATGTCGACGATAGCGCGGGTTTGGATGTCTGATAAGCCAAAACGCGTTGCCAAACGGTCGCGGGCGTCGTCTGGGCTCGAGGAAGTTTTGATGATTTCAATGACTTCGTCGATGTTGTCTGAGGCAATGATGAGTCCTTCGAGGATGTGCGCGCGCTCTTCGGCTTTGCGAAGGTCGTAGCGCGTGCGGCGAATCACGACTTCGTGGCGGAACTCTACAAATTCTTGGATGAGGTCGCGCACGTTCAAAAGGCGTGGGCGGCCATCTACCAAACAAATGTTATTGACAGAGAATGAGGTTTGAAGTTGGGTAAACTTGTAAAGTTTGTTAAGGACAACATTGGCGATGGCGTCGCGTTTGATTTCAAACACAATGCGCATACCGTTGCGGTCAGATTCATCGCGCAGGTCGGAGATACCTTCGATCTTTTTGTCGTTGACTAGGTCAGCGATTTTTTTGATCATTTCGGCTTTGTTGACCTGATAAGGGATCTCGGTAACGATGATTTGTTCGCGTCCGTTTTCTTCTTCGATTTCTGCTTTTCCGCGGATTACTACGCGGCCACGCCCAGTAAGAAAGGCATCGCGTACGCCTTCGTAGCCGTAAATGATACCACCTGTAGGGAAATCCGGTGCTTTAATGTAGTTGAGTAATTCTTCTGGGGTGATGTCGTGGTTTTCGATGTAAGCGATGGTGCCGTCTACAACTTCGGTGAGGTTGTGAGGGGCCATGTTGGTGGCCATACCAACTGCAATACCAGCAGCCCCGTTTACCAAAAGGTTCGGGATTTTGGTTGGTAAAACGCTTGGTTCTTCAAGGGAGTCGTCGAAGTTAGGGCGGAAGTCGACGGTTTCTTTTTCGAGGTCGTCGAGCATTTCTTCTGCAATTTTGCGCAAACGCGCCTCGGTGTAACGCATCGCAGCGGGGCTGTCGCCATCTACGGAACCAAAGTTACCTTGGCCGTCGACAAGCGGATAACGCAAAGACCAAGGTTGGGCCATGCGCACCATTGTGTCGTAAACAGAGCTGTCGCCGTGTGGGTGATACTTACCGAGTACTTCACCGACAATTCTTGCAGATTTCTTGTGTGGACGGTTGGAGAATACACCGAGATCTTGCATCCCGTAAAGTACCCTGCGGTGTACTGGTTTGAAGCCGTCGCGTACGTCTGGGAGCGCACGTGAGACAATTACAGACATCGAATAGTCGATGTATGCTGATTTCATTTCATCTTCGATGTTGATCTGAATGATTTTTTCGCCTTCAGCCATATTTTTGAGTTAGTCTATGCGTTAAATTAATTAGCGTACCAAAATTAATAAATTGAAGCCCCCCGCGGCTTGTCTTTCCTATTTTTTACTAACAAAATGCGTCGATAAATTGTGAATAAAACCGGATGCCATGCAGAGATAAAAGTTATATTTGTATCAAGCAATCGTAAATAATGGAAGCCAAATTTTCTCCACGCGTCAAAGACATGATCAACTACAGCCGAGACGAAGCTGTGCGCATGTCCAATGAGTTTCTCGGTGCAGAGCATTTATTGTTGGGGCTTATTCGTCTCAATGAAGGCACTGCCATACGCATCATCAAAGAATTCAACATCGATTTAGCACAACTTAAAGACGATATCGAAAAAATCCTTGCCAAAAGTGCTGTCCGAGAGCTCGTTAATCACAACGTTCCGCTCCTCAAACAAGCAGAAAACATCATCAAGCAATCCTACCTAGAAGCCAAAGAATTCAAACAAAACATCATCGGCACAGAACACCTTTTACTGACCATCTTGCGCTACGAAGACGCCGTCGCGTGCCAAGTACTCAATAAATACGGTCTGATGTACGCCAATGCCAGAGAAGAATACGAACTTATGTTACAAGACAAACAACAACCACGCGCCGAATTTCCGGGTTCAGGCCAAGAAGAAGGCGAAGAAAACTTCGGTCAAGCACAGCGCAAAAGCGCAGATCCTAAATCCAAAACGCCAGTCCTCGACAACTTCGGACGCGACCTCACCAAAATGGCTGAGCTAGGCCGTCTTGACCCCATAGTTGGCCGCGAAAAAGAAATCGAACGCGTTAGTCAAATTTTGTCGCGTCGCAAGAAGAACAATCCTATTTTAATCGGAGAACCCGGTGTTGGAAAGTCAGCCATTGCCGAAGGTTTGGCCTTGCGCATCGTACAGCGCAAAGTGTCGCGCATTCTTTTCAACAAGCGCATCGTGTCACTAGACCTAGCTTCTTTAGTTGCGGGCACCAAATACAGAGGTCAGTTCGAAGAGCGCATGAAAGCAGTCATGCAAGAAATCGAAAAGAACCCAGACATCATTCTATTTATCGATGAAATCCACACCATCATTGGTGCGGGAGGTGCAAGCGGCTCGCTAGATGCCTCCAACATGTTCAAGCCAGCTCTCGCTAGAGGCGAAATGCAAGCCATTGGCGCCACCACTCTAGACGAATACCGCCAGTACATCGAAAAAGACGGTGCTTTGGAGCGTCGCTTTCAGAAAGTCATTATCGAGCCTACTTCTGTAGACGAAACCATTCAAATCCTCAATAACATCAAGGAGCGCTACGAAGATCACCACAGCGTGCGCTACACCGATGAAGCAATTGCAGCATGCGTGCGTCTGACAGAACGCTACATCACCGATCGCCACTTGCCAGACAAAGCGATCGACGCTCTTGATGAAGTAGGTTCCAGAGTGCACATTACCAATTTGCATGTACCCAAAGAAATTACTGATATTGAAGGTTTAATTGAAGGCTTGAAAGGCCAAAAAGCCGAAGTTATTCGCTCGCAACAATACGAAAAAGCAGCCGAACTCCGCGATGCCGAACGCAAGTTGCAAGAAGACCTCGAAGCTGCCAAAACCAAATGGGAAGAAGAAGCTAAGAACAACCGCGTGGTGGTCACCGAAGAAAACGTCGCCGAAGTTGTTTCCATGATGAGCGGAGTGCCGGTCACTAAAATTTCTGAGTCAGAACTCGGTAAGCTCGTCAAAATGGCCGAGCAAATCCGCGGTAAGGTTATTGGTCAGGACGAAGCAGTTGCCAAAGTAGTACGTGCTATTCAGCGCAACCGCGCCGGTTTAAAAGATCCTAACAAACCAATTGGTTCGTTCTTCTTCTTGGGCCCAACAGGTGTTGGGAAAACCCAATTAGCCAAAATTCTCGCCAAAAACCTCTTTGATTCCGACGACGCGCTCATCCGTGTAGACATGTCCGAATACATGGAGAAATTCTCCATTTCTCGCCTTGTAGGTGCCCCTCCAGGATACGTCGGCTACGAGGAAGGTGGGCAACTCACCGAAAAAGTACGCCGCAAGCCTTACGCAATTGTCTTACTAGACGAAATCGAAAAGGCGCATCCCGATGTATTCAATTTGTTGTTACAAGTGCTAGACGACGGCCACATGACCGACGGTTTGGGTCGCAAAATAGACTTCAAAAACACTATTCTCATCATGACCTCCAACATTGGTGCGCGCCAGCTCGCCGACTTCGGAACCGGCATGGGTTTTGGTACCAAAGCACAGCAAGAGGCCCAAGAACAAAATGCGCTTTCCGTGGTTCAAAATGCCTTGCGCAAAGCGTTTTCACCCGAATTCCTGAACCGCGTCGACGACATGATCATGTTCAAGTCATTGAAGCGCGAAGACATCCACCTCATCATCGACATCGAACTCGAAAAGCTCTTGTTGCGCATTGGTAACCTTGGCTACCACGTGAGCTGCACCTCAGCTGCCAAAGATTTCATTGCCGAAAGAGGCTACGACGAAAAATTCGGTGCGCGTCCGCTCAAAAGAGCCATTCAGAAATACATCGAAGACCCACTTGCCGAAGAAATCATCAACTCTAACTTACAAGAAGGCGATACCATTGTACTCGATTTTGAAACCGGACAAGACGCATTGAAACTTAGCATCGACAAAGCGAAGCCAAGCAAAAAGAAAGCGGAACCTAAAAGTGAATAGTGTTAGATGAAAGTGCCGTTGAGGAACTCATTTTAGCGCGGGCTAAGAAGCCTCGCTTTACGGACTTTCATCAATATTTCTTGGAGCATCCAAAAGCCATTCCATTGTTGCTCCATCTTTCGTTGTCTGTCAAACCTCATCCGGTGCCGGCCTATAGTGCCTGGTTGCTCGTACACATTACCAAAGCCAAGCCTTCTCTAGTTGCACCTTTTCAAGATCAATTAACGGCTGGTTTGCTCAATACCACCAACCACAGCATCCAAAGAAGTTTGCTTGTTGTTTTACTCGAGTTACCAATCAAAAGAAGATTCAAAGCGGAGTTATTGAACTACTGCTTTGAGGTTTTTGCCCATCCTGATAGCGCGGTGGCCAATCGGGTTTATGCGCTGTATCACCTCAAAAGATTCGTGAAAATGTATCCCGAAATTGATCAGGAGGTGCGGTCTATCATTTCGCTCCTCGAAAGCCATGAAATGAAACCAGCGCTTAAAGTAGGGATTCGTAATTACCTCAATACTTGACAACTACTTCATGATACGGAACGCGCACGCGCTCGCCCCAAATTCCAGGTTCGGTACCTAAGCCCACCGCAATAACCATATTGATTTCTGCGCGGCGCGGCAATTTTAAATGGCGCTTTAAGCGTTTTTCATCAAAACCTTCTAAGGGGCAACTATGAAAACCTTCTGCGGCAATTGAAAGCATGAAAGTTTGTGCAGCCAAGCCACAAGACTTATGGGTAACGACTCTTACTGCAGAAGCGCCGCCTGTACGGTAGAAAGGCTTGAATAAGCCGCCAAAAAAGCTAACGGTTAGGCGCAAGCCAGCTAGAATTCTAAATGGATCGGCTGCATACAACAACGGCATCACCTTTCCGTAGTATTGAAGCATCATTTTTTGTGCCTTCGTAGGCTCGCCATTGATTTCTTTTAGCACCTGAGCTAAGTGCCAGTCTTTGCGCTGCTTCCATTTGTCTGGTCGCGTTACAAATACCACCAATTCTTGAGCAGTGCGCGCTGCTGACTGCCCTAAACACAGTTCTGCAACCTTCGCTTTTTCAGCTGCGGATGAAACCCAATGGAACTCCCAAAGTTGCATGTTGCTGGAGTTCGGCGAAAGAATGGCACGCTGTAAACTGCGTTCAATGACTTCTGCAGGTACGGTTACAGCGGGGTCGAATTTGCGATTGCTGCGTCTGAATTCAATGATTTGTTGAAATTGTTCTTGTAAGTTCATGTCAGTTTTGTTTGATGGCAGTTACGGTGTAGCCAGCGCTGCGCAGTAAAGAAATAACGCCTTGCGGGCCACCTAAATGCCCAGCGCCAACAGCAAAAAAGGTGCTTTCTTTGCGCATTTGAGTGTCCATAGGTGCAATCCAGCTTTTGTTTCGGTTGATCAAAAGCAATTCGTTGAACTCGGGGTAGGCTGCTGTTTCGGCATTCATGAGTATGTTTAGTTTCTCAAGATCTTCTTGAAGGTAGCAGGTTAGGAGGGTGTCAAAGGTTTTGAGATCGCTATTGTAATCTTTTTTGAGCATATCTACCTGTGTTTGCATTGGGAGTTGGTCAAACAAGCCAAGTTGAAAATCGATGGTTTCGAGCCCTATTGTTTTTTTGTTCTTTTTCTTAGCCATCTTATTGAATTCCATCTCGTAAGAGGCCATTTTTGACATGCTTTCTTGCATCAAAATGCTCGAGAAAAACATGGGTTTGAGCTTGCTACTGCGCTCAAATTTGGCTTCGTTCCATTGAAGGCTGTCCATGCAGTACATTTTGAGTTGAATGTAATCTTGTTCGGCCATGTAATCTTTGAGCGACTTGCCTTCTGGAAGCAACACTTTTTGTGCAATTGCGATTTTTTCTGCGCCGCTCATGTTCAAATCTACTTCCATTGCAATGGTCGCAGCGGCATCAAAAGCACGTTTGAGGCTAGGGCTGAGCTCAAATTGTTCCTTCGGAAGCATATGAATTGTTCCGTACAGATAAGAAGCTTGTGTCAGGCCATTGCCTGTAATTTGATACAGCAATTGCGCTTGAGCGAAGCTTGAAAAGAGCAAGAAGGCGAGGAGTAATTTTTTCATAGTGGAGTACTTAGAGGTTTCAAAATTACACAAACTTCAGCAACTTCTAGAAAATCTGCTTTTTTGACACTTGTGTCAGTAAATTACTGCCAGCTTGTCTCGAAATATGGCTTGGTCTATTATTTGTCAACAAGAACGCAACGAATAAATTTGTAATTATGTCAGTCGAGAACGAGCTACCTAACGAAGAACAAAATCAAGGTCAAGAAATGAACCAAGAACAAACGCCTCAAGAAAACCAAGAAAGCCAAGACACCAATGGCGAACAATTGGTCGATGAATACAAAGAGAAATTTGTGCGTCTTTATGCGGAGTTCGATAACTACCGACGCAGAACCAACGAAGAAAAATTAAGTTTAATCGCTTCAGCTGGTAAAGATGTGATCAGTTCTATGCTTCCCGTTTTGGATAACTTCGAACGCGCCATTGCTACCAATGAAAACTTGGAAGATTTAGCGGCAATCAAAGAAGGTTTCAACTTGATTTTTAACCAACTGAAGGGTATCCTAGAATCAAAAGGCTTGAAGCCAATGGAATCAAAAGGCTTGTCGTTTGACAGCGACGTGCACGAGGCTATAGCCAATGTGCCAGCACCAGAGGAGGCGCTAAAAGGTAAAGTAATTGAAGATGTAGAAAAGGGTTATTACCTCAACGACAAGGTTTTGCGTTTTGCAAAAGTTGTTGTTGGTCAATAAATAAAACATGAGTAACAAACGCGATTATTACGAAGTGCTGGGCGTCTCTAAAGGCGCCGATGAGTCCGAAATCAAGAAGGCTTACCGCAAGTTAGCCCTCAAATACCACCCCGACAAAAACCCCGACGACGCAAGTGCCGAGGACAAATTCAAAGAAGCTGCCGAAGCCTATGAAGTCCTGAGCAACCCCGAGAAAAAAGCACAATACGACCGCTTTGGCCATGCCGGAATGGGTGGTGCTGGTGGTTTTGGCGGTGGCGGCATGAACATGGACGACATCTTCTCGCAATTTGGCGACATCTTCGGTGGTGCTTTTGGCGGTGGCAGTTTTGGCGGAAGCCGTGGCGGTTCACGCGTCGTAAAAGGAACCAATTTGCGCGTTAAAATGAAACTCACCCTCGAAGAAATTTCAGGTGGGGTTAAGAAAAAAATCAAAGTCAACAAATTGGTTCAGGCCGAAGGCGTGACCTACAAAAACTGCCCAACTTGTCAGGGCACTGGCCGCATTACCCGCGTGGCTCAAACCTTTTTGGGCGCCATGCAAACCCAATCGGCTTGTCATGTGTGTCAGGGGGCGGGCAAGACCGTCGAGTCTAAGCCAGCCGATGCCGACGCACAAGGCCTTAAAAAACAAGAAGAAATCATTGAAATCGACATTCCTGCGGGCGTAGAAGAAGGCATGCAACTAAGTGTTCGCGGCAAAGGAAACGCAGGGCCATTCAATGGTGCTGCCGGCGACCTCATTGTCGTGATCGAAGAAATTGCCCATGACGACCTCCGCAGAGAAGGCGAAAACCTACATTACGACGCTTTTGTCAACTTTAGCGACGCCGTTCTTGGGGCTTCTATCGAAGTGCCCACAGTAGGCGGAAAGGTCAAGATCAAAGTAGACCCCGGAACCCAAAGTGGCAAGGTGCTCCGCTTGCGCTCAAAAGGTTTACCGAGTGTGCAGCGCTACGGCACCGGCGACTTATTCGTGCATTTACACATCTATACGCCAACAAACGTCAGCAAGGAAGAACGCGAAATCCTAGAAAAACTCCGCGATTCCGAAAATTTCGACCCGCATAAGGCCCAAAAAGACAAGAGCTTCTTTAGCCGCATGCGCGACATCTTTAGTTAATGAAATTCCTGGATTTAGCGAAACTGGGCCGCACCTCTGTTGGGCTGTATCTAGGCGGAGTTGCGCTGCTGATCATCCTATACATCCTAGGCAATCTATATTTGCTGCTCGATCTGAAATTCAATTTCCCAGAACTTGTTTTTGATCCTGAAAATCCTGCATTTATCGCTAGTTACGGCACCCTTCGCTTGCTCATAGGGGTACTTATTCCATTTGTTTTGATGTTTGCCGGTTTGCTGGTTTACCTGCGTTTTGCCCATCGGCGTCCGTTCCTGAATATTTTTACCAGCGCAACTCATTTTCGGTGGAAGCGCTTTTTTAGCTTTGGAGCCGTTTTAGTTGTTTTGTTTTTTCTTTTTGCATTTGCCGAGGTCACGTTACTAGGGCAAACCAAACAACTGACATGGAATTTCAATGCGGAACGTTTTTTTCCTTTGCTATTAGTAGCCCTTCTCATGGTGCCCTTGCAAGCCGCAGCAGAAGAACTTGTTTTTAGGGTTTACGCCATGCAAGGGCTGTATTTGCGCACCAAAAGCGCATTGGCGAGCATCCTTATTAGCGCCTTGCTTTTTGCTTTGATGCACATTTCAAATCCTGAAATTTCGGCCATGGGTTACGGGCTTTTGTTGTATTACCTCATGGCGGGCATTTTCTTAGCGCTCATTACTGTTCAAGACGACGGCTCGGAGCTCGCTTTGGCGTTTCATATTTTCAACAACTTATTTGGCGTACTAGTTGTTTCTAGTTCTTGGCAGGTTTTTCATACCGAGGCCTTGTTTTTAGATCAACGCCCACCGGGTTCGCTACTCCTGCATTTAGGGAGCGGCCTTTTCATTTTTACAGGGCTCTATTTCGTTTTAGCTAAAAAATTCCACTGGAAACCACTTCGAACGTTGCGCTAGTCAAGATTTTTCTTAGCTTTAAATCATGATTAAAGTAGCGCAAATCAGCAAGTCCTATCAGCGCAAGTTGGTCCTAGACAACGTTTCTTTGGAAGTTCCGAAAGGTCAAATTTTTGGGCTTTTAGGTCCGAACGGAGCGGGTAAAACTACCCTTATTCGCATGCTCAACCAAATGCTCAGCCCAGATGAAGGCAGCATTTATTTTGACGGGCAACTTTTACAGTCGAGCCATCTGCAACAAATCGGCTATCTACCTGAAGAACGCGGCTTGTACAAAAGCATGGAGGTTCGCGCACATTTATTGTTCTTGGCCCAACTCCGAGGCCTCACCAAACAAGAAGCCGCCCAACATGTCGACTATTGGCTTGCACATTTTGAAATCCAGGATTGGCAAAACAAACGCATTGCCATGCTTTCCAAAGGAATGGCTCAAAAAGTGCAGTTTATTGCCGCGCTTGTGCACCAACCCAAGCTGCTCATTTTAGATGAACCCCTTTCTGGTTTTGATCCACTGAATGTGGAGCTCATTATGAACGAAATCAAGGCGCTCAAAGAAAAGGGCACCACCATCATATTGTCTACGCACAACATGAAAAGCGTCGACGAAATTTGCGACCACGCAGCGCTGTTGCATCAGGGCAAATTACTCGCCCAAGATGCCGTCCTTCAATTGCGTCAGGCTCATGCCAAAGGCCGCATATTTGTGCGCTTTAAAGGCAATATGCTCAGTTTTGCCAATGCGCTCTGGACCGACTTCACATTGCTCGAACAAAAAGAACGCTCTGAGGGCGTTTTTGAATGCATCTTGCAAATTCGTGGCGCCAGCACCATAAACGACCTCATGCGCAGTTTGCAGGCCAACGTAGAAGTCCAACACCTCGAGCTGTTGCTGCCCTCTATGCAAGAAGTTTTTGTCGACCTGATCACTCAAAAAGAAACCCAAGATGTCTAAGTTTTTGCTACTCACCAAACGCGAAATCCAAGAAAGACTTGGTCAAAAAGGATTTTGGTACATGCTTGTACTCGGGCCAGTTGTCCTGTTATTGTTGTTGGTTGCCATCCTCAAGGCAGCCGACGAAGGCAAGCAAGAACTCAAAGTACTTATCGCCGACCCCGGGCAAATTATGGCACATCGCCTCATGGCCCAAGATGAAAAAAACATCCATTACTATTTCATAGACGACTACCTCGAAATACAAGAATTTGATAAGGCTAAAGCATATCAAGAATTCGATATCCTATTAGAACTCAATGAGAAGGTCCTCAACAACAAAAAATGTTTTGTTTTTTACCGCGATCAACTAGGCCTAGATGCCCGCATGCAGCTCAAATTTCAAGTAGAAAAACGCATGGAAGAGCTCATTGCGTCGCAACATTCCACTTTAACAGAGCAGGCTTTCAGACAGATCAAACAAGGATTTGTTTTTGATTTTCGCGACCTTAAAGATCCAAAAAATGA
>JBIIZI010000190.1:0-3846 GCA_044346375.1 Crocinitomicaceae bacterium | reverse complement strand
CATTAACTGAGAGTCGTTAAAACATCTGATCGATGTTAAAAGAACTTGACTTTCAATTTTACTATAAGGCCCTTTAGATTTTATCCACTCAATTTCCCAATCATTTGTTCTCTGATAAATGATCATGAAATCTAATTCTAATTCAGCTATAACTGAGGAAATTTGAAAAACTAAATAACTTGAAAAATACTCACCCCAATTCAACACCGAATGATCAACAGGTATCTGCTCATCCAAATGTTTCAATATCTTGTCAATTCCTCCTTTTTGAAATGGTTTATCTTTACTATTTAAAAGGGTCAGCTCCATCAAACAAAGCATGTACAAAATGAACTTTCGTTGAAGACCTTCTTTATCATTTCCTCCAAACTGTTCGATTCTCTTGAGCGCTGAATCAAAATCTCCTTCAGCAACTAAAGCCACAATTTGCGGAGCTGCATTCTGTTCCTGATGATGTAAATCAACCAATTGTAATCCGCATTCAATAACTTCGTCATCGTTATATTTTGAAGCCCAGTTCATAACCGAATGTAATCCTGCTTTGGTCCAGATGTAACCTTTGCTAATTTTTTGTTGCCGTTGCCAGTGTTTTTGATTGTAGGCGAGATCTAGCAGTTTACTTCCATCACCATTGAGCATGGCGTTTACCGCATTATGCTGAGTTAAAAACTCCAACCCATACCACTCAAATTCATCGGCTTTTTGGTCCTCGATGGCCTGTTCTAATCTTGAGATTAGTTTCTCATGTAGTACATGAACCTCACTCTCACTCAACTTTTGCAATAAATACACCTTTAAACGCTCGTGATACAATTGAAATTTGCCACTTTCTGGGCTGTTGAACCAGGCGCTATATGTGGCAATGAATTCTTGGATTTCATCTTCTGATTGGTTCAAGACCTCAGCAATAAATTGAGCGGATGTCTCCTTTTTTAGCAGGGCCCAAATGGCGAAGCGCTGCAATAATTGTTGACGTAGATGGACGGGTTGTCTTTCGTCAAATGCTTCCTCGTAAAGGCCAATTAAACCTTCGGGTAATTCTGCGGCGTTTTCTGGATGAATGCTTCCTTTAATAAGACCATCGTAAATGTAGCGTAGGTAGGTGGGTTCGAGGTGGTTATTCATTTACATTAAAATGTCAAAATAAAAATTGGGTTTTGTTTTGGGTTAAAAAACCGATATTTTTTTTTTAGAGTTGATCTATATTACCCCTTTCAATCTCAATTGCTCTGCCGTCTTCCAGAATTCTTGCCAATCTAATTCACATGCATTTGGGATGGTATTCAGTAGCTTATGCATTTTATTAAAATCATTGAATTCTTGGCTAGTTATTCTCTCCTTTAAAGTTTCTAATAATTCGATAAGTGCCTGAGTTTCCCATATATCACTGGCCTCGCTGCACAACCTGTAAAGCTGCTTTTTGAATAATCGGAGCCATCTTTCGTCGTGATTGTTCATAAAAAATTCATTGGCACTTGCGATAAATTGACCGCGAACTTGTGCATCTTTCCATTCAAGGATCATGTCAATGATTTCGTTAACAAATGCGTCAGAGACTTCAATTACTTCAATAATGTCAAAAATTAGAATTGCAATCGAATATGTATTTTTTGCTTTAGCTAAGTGATAGATCCAATTTTTAAATGCTTCTAGTTGATTTTCGTCTTTTGAGCCCTTTATTTTATTTCTAACCAAATCATTCCCAAACTCACCTATTTCCCAGGCTGGATGTAACCAAAAAATCTCGATTATTTTAAAAAAATAGGGTGACTTGTAAATTTGATTTTTTGAACTCCGCAACTTATCGATTTGGATATGTAAAGAATCAAAATCAGCTAAAACATAGAGAAGATCTTGCTTTTGCATTTGATTCATAAACGCTGCGTCAGTATAGAAATCTTGTAATAAATTATTTGTGCCAATCTGAATGCAATTCAAGAAATCTTCAGAAAGATACTCCCAACAATCATTGTAATCAGATGTTTTAAGAATGGGAGATTTTTTCAGCATAAGACGGCCCCCATCAATTTGTCTAAGGAGTATTCTTAAATATGGTGAACCAGTTAACTTAATTTTTTGAATTAAACTTTTATAGAGTATATCTTCATTCTCCCATGAATTATACTTCCAAGCATATGCAAGAATATAGGATAGATAATGAGACTCGTCAAGTATGATTTTTTCAACTAAATTTCTAGATAATTTATCAAAATATTTATTGAAAACTTCAGCTAAGAGATAATGGAATCTTGCTTCTTGGGTTAATTGATCAAAATCATCCCAGGGTATATGCTCAAAATTAATTACAACAAGCTTAGCTGCATTTAAACACTGATGTTGCCCTCTGATTTTAGCATAAAATTCTAGCTCAGAATTAGAAATTTGATAACCTTGATTTGAAAAGATACAGTTGCAATAAAGATCAAATGTATGCTCCCACCAATTTGCATCTTGTTCTTTTAAATTCGCTTCCAAGAATTGAAGACCAATTTTCAAATCACCATTTAGCAAAAAATAAAAACCTTTCCACTCGTTTGTGAAGCTTTTGATTTCATCCGACTGAGATTCTTTAGATAAAGTCAAAATCATTTTTTTGAGAATAGACTGAAATGAATCCTCACTAAACTTCTGCAATAAATACACTTTCAAGCGCTCATGATACAACTGGTATTTACCGCTCTCTGGGCTGTTGAACCAAGGGCTGTAAGTGGAGATAAATTCTTGAATACTCTCCTCGGTTTCGCCTAAAACTTCTGCTACAAAAGCGGTACTTACCTCCTTCTTCAATAAAGCCCAAAAAGCAAATAGCTGCAAGTGTTTTTGACGTTGAACTACGGAGATGCGCTCATCAAAGCCTTCTTCATACAAGCCTATTAAACCTTCTGGCAATTCAGCGGCATTTTCAGGATGAATGCTACCTTTGATGAGGCCGTCGTAGATGTAGCGAAGGTAGGTGGGTTCGAGGTAGCTTGAGTTATCTGGTTCCATTCCTTTTAATTATCTTCCTGAAAAACCATCCGCTCTCCATCAATATCTAATAGCAATTCAGCATTGGTTTTATCATGAAAATCTATCTTTAAAAGTTTACTTTTTTGTTTTGCCAAATGCTTCAAGGCCTTTCCTTCAGCAAAACGCCTCAAGCTCTCGTCGTCAGTGATCCGCAATCCTGGTACAGGTGTTGGATTTCCGTTATCGTCTTTTGCTACCATGGTGAAATAACAAGAATTGGTGTGTCTGACATCACCTGATTTTGGATTTAAGGCTTCAACACGAATACCAACAATCATGGAGCTCTTTCCGACATAATTGACGCGTGCTTTCAAACTTACAAGATCGCCTACTTCGATAGGGTTCAGAAATTCTACACCTTCAACTGAAACAGTCACAACATAACCACTGCAATGCTTGGCAGCTGTAACATAAGCAACCTTGTCCATTAAGGAAAGTAATATACCTCCGTGCACCTTGCCTCCAAAATTGGCATAGCTTGGTATCATTAGTTCGGTGAGAACGGTTTCGGAATCAAAAGTCGATTTCATTTTTTTTCAAGTTAAAAGCTGATTATTTAGAAGCTTTTTTAAGAAATAAATCAACTAAAACGACTGCTCTACGACCAACTACAACTCCGAAGAATAGATATAAAGCCTGATCAAGTAGCGTTTGATTATCAATTAAAAAAGATAAAATACCCATGATTACTGAGCCAATGGTAATTCCAAAAATCAAGCGTTTTTCGAGAACCGGGCGATCCAAATATCCTAAAATCACGCTCACAATCACTCCATAAATTGTCATGAATAGAAGGTACTCCCACTGCATTTTTGTCCCTTCTGAGTAACTATCTAT
>JBIIZI010000076.1:0-9491 GCA_044346375.1 Crocinitomicaceae bacterium | reverse complement strand
CAGGAGAATAGCGAGAATAATATCAATAAACAAAAATCCTAAAAGGGTGATTTTTAAAACAGAAAGAAGTCGTTTCATAATTTTATTTTTTATCTAATTTGTAAATCATCGGGATACGGCATCTTGGCCTCGCATAGGTAGCCACAATAGGAACTCACAATTTTGTAAGCTTGTCTCAGATCATCAGACATTTGGTTAATTTGACCATCCTCTAAATCGAGTTGTTTTCTCCATGAGCCCACTTCTACTGCATTGAGTTTGATGAACGTATTTTTTTCGGCACGTTTGGTGTCGATTTCGGCTACATAACCCTCCAATTTTTGCTCATACGCAGCCTTATCCTTTTCAAGTTTGGCAACTTTTTGCTTATATCGGGTATCGGTCTGGTTATTTAAATTTTCAGCGTATTCTTTTTGATAAGCACTAAGTTTAGAGTCAATTTCGGACTCAAGAATCTTGATCTCAAATGGCGCAGAAATGGCAAAACCCAAAATAAGTGCAATGATGATACGTGGTATTGCTTGTCCAAATTCTTTTGTGGCTAGGGTTTGAATGCGGGTCAACGTGTAATTCATACAATAAGCATATTTTGAATTCCACGTAAAGGCTGTTTTTTGATTTTATCTGAAACTGGAATCTGGTTGTAACTAAGCACAACCAACCAAGCTTTAGGAAAATCAAACTCAAGGGTGAGTTCTTTGCCGTGAATAAAGTAATTCACCGACGGACTTCCGATGAGTAGCAGTTTGGTCATGTTCAAATATAGGAAATCGATATTTAACAAGCATTGCTTGTGGATAAAAGCAATAATTTGTTAATTTGTTAAAAGTTCAATATGCCTAAAATTCACTTAGTTAAATATAAATACGAAGCAGATGTTAAAGTTTATTTCGTAGATTATCCTTATGAGGCTGATGAAAAGGTTTTCATTGTCAAGTATGCTTATGAAGCCGATTACAAAGCCTTTGAGGTAAAATATGCTTATGAGGCTGATGTAAAGGTGTATCGCGTCAAATATGCCTATGAGGCTGATGAATTTAAGCGCTCCTCAAGGACACCAAAATCTAGTGGCTTTTTCAGTTCAACTGGTAGTTCAAAATCTGAAAATGAATCTACTAAATCAGATTTTTCTTCAAGTAGTTCCTATGACTCAAGTACCACAACTTCAAATGATTCTTCCTCCGGAGGTGGCGGATGTTTTTCTAAGATATTCTCTTGGTTAGTTGTTATTGCATTAATTGGTGGCGCGCTGAAATACTTTGGTATTATCGGTGACGATTCTGCTGAAGGCTCCTCAGGTAAAATAATCAATACAAAAGGGCTCAACTTAAGAAAATCTGCAGGAACTGATGGTGAAATCATCAAACTTATGAACCAAAATGATTCGATTTGGCAACTGAAAGACTCTAGCCAAGATGTTGGTAGCGATACCTGGATTTATGTGACGGACAAAATCGATACTGGTTGGGTGAATGAAACTTTTACCAAATAAATAATTGCAATGAGAAAGTTGGAATTTGCACACTATATTTATAACAATAAGAAGCACTTTATAACCGGCTCTAAGGGCAAGCATAAATCTTGTATTTTTTGTGGTAGCTTTTACGGAGACGCTCCTATAGAAGAAATTAGAAAAGGAGAAATTTATCAAATCCCTTACTGCTCAAGAAAATGCGAGACTGAAGACACTGAATCTGCTCACATTATTGATGAGTATATCAAGATATGTAATATCTATAAAAAGAAACAGGCAGAAAGAGATGAGCAATGGGATAAAGAAATCGAGGAACGAAATAAAAAGGAAAAAAGAATTAGATTACTTAAACGTATTTTTTGGATCACCCTTTTGACCTTTATTGGGTATTTTTATGGTGACGCCATCAGAACCTTTTTATTTAGCTCCAAAACTTCCTTTATCGTCAATACAAAAGGGCTCAACCTTAGAACTAGTCCAGGTACTAGCGGTGAAATCATTAAACTAATGAACCAAAATGATTCGATTTGGCAATTGCAAGACTCTAGCCAAGACATTGGCAACGACACATGGGTCTACGTGACGGACAAGATCGATACTGGTTGGGTGAATGAAACTTATTTAAACTAGACATGCACGGACAAATTAAAGCAAACGATGCCATCATCAGACTAGTCGGAATTTTTGAAGGGAAATTTTCTGGAAAATTGAAGCAACGATTTATCAAACAAGGTTTCAAAGAGGAAAAACTTGATGACACATCCAAAAGTTTTCTTAAAAATACTTTCTACCCTGAATTCAGAGATTTACTCTTTTTAGGAGAAGAAGATTCAAGTGTCACCGTTCTTCAATTGGAACCAACTAATGGTGTCATCTTTAAGAAAAAGGCAGGCGAAAATTTCAAAGAAATAGAGACCAATTTTAGTCAAGTTGAACTTTTTCTTTTTCCAAATGGCTTGCATTTTTTCAGTATTCATCTTGATCCAAAGGAACTTCATTTAGAGTACTTATCTGATTTAATGTTTTGTTCTCGGAGTTTCGACACCCTGATCAACAATAACGGCACAGACCAAAGTTGGGTAACATGGATAGAAGATGCTTTTCTCGATGGCATTCAAATTAGTTCCAAAGACAAAAAAAGAATTCATGTCGATGAATTTTCTGGAAGTAAATTTAAATTGTTTTCTGTGATTGATATTCCCGAGAAAGCAAATCAAATCAATCTCACAACAAGAGCGCATTTACTTTATGATTTGGGAAGCGTCGCTCAAATAGGTACAGCCGGAGGAGACTCATATTATACGCCAAGTCCGGAGTATTTTGAAACTTTAATGAATGAAAAAATTTCTGTCTTTCAGAACTATACCATTCTTCCGCTTTTTGATACGTTCACTGTCTTAGGAGAAGGGGTCATTACCTCTGCAAACCCCAATGCCGTTCCTGGTATGAAACTCACCTGGACACAAACCTACTTCAGAATTTACCTCTACAACATTTTCATCAAATACAATCTGTTCCGCTACAATTTAGAAATGGGCGATGACTCCGTTAAAGTTCGAGATGAATTTGAAAGCTTTCTCAACACCTACAACCTTAGCCACATCTCCTATAATTTCTTGCCCAACCTCCTTTTTCATCAACACCGTAAAGGACTTCAAATAGATGAAGAACTTCATAAATTCCAAGAACGTATCAATCGGATTTCGCAAGCCATTCAAGAGGATCAGCAAAACAGATCCAATCTCTTACTTGGTATTGTCGGCGCCATGACCTCCATTTCAAGTTTAGAGCCTGTTGGTGAATACCTAGAAAAAGGTCGTGCAGCTATCCAAATGAGTGCCCTCAGTTATTACGTTTTAGTTGGCTTTCTTTTCCTCTCCATTGCCATCCCAGTAGCTGCTTATCTCTTTCCTGAAAAGAAAAAACAATTACTTAAAAAATGGAAACAGCGCAAAGCATGACCATCGAACAAGCATTTTATTTATTGAAACACTTCACAGAAATTGACTTCATAGCACGAAATCAATTTCTTGAATTCGGTTATTCAGAAGAAGAAATCAATGCACAATTACAAGTCATTGGTTCTAAGTTTACGGCTTCTTTTTGCCAACATCCGTTTGAATTGGAAGGCTTGCTTAGCCAAATCGAACCCCGAGAGCAAATTGTACAATCGAATGGAAGAACTGCCTATGTGTATCAATTCGAAAAAAAGATAGGAACAGACCATATCATCGAAAAAGAGCAAATTGCGCCAATTGAAATCATTCAATTGGATAGAAATGGTAGCATAATTGAAGCTGTGGAGCAAAAAGAACTACCAAAGACCAACCATCTTGTGGTTGTAAAGTCGAATCAGGGTGCATGGATTACCGCTTTTCCAGGAAAATACGCACCCGCATTTCCTAGCTCCTGGATGACAAAAGAAGAATTTACCTTCGCCACACATTTTTGGCATAATCATGTATTCATTGTTCAACACACTACAAATTAAATTATGAAATACCGCGTTCTCCCGTATCTACCGCGCATTAGCAGTGCCGATGCACCCAAAGATGTCGCCCACAAAATTGAAACTTTTTTGAACCAGAATTCGGGCTCTAATGGCCGTTTTAGCCAAATGCTTGAAGTACCGGTCATGGTGAAAGATGACAAAACACAAGAAACCAAAATCGAAAAATACGCCGTTTGGGTTTTTGAGGATCGTTGATTATCCTTTATTCAAACGCTCAAGTATAGCGTCTAGTTTGGCGTTTAATTCTTGAATTTCCTTTTGCTGTGACTGTTCAGTACTAAGGATTTGCTTGTCTTTTTCTAAGAGTTCGTCGTGGTCGTCGGCAATTTCTTTTGCCAGTTTATCTTGAATTTGTGAGGTCATTACTGCTAAAAACACATTTAGCGTGACCAACACCGAAAAGATAAAGAAGGAAATGATGTAAATGTCAGAGTAGATATTTGGTACAATATGGTGGGAGCGCAATTCAATAAGTGTGTCAGACCAACCGTTGGTCATCATGACAAACAGACTCGTCATGGCAGTATATACGCCTGAGAAATCAATTGTTTCATATTTCTGGAAGTCGTACATGTACATCCCGACAATGGCGTAAGCATACAAGATGAGGAAAATCAAGACCAAGAAGGTGGCAATTGTTGGAACGACTGAAATGATTTTCTTTTCGATGTCTTTAAGGGTTTGGTTGAGTTCGAAAATCCTGAAAATCCTAAACACCCTAAACAAACGCAGCAATAAAATGAGCTGTGGATGCTCAACCAAATGGCGAAACAAAGCAATGAAGCCCATAATGACAAGGAGGCCATCGAAAATCAGCCACATCCATTCTTCAATGAGCGCTCTATCTTCCTCTATATTTGATTTTTTCTCCTTGGAAAGGTAATTTTTTAACGCAGGCAAAAACTGCTTCAAAGGTTTGTCATTAAAGACGATCCTGACCACCAACTCAAAAGAAAAATAGGCGATGATAAATATGTCCAAAATATAAAAGACATTTAAAAACTGCTCTTTAGCATTTAAGCTCGCTTCTATACCAATACTGATGGCACTGATAATGATAAATAAAGCGCTCAGCTTGTTAATAAAATTCAAATTATCTTTAAGGAATTGCAACATGATTTATAATATTTAAGCGAATATAAATGAAAAATATAATCTTGCTTTTGTTCTTTATTCTAATGAACAATACGCATGCCCAAATTTTGACTGTCGACCGCGAGAACGGTCAAGATTCAATTGCTCGAAAGCAGTTGTTTTCATGGAATGTGAGCTTTTCTAGCGACAAACAAAAGAAGAACTTACTTGAACTCACGAATATTGCCGAATACGACCGTTTTTTCAAGAACAACCAGGTGCTCATTACACTCATGAATACCGATGCTTCATTTAATGGTAAAGCGATCTTAGAAAACAACGGTTATTTTCAAATGCGCTTGCGCGACAACGACAAAAAGCGTGTTGCTCCAGACTACTTTATACAGTATCAATGGAATGGGATTTGGGGCCTGCAAAACAGAGCTTTAGCAGGCTGCAATGCGCGCTTTAAATTCTGGGACGACAAAACAGACGACCTCTTCATGAGTATTGGCGCGTTTTATGAATATGAAAAATGGAATCCTAACCTTAGTAGCTATGCTTTTGGTGGAGGTTCTACGGCCATCATCTACAGACACATTCCGCGCTTGAACTTTTCAGCTAAAACAGCAGTGCAACTCAAAAAAGGGATCGACTTAAGTGCCATTACATTTGTTCAATTTCCGATGAACGACGCTTTCGCTCATTTCACAAAACCGCGTTGGTTTTTGGACCTCAACCTCAATTTTGAGGTCAGTAAGCACCTCTCCATGGTGTTGCATTACGATCAGAACATAGATTTTTACCGACCTTTACCTATAGACCTCTATTTTTACAACTTGAACCTAGGTTTTCAGTTGAAGTGGTAATGTAAAAATTAAAGAACTTTCAATGACAACACAACTCCCTAAAAATTTTGAAAATACACTCAATGACCTCGCAAGAGCGAGAGAAAAGGCAGCCAAACAAAAATATTTATTAGATCTTGGCGAAAGTTTGGTGATGCACCTGTGTTCCTTTGTACTAGGGGAATATAAGGCCACCCAAAAAACAAATATAGACCTTGAAAAATCTTTTGTTAAGAACAACAAAAATGTAAGCTTTGGTATTTACCTTGGCTGGCTCAGAGAAAGCTCTAAATTTTTACTCAAAGAGCAAGTTCCGTCTAAAATCAATCAGCAATTAAATGGGTCCAATGAGTTCAAGGAACTGAGCTTATTTATCAAACTATTTGAGCAACTGAAGGCGAAAATTGACACCGGAGAAACCGACTTAGAGAATTTTAAATTTGAGCTCAATGGACAAACACTCGGAAAAGTCAGCTTACTGCAATTTTTCGATGCCTTCATACAGTTAAGAAACCGTGTTGCGCATCCGCATAAAGAAGTGAAAGGAAAAGTCATCAGCTGGCCATTTAACGAGGCTTACTTTGACCATATCAATCCTTTTCTCGAGCAGGCCATAAAAAAAATACTTTCAGAACTCGGACAGGTTTGGGAATTCAAAAACTTTACAGTCGACGACAACGATGGCAAATCACTCACGCTCATCAATGAGGAGTTCGAACAAATTGAACTCTCCATCAAATCAGCGCTAAACGAAGGCAACAAAGTCATTAAAAACATAGACAATCAGATCTTGATTTCGGAATGGCCCGAGCTTTTAAAGGCAAGTGAAGCTGCCTTGGATAAAATCAGGCAAGAAGAAGAAGAATTGCGCAATAAGGCCACAATTGAGCACCTCAAAGACTCAGTTAAATCTGCTTTAGACGATGAACAGATCAGCCTTGAAGAACTGAACTTTTTTGAATCTCTTGGCAAAACAAAACTGAATCTTACCAAGGAGGACATCAAGCAAATCATATTAGAAGTTGCTGCCGAAATGGGCATAGAAAATCCTTTTCCGGAAGTAGATAGAAGATATATTAAACTCATTGATGAAGCGCTCGAAAGCCGGTCTTTTAATTCCTTTTTACTCAAACTAGCAGGGCAGCAATACGGCGTAGATCAAAAGAAGTTTGATGAAATCATTGAAGAGCGCGCTTTTGTTCTCGGACTCAATTTAGCCGAGCTTGAACTCAATGGAAATGTAGAATTCACAAAGGCAGAATTTATCGATTTCCAGAATTTGGTAAAAGCACAGCACTGGCTTACCGCAATTCACTTGTTTAACAAATTAAACAAAGATAGTCAGTACAAAATCACTGGAGATAGCCATACCGTCGGCACCAAAGAATACAACCATAGATCAGCGTTTCATTCGGTAGCTACATTTACAAAAAACAGAATTGCCGCCCTAAGTGTCGACCAAAACGACTATTGGCAGATCAATCAAAACAACTGGCAAATTGGTGCTATGACCGGCTATGCTTGGTGCTCCATTTTTCCTAAAAATTCAGTTTTTGGGAAGGTCTTGTCTTTGCATATTTCACTTTACCCTAGCGGAGATGTCGCTACCGGATTTTTACCCGACTGGAAAGACTACGGCCTTATCGCCAACTACGGTCTACTCAAATCATTGTTTAGAAGTCATATTGCAGAATTTTTACAGACCTATGCAGACGACCTCAAAAAATTCCCAGATTTAAAACTTTGGGATTGGGATACAAATGACAGCGCCTATTCCTTTTTAGAATCCTATGAATTGCACCCGTGGTTTTATCAATTTGTCTATAATTTTGAATCTATTCATTTTTATTTAAGGGCGGAAGAAACTTATCAAAACCCATTGGCAATTCGAGATTCCTTTGATATCTCTTACAATCTTTTTAGCGAACTATTTGAAGAGATCCAACGCGATTACTTGAATATTTTAGGAGCTCCTTTTCTGCTGATTACCAACGAGACCGTTGCGCTACAAAAAATGGAGGTTTGCAAGGCTATTTTAAGCCGTTACAAGCTCAGTAATTTTGAAATGAAAGGAAGTGGTTTAGATGGCGATCTCATTTTAGAATTACAAGAAAAAGTCAAAGGATACCCGGTTGTACTTAAGGTCTTGATCAGTCAGGATCACCTCAATGATGCTTTGTATTTCCAAATCATTGTAAAATGTTCAGGTTACTACGAAGCCGAGTACCACGAAAAACTCGAACGCATATTCATTGCGCTACAAAATTTAGAACTCGACAACTCTTCTATTCATTTCATGAGAAGTTGTTATTTTATCAATACACCTATCGAAGAACTTGAGCGTTTCGAACCGTTTACCATACTTTCGCCATTCCTCGATAACTTTTCAAAAATGTGCGCCCAGAATGCGATCGAATTCATGGGAATGCAGGTCCTCGATGAACAATTTACAAAGGATTCTCAGGCATTAACTCCTCTAATTGATCATTTAAGCACCTATGCTTCGGGTTATCTTAAAAACCAAGTGATCAAGGAACGCAATGTAATGAAAGGCTATCGTTATCTAGATTACGTTTACTCCAACAAAAAAGTAACGCATTGGCTTGGCTGGGGGCTTATCAGACAGGATGAAATCAATTATGCCGCTGTAATCTTCCATTTGAACGACACCATTGCTGGCGCCCATTTCTTAGAACAACTTGAAAAAATCACAACGAATAGTCCGATTTGGAATATCAATAGCCAAGGTGCTGCGCTTGCCAATGAGTCTGCTCAATGGATATACAAACAGATAGCTCCAAAAGGTTTAAATTCCTCATCCAACTGGAATCGAAATTATAGCGCACAACACGCACAAATTGACAACGAGAAACAATATTGGTGCGCAAAAACAAAAGACGACAAACAATGGATCTCGTTCGATCTTGAGAACCCGGTGGAGCTCTCAAAAATCCGAATCCAAGGAGCCCCACACGGACGCTTTTTTATACGAACATTTGACCTGCTGTATTCAGTTGATAAAAAAAACTGGACCACATTAAGCCTTCAAACCGGACTCAATAATGGCACTGAAACAAAAGATATTGAGCTCGGAACAACAATTATAACGCAATATCTCAAGATCATACCAAAGGATTTTGAAGGGCACCCAGGGCTAAGAATAGATTTCTGGGCCAGCCCGGTACAAGCCAAACAGCTTGAAGTTCAAGCACTTTTTGAACTCTCACAATTTACTGATACGGCTGTATTACAAGATCAATTGATCGCTTGTTTGGATGAAATGAAAACATTAAATGGTGTTGGTTTTTAGTGCTTATGCAGTCATAAATTTGAGTTTATGAAGCTACATCTTATATATAATCAAACGCAATACGATACAAATCAAACATGTATCGAAAGCTTTCAATCCATTTATCAAGAGGCCTTTCCGGATGCTGATGAACGCGAAGATTGGAAAGACATCCAAGCACGTATTTGCCAACCCGATGCCTTCCCGAAGACTTTTGTGGTTTTTGACCATCATACAGAACCAAATGGTGGTTTGGTCGCCGATTTTTATCCGCAAAGTGGTGTCAGTCACCTC
>JBIIZI010000001.1:0-42276 GCA_044346375.1 Crocinitomicaceae bacterium | reverse complement strand
TTCGATTGGCTCAAACAACACAAGGGTCAAAAGCCCGTTTTGCTGCTCGACGACATCTTCGACAAACTAGACAACGAACGCGTTGCGCGCCTTATTGCGCTGGTGAGTGCCGACTACTTCGGGCAAGTCCTCATCACCGACACCGACCCCGAACGCATGCAAGCGCTCTTTGCGCAGTTACCCGGTCAAACCCAACTTTTTCAAATCAAAGACCAACAAGCCATCGCCTTATGAGTTCAGACAACAAAAGACAAGGTCAAGAAAAACCACTTGGCCAATTAGTAAAAGGCATCATGAAAGCTTATGGTTTGGAGGATAAAATGAAATCCTTTGACCTCATTGCTGCGTGGCCCGAGCTCATGGGCCCGGCAGTTGCACAGCGCACCACCGATATCCGCATTGAAAACAACACCCTTTACCTCAAAATCGATTCGAGCGTCATGCGCGACGAACTCTTTCATGGCAAGCAAATCATTATTGCGCGCTGTAACCAGTTTGTTGGTGAAGAGCTGATCCGCGATGTTTGGTTTAGCTAGTTTTTGTAATTTTGTTCACCTAATCAATCCATTATATGTCAAACGCATTTTTTAAGGTCCCTGTTGCCATCAACGAACCTGTTAAATCTTATGCAGCCGGATCGCCCGAACGCGCATCATTGCTTGCTAAATACCACGAATTCAAGGACCGCACTCCTATTGATATCCCGATGTACATCGGCGGTAAAAAGGTAACTACCTCCAATAAGAAGGCACTCACCATGCCCCACGACCACCAAACGGTTATTGGGCACTACAACCAAGGTGAAGCCGCGCATGTAGCGGCCGCCATCGATGCTGCTTTGGCTGCAAAAGCAGCTTGGTCTGCACTCCCATGGCAAGACCGCGCTGCGGTTTTCTTGCGCGCCGCAGACCTCCTTGCGGGTCCTTTCCGCGACCGCATGAACGCAGCCACCATGCTTGCGCAGTCTAAAAATGTATTTCAAGCCGAAATCGACGCCGCTTGTGAGCTCATCGATTTCTTCCGCTTCAACGTTCAGTACATGACCCAAATCTACAGCGAGCAGCCAGAATCCTTACCAGGTATGTGGAACCGCTTAGAATACCGTCCATTAGAAGGTTTTATCTTCGCTTTAACGCCTTTCAACTTTACGTCTATTGCTGCCAATCTTTCGGCTGCTCCGGCCATGATGGGCAACGTAGTAGTTTGGAAGCCTGCAGAAACACAAATCTATTCTGCCCAAATCATTATGGAGCTTTTCGAAGCAGCTGGCTTGCCTGCAGGTGTCATCAACATGGTTACCGTTAGTGGCCAAGCAGCTGGCGAAGTTATTTTTGCACACAAAGAATTCGCGGGTATACACTTTACAGGTTCTACAGACGTATTCCGTCAGCTCTGGAAAAACATCGCCCACAACATCGAAAACTACCGCTCTTATCCGCGCATTGTCGGCGAAACCGGAGGCAAAGACTTCGTGATGGTTCACAACAGCGCCAATGCAGCAGAAGTAGCTACAGCACTTTCACGCGGTGCTTTTGAATTCCAAGGTCAAAAATGTTCTGCTGCATCTCGCGCATACATTCCAGAAAGCCTTTGGCCAGCAGTTCAAGAAATTTTAGTAGCTCAGGTCAACTCCTTCAAACAAGGAAGCCCAGAAGACACCTCCAATTTTGTCAATGCTGTCATTAGCGAGCGTGCCTTTGATAGAATAGCCGGATATATCGACTACGTTAAAGCGCAGCCAGATGCCCAAATCATTACTGGAGGTACCTACGATAAATCAGTTGGTTATTATATCGCCCCAACAACTGTCGTGACCACCAATCCAAAATTCCGCACCATGGTTGAAGAAATCTTTGGACCTGTACTTACCATCTACGTTTACCCAGATGCGCAGTTCTCAGAAACACTAGACCTCCTCGATCAAACATCTGAATACGCGCTCACCGGCTCAATCATCGCTACTGACCGCTACGCCATTCAGTTGGCCAATCAAAAATTGATGAATGCGGCAGGTAATTTTTACATCAACGACAAACCAACCGGCGCGGTTGTGGGTCAACAACCATTTGGTGGCGCACGCGGTTCGGGTACCAACGACAAAGCTGGTGCTGCCATGAACCTTATGCGCTGGACTTCCGCACGCACCATCAAAGAAACTTTTGTGCCGCCTGCCGATTACCGTTATCCTTTCTTAGGTTAATTCATAGCTCGACAGCACATGCGCAACGTTGCACTTTTTGTCTTTTTTACTATATGGTCTTTTGGAGCCAATGCCCAGTGGCGTTGGTTCTTACAGGCCGAAGTTGGCGCCAACAAACAAGAAATTCAAGGGGCTTACCAGCTTGCGCAACAACCCTTTGATCCACAAGCATTTTGGCGCGCCACAGCCGGCGGCGAAGTACAAGTTGGCTACACCGTACTAAAAGTACTTACGGCCTACAGCGGCTTGGGCTATGGACATCAAAATTTGGCCTACCAAAGCACCGAATGGGCCACCGACGATACCGGCCAGCCTTTTTTATTGCTCTGTCAGAAAACCGCAACGGGTGAACTCCTCACCTTGCCAATGGGCCTAGAGCTCAAAGTACTAAGTGTGCATGTCGGTGGCGGCTTGCAATACCGCTATCGCTTTCAAGGCACAATGCAAAAAGATTTTTATGCTTTTTATCCTGGCGCTCCTTCCACCAACTTATTGAGTTCCGAAGTCGTTGAAAACACCCAAGAAAAGTTCGATATGGGTTATTTTGCCTACTTACAATGGAACCCAACCAAAAGAATCGGCTTGCGCGCAAGTGCTTACCGCGGCTTTCGTGACCTCAGCAACGGTCTAGAGGTTGGCGCCTTCAATGAATGGCAGCAATTATTCAACCAAGCGTCTTTTAGTATCAAGAATTTACAGTTCAACCTCGGCTTAAACATCCGTTTATCCGAATAAGTTAATCGTTATGAAGTGGTTCGTTTTTCTTTGCATATTCGGTTTGCTGACTTCATTTGCGCAACCCAGCACCCCCGATTCCAAATTTGATTTACACGTAAATGTAAGTGCTGTTGCCAGTGCCAAAGGTTGGATAGAATTTGCGCTCTACAGAAATCCGGATACCTTCGCTAAAGTAGGCACAACTTATCGCTTGTCTCGCACCGATGCCCAAAAAGGATTAGTCACTTACACATTCAAAGACCTAGAAGCTGGCAAATACGCAGTTGTTGTTTATCACGATGTCAACCAAAACAAAATTTGCGACAAAAATTTCTTTGGTGTCCCGACAGAAGGCTACGCTTTTTCCAATAATGTCAGGCCAAACCTAAGTGTACCAAGTTTTGAAGACTGCTCTTTCAAATTCCAACAAGACCGCAGCATCAGTATCAAAATGGTGTACTAATGCCCGCTATTTTTTTCAGCTGTCTTTAATTTAGAAATCACATCCTCAATTTGTAGCAACAATGGTTGTCCGTCGTTTGTGATGATATAAGGGGTGAGGTTCATTTTTTTGGAATCGGGCCACTGATTTTCTATGCGCTGAAGCACCGCTTCCCGACTCATGGCATCTCGTTTTTGAACCCGCTGAATTCTCGTTTCAAGTGGGGCAACCACTAAAACTGTTGCAGCAAACTGTTTGTAAGCGCCCGTTTCAAAAAGAATAGCCGCTTCATTGAAAACAAGCTCAGCCGTTTGTTGCCCGGCCCATTCATTGAAGCGTTCCCGCACAAGCGGATGCACCAATGCCGCAATTTGTTCTTTCAGCGCAGGGTTTTCAAAAAGTTGCGTCGCTAAAACATGTTTTTGAAAGACACCTTCTTGATAAATTTCCTTTCCAAAAATGGCGATCAGTTCATTTATCAACAAGGGGTGGGTCTCATATAATTTTTTGGCCTCCTCATCAGAATAAAATACAGGGTAGCCCATGTGTTCGAGTGCTTTTGCAACTGTGCTTTTTCCGGAACCAATTCCGCCACTCAAACCAATGTGTCTCATGTCCCGAAATTAGGAAAAGAAAGTTGTAAATTTGCAGTATGGCACAAAAAGAATGGTTCGCCACCTGGTTCGATTCCCCTTATTATCATTTGTTGTATCAGCACCGCGACGACAACGAAGCCCAACAATTTTTGGATCACCTGATCGAGAAACTAGCTCTTGCTTCTCATGCCCAGGTCCTCGACCTCGCTTGCGGTAAGGGCAGGCATTCGATTACGCTTGCTCAAAGGGGTTTCACTGTAGTTGGTGCCGACTTAGCTGCCAATAGCATTGCTGCAGCCGAACTGAACCGCGTTGCACTTGCATTAGAGAACCTGAATTTTTTGGTCCACGACATGCGCATGCCGTTGGAAGGACAACAATTTGACGCCATCTTTAATTTGTTTACCAGTTTCGGATACTTTGATACCCTGGAAGAAAACCAAGCGGTTTGTAAGTCCATAGCTCAAATGCTCATCCCTGAAGGTGTACTAGTGATTGATTTCTTGAACGCACACAAAGTTGCTAAAAATCTAAAGCCAAGTGAAGTAATCAGCAGAGATGGAGCTCAGTTTAACATCGAACGTTGGCACGATCAAAAACATATTTTTAAGCAAATCGAAGTGCTCGACACCATTCAAAATACTGTCATTGGTACTTTTACCGAACGTGTTCAAGCGCTGTCTTTGTCCAATTTTGAGACCTTGCTTGCTCCTTATTTTGAAATCCAAGCCACCTACGGGTCATACGCGCTCGATGCTTTTAATGAACAAGACAGCGACCGCCTGATCATCATTGCAAAAAAGAGACCATGAATTTTTACGCTATAGAATTGATATTGTTGTTTTCGGTGGCATTCGGTGGAGGTGTAGTGAGTTTTCTCAATGCAACCAACAAAAACCAATACATCAAACTCGCCTTGGCTTTTAGTGGTGGTTTTTTACTTGCGGTCATTTTTCAGCACTTACTGCCAGAACTCTACGGCGCTCATGAGGGGCATGCCCACGCACATTTCGAAGCGCTGCCTACTTTCCAAGTTGGCGTTTTTATTTTAGTTGGTTTTTTGATACAGCTTGTTTTGGAGTATTTCTCAGGAGGCATTGAGCACGGACACGTGCATGTGCACAAAGGGCAGGCCATGCCTTGGGCCTTGTTTATTTCACTTTCGGTACACTCCATTATTGAAGGAATTCCGCTTGGGAATATGCTACAAATTGGCGTTGACCAGACAGCAGTACCTTACAATGCGAGTTTCTTTTGGGGTATTGTATTTCACCAGATTCCGGTGTCGATTGCACTCATGACTTTACTGTTGGCTACAAGACTGAAGAAACGCGACGCGTGGTTGGTCCTGATGGCTTTTGGCCTGATGACGCCACTAGGTGTATTTTTGGGTTTGGGCATCACTACCGAACAATTAGGGCTTAATGTTCAGCTCATCTTGGCGGTAGTGGTTGGGATGTTTTTACACATCTCAACCACGATTATTTTCGAAACCACCGAGAATCATAAATTCAATTTGCTCAAGCTGCTAAGTATCTTACTTGGGGTGAGCTTGGCTTTGGGTCTGTTTTAACAAGCCCGTTTTCAATTATAAATCGACTTAGAAAGGAAGATCGTCGTCTTCTTCGGTGCTTGCACCAACACCTGGAAGTGGTTCAGAACCCATATTCATTGCTGAAGGGCCGCTACTTGGCATGCCCATTCCTTGGCTTTGCCCTTGTTTTTCGATGCGCCAAGCTTCAATGGTGTTGAAATACTTGACCTCGCCTTGTGGGCTTGTCCATTCGCGGCCACGCAAATTGAAAGAAACCTCTACGCTGTCGTTTGCCTGAAAAGAATCGAGCAAAGTGCATTTGTCTTGGGTTGCTTGAAAAAGGATGTCTTGTGGGTACATAGAAGTAGTGTCGGTAACGACAAACTCGCGTTTTTGAAATTTCTCTGAGATGCGTTGGGTGTCTTGGATGACTTTAATGGTGCCGGTGAATTTAAACATGGACTTGTTGTTAGTTATTAAAAGATAAAAGGGTAAGCCAGGCTTCTTCTAGTTGATTTTGAGCAAGTAACTCGTGAGCTCTTTGGTGTAAGGCTTGTTCGAGTGCATTTGCGTCGTGCTCGAGGTCTAGGAAAAGTGTGGAAAGTTCGAGTAGTTTGTATTCGTTGACATCGGTTTCGTTGGGGAGTTCTTCGATGCCTGCGAGCTGGCCGAGGTCGTTGGCGCTCAGGAGCTGGCTGTTTTTGATGTCTTGTGGCAGGGCGTCATAGCCAATGCCGCAGGTAGTGATAGGCTTTTTGATTTCAAACATAGATTCGGTATTTGCTCTGCAATACCAATCGCCGCCCATGCGGGCTACTAAATCGATTTTGTGTTGGTCAATGAGGCCGTTTTCATTGAGTAGGTCTTCGTGGATGTGCATTTGGACGACCTCGCAAATAATGAGGTTGCCTGCACCGCCTTCTTGACCGAGTTCGATGATTTGCTGCACTTTGCATTCAAACTGCACTGGCGCTTCGGCTACGCGAAAAGGCGCTACTTTTTGTGAGGGCAGCGCAGTAAAACCAGCCTTTACGAATTCGTCTATGCCTGGCGCATAAGGAGAGCTTGCGAGGCTCATTTGGTGCACCATGTTGTAGTTGACCACGTTGATCACGACTTCAGGTACTGTTTTGGCGTTATTGAAGGTGTCTTTGCTTTGGCCTGTGCGCCCAGAACGCGCTGGTGAAAAAACCAGAATAGGAGGGTTGGCACTAAAGACATTGAAAAAACTAAACGGCGCCAAATTGGCATTGCCTTCTTGGTCTAAAGTAGAGGCAAATGCTATAGGGCGCGGGCCAATAGCACCTAGTAAAAGTTGGTGCAAACGTTGGACAGTGAGTTCTTTGGGATCTAGGCTAAGCATACTGCATCAAAGTTAGCCAAAATTCGTAAATTGGCGTTGTGAATTTACGGACATCTCTTTGTTGTTTATTACTTTTTTTCAGTGCTCAAATCTTTGCGCAAAACAAGCGCAATGCAGACGGCAAGCGCCAAGGAAAATGGGTTTTTACAGGTAAAGATTATCCGCATAAAAACCTACCTAAAACCCAAAAGGTAGAAGAAGGATATTATGTAGACGGCCGCAAAGAAGGCACCTGGATCAAATATTTTTCCGACGGCAGCATCCAATTAAAAGGCACCTATAACAACAACCGACCGGAGGGGCCGTACACGCGTTATTATCCAAATGGCAAAATAGCTGAGCAAGGCGAGTACAATGCCAATGGATACAAAGGTTTATTGTTGCGCTACCACGACAACGGCCAACTAGCCTACCGTGCCAATTTCAACAATCAAGGTCAGGAAAGCGGTAAAGTAAGTTATTACCATCCGAATGGAAAGTTGGCCCTCAGCTATACGGTCAAGAATGGTGAGGTTCAGGGGCAAGTATTGCGTTACAACACCAACGGTCAAATACAAAGTTCTTTTAACGTAGCACCTGATGGCGCAATTAGTGCGGTTCAAAAAGCAAACAACCAAACAACAGTTGTGGCAACTAAACCTGTTCCCACCGCCAACGTTTATCCGCCGCGCCTTACCAACCCCAAAACCAAAGGTCTGCGTTTTGTTCCGAATGGCTACAATAAGGTCTACAACGACAACGACGAAATCTGGATGGACGGCGAATTTAAAAATGGCCAATTGTACGACGGAAAAGTCTATGATTACGATCAAGATGGAATTTTGCAGAAGGTCCGAATTTACAAATTGGGTAAGTATCATTCCGACGGACAACTCTAATCGCTGAGTTTTCCTTAAATTTACGCCCAAATTAACGACATGAAAGCATATGTTTTTCCTGGGCAAGGCGCCCAATTTTCCGGAATGGGCAAAGACCTCTACGACAATTCCGAACTTGCACGCAGTTTGTTTGCTAAGGCGAACGAAATTCTCGGATTCGACATCCAAAGCATCATGTTCGAGGGCTCTGACGACGCACTCAAACAAACGAATGTAACGCAACCTGCTATCTTTTTACACAGTACTATTCTTGCGGCTTGTCTTGGCGATAGCTTTCAACCAGCTATGGTTGCCGGCCATTCACTAGGTGAGTTTTCTGCTTTAGTTGCCAACAAAACTTTATCCTTTGAAGATGGCCTGCGTTTGGTTGCCAAGCGTGCCGACGCCATGCAAAAAGCCTGCGAATTGGCACCGAGCACCATGGCGGCAATACTCGGACTCGAAGACGAAGTTGTTGAGCGCATTTGTGCCGAAATCGACGGTGTTGTTGTGGCGGCCAATTACAATTGCCCTGGGCAACTCGTGATTTCAGGAAGCCTTGCTGCCATAGATGCAGCTTGTACCAAGTTAACTGAAGCCGGCGCCAAACGCGCTTTGGTTTTGCAAGTAGGTGGTGCTTTTCACTCTCCACTTATGGAGCCCGCTCGCGAAGAACTCGCAGCAGCCATTGAAGCGACTCACTTTGCTCAACCAATTTGCCCAGTTTATCAAAATGTCAATGCACAAGCGGTTACTGACCCTGCACAAATTAAAGCAAATCTGGTTACACAATTAACAGGAGCTGTTCGCTGGACGCAAATCATGCAAAACATGCTTGCCGACGGTTGTACAGAAGTTGTTGAAGTAGGGCCAGGTAAGGTTTTACAAGGCCTTTTCAAGAAAGTAGACCGCGAAATTCCAACAAGTAGCGCTACACTTTAATTTTTTTTTGTGGAATAAGACAAGCATCTGCATCTTTCAAGAAAACATGCTGATGAAAAACTTAATGATGGTGTGGATGCTCATGATAGCAGCAAGCACAGTAGCCCAATCCGGTACCGGTGATGTCATCGGAACTTTTATTGATTTCAACACCCAACAACCCAAAGCCGGTGCAAAAGCCATGATCCGTGAAAATGGTCGGGTTTATTTGGCTTTGGCTAATGAAGAAGGCCGTTTTCGCATAACGGGTATTCCTGCAGGTACCTACCAAGTCATGGGATATTTTCAAAAAGACAGCACCGAAAAAGTAACGGTAGAAGTTCCGGTCGAGGCCTACGGCAATGCGGGTGTTATTTATTTTCATAACAAAACCCAAGACACCAAAGCAGTGCGTGTAGGAGGAGGTCGTTACGAACAAGCGCGAATCCGCATTGGTGAAACACCAGTGACCACCCTGACGGCCAAAGAAATCAAGAACAGACCCGACAAATTTAGCGTTGTCGATATGGTTGCCAATTCCAATTCCGATGTCAAAAAAGACGAAGACGGCGGCCTGATGTTCCGCGGCGCCCGCAAAGGTGACATGATTTACGTACTAGATGGCATCAAATCAAATGAAGTATTCAATGTGCCAAGTTGTGCGATAGGCCGCGTGACTGTTTTTACGGGAGGTTTGCCTGCAAAGTACGGCGATACACTTGGTGGCGCGGTTATTTTAGAAACCAAAAGCTATTTCGATCTCTACCGCGAATGGGAAATCAATCAGCCCGATTAACCCTGTAATTGTGGCGCTTTTTCATAAGTGATTTTCCACAAAAACAAGCCCTGAGCGGGCACTGAAACATACGCCTCCGAACGGTTTTGGGCAGCAATAATGCCAGGCAGTTCGGAGGCTTTTATTTTGCCTAAACCCACCTCAACGAGCGTCCCGACAATTGCGCGTACCATATTGCGCAAAAAGCGGTTGGCAGAAATCTCAAAATAAAGGCCGTTTGCTGTTTGGAACCATTCTGCCTCAAAAACCTCACAGATATTTGTTTTGACATCGGTGTGCGCTTTGGCAAAAGAAGAAAAATCCTGGACTCCAAGTAAGTGTTTTGCAGCTTGGTTCATTGCATCTAGGTCTAGATCTTGCTGAACGTACCAGCTCTGAGAGCGCACAAAAGGGTCCTTGTGCCGATTGATAAAGTAGCGGTAAGTGCGGCTGCTCGCGTCAAAACGCGCATGTAAGTCGGAATGGAGCTCCCAAGCTTTTGAAAACGCGATGTCTGGAGGAGTCATGCGGTTGAGTTTGAAAACCAATTGTTGTGGGTCCCAAGCTTCTGGAAGGTCGGTGTGTAAAAAATAACTTTTGGCGTGTACTCCGGTGTCGGTTCGACCGCAACCTACTATTTCAATTCTTTCGTTACCATGCAATTTACCCAGCGCTTTTTGTATTTCTTCTTGAACAGAGTTGGCACTTGGCTGAATTTGCCATCCGTGATAGTTGCTTCCGTCGTAAGCGAGCTGAATAAAATAACGCGGCACTTTACTTCTGTTCTTCTGTTTGGATAACGCCTAATGGAGCCTCGAACAAATTGTAACTAAATAAGCCTTCAAGTTCGCTGACACTTGCCCAAGTGAGGGTAGTGCCGCAAATCTGAAAATGGGTGTCGTCGAGTGTTGAATTGATGGCAGCGCCTAGGTTTTTTGGTGCAGACCAACCTTCGTTTTCTCTTTTGCAGTAAAAAATATCGTAGCCGCCCATGCCGAGGTGGCCGTCGGAGGCAAAGAACAGGAACTTACCGTCGGGGCTTACAAATGGGGTGGTTTCGCGTCCTTCTGTATTGATGCCTTGCGGTAGCACTTGCACCTCAGCTTGCCAAATACCGTTGACTTTTTTGGCCATGTAAATATCTGTTGCGTATTTTTCAGCGGCACGATCAGAAACAAAATAGAGTTCTTCTATATAGGTAAATTCATCGATCCAGATGGTATCGGTTTTGGTAGGGGCGCCTTCAAAATAACTGCTGTTCAGTCCGGGAATGTTGAGAATGATTTGTTTGTCGTCCCAGACACCGGCTGTTTCTGCAGTGAGCTCAAAAATATCGGAACCTTGTGTGCTCGCTTCTTTTGAAGCTGTTGTATTGAGCGTGCCTAGTGCGCTGAGTTGGTCAGCTGCAAGGTAGGAGAGCGCATCAAAACCTTCGGTATTAAGCAGCTCATCGTTGTTGTAGTTGCGCACCCACAATTTAGCGTTTTCAGGGTCTGGTTGGGCTTGGTAAATGTCCTCAAAAAAGCGTTGGTCATCGGGGTTGAGGTTGGCGCCTTTTGCATTCGGGTTACGGGTTGTAAAGTATAGCGTTTGGCCATCCTTACTTAAAATTGGTCCGTATTCGTCGTAATTGGTGTTGAGTGTTCCGCCTAAAAGATGACGTTGGTTTTGGATGCCTGCTTGAAGCAGTGCAAAATTACTTTGTTCTTCTAGCAATTGAAATCCGAGTAATTTATAGTCTTTTTCTGATTTGAGTAATTTTTTGGCCTGTGCGCATAAATTTTTTGCTTTTTCGGCAGCTCCGAGGGAAAGCGCAATTTGCCCCGCTAAATACAAGTGTTCTTCTGTACAGTTTGTTCCGAATAAATTGAGTGCTTTAGAACAGTGTTCTTGGGAATAATTGTAAGACCGAAGGTCATATTCTGTGGTGGCGAGCAAGAAATACGCATTGGCGTTGGTAGAATCTAGGGCGACGGCTTGTTTGAGCAACATATAAGCATTGGTGCTTTGGCCTTCATTGAAAAGCGTACTTGCATTGGCAACAATGCGTTTGGCTTTGAGTTTGTCTTTTTTAGGAATAGCTTGTGAAAAGCCCAAGAAGGGTAGGCAGAAGAAAAGAAATAGAGCTCTCATATAAATCGTATATAGTACAAAGTAAATAAAACTATTAAAAGCAATAACTTTGAATAAAGAATAGATGTCAACTATGTTTCGTTTGTTATTGTTTCCATTTATCTTTTTGGTATTTCAGGCTTGTTCATATAGCAAACCTAAAAAACAAAAGGAAGTTCCGAATTACGCCCACTGGACCACCCTCACCAAAGGAATGGAATACCGCGAAATCAACGCGCCCACTAAGTCTTTTATCGGCGACTCCAAATTAGCTATTTTACGCATGGATCCGTCTCAATTTCAATTTGATTTATTCACGGCAACCCAACACGACTCCATTCCAAAAAGTGTGCAAACTTGGTCCGACTCCTTTCACCTAATGGTTGCTTTCAATGCGGGCATGTACGACCTCAACAAACCGCTGATCAGTAGGGCTTACTTGCAAAATGGCAAGCACCTGAACAACGGCCAATTACTTGAGGGCTTCAATTTAATGATGGCATTAGGCCCTAAACCTAAGTGTCAGCGTTCTAATATTGAAGTACTTGACCTCACTTGTGCCAACTGGGAACAAGAAAAAAATAATTTCAAGGGCTTTGCACAAGGCCTGCGCATGATCGATTGCAATGCAAGCCCCATGTACTGGCAGAAGAAAATTCAATCGTGTAGTATGTTGGTGGCGGCCGAAGACGAAAAAGGTTGGTTTTACCTGATTTTTACGCGTTCCCCATACACCCACAACCAAATGATCGACTTCATCAAGCAAATGCCTGGTGGCTTACACGATGCCATTTATTTGGAAGGTGGGCCCGAAACCAGTTTGCTCATTGACGTCAATGGGCACCACATTAAAAAAGTAGGTTCTTGGGTTTCTGATACCTGGGAAAGCGATGCCAACAAGCACTTTTGGCCGCTGCCAAATATTGTAGGTGTCCGTAAAATGTAAAGTGCCCTCTTGATAAGTTGAAAAACATGATATCAATCAGGTTTTTTACCCTGAACTCCTCATACTTCTTTCAGCGTAGGAACGCCATCTTTGTAGTGTTCAACGGAACAACACTACTGTGATTTACAAATTCAACTACCGTCAAATTACAATGGAGAGAGGATTCAATCAGAGCATGGGTTTAGTATCAATTTTTTCCTCTTGAAACAGTAGTCAAAAGCCACCTTTAGGGGTGGCTTTTTTATTTCTTAATTATTTTGGGCTGAGTTCAGGGTAAATGAGTACCTGCACTCCTTTTTGATTTTTAAACGAATGTTGGTGCATGGCAACAGCAAGATCTTTGGCGCTGATGCTGTGGTATTTTTGCAATCCTCCAAAGAGCAATAGGTCGAACAACGGACTTAGGAGTTGTGCAATTTTTTCGCCAAAGCGTTTTTCGGTGCGTGGGCCAATTAAGATAGACGGTTGGTAAATGAGGGTGCGTTCAAAGTTGAGCGCTTTAAGATCGCGTTCGATTTCGCCTTTCAAGCGGCTGTAAAAAATCTTGGACTGCGTGTCGGCTCCAATGGCACTGATGAGGTGAACTTCTGTTGCGCCAGCATTTTTGGCTGCTGTAGCGGCGGCGAGGGTCATGCCGTAGTCTATTGCGCGATACTTTGTTTGGTCTGGTGTTTTTTTGCGCGTGGTGCCAATGCAGCAATACAAGGCAGTAGCATTGATAAAGGCATCGGGTGTTGGTTTATTCAGGTCAGTTTGGATGAGCTTGATTTTTTCTGAAGTAAAAGCCAAAGGGCGTCTGGTTAAAATTCTAACTTCAGATACTTGCTGATCTTGGATCAATTCTTCAACGAGGGCAGATCCAACTAGTCCTGTTGCACCGAGTATAACGACTGATTTTTGCATTTTCAAAATTACTTATAATGTCGATAAAAAGATATTATAATAATCCTACTACTTAAGAATAGTGTTGCTATTATTTTTGCTAGAAATTACTTTTATGGATCTTGTTGACCGTTTTCAGATTCCAGTACTCGAAGAAATTGCAGTGCGCAACCCGCAGGCGACGCAACTTGGCCAGCGCATCATAGAAGGAAGTATTCTCCTGATCAATGAACTGGGTTTTGAGCAGTTTACTTTTAAAAAGTTAGCCCTTTCTGTAGGCACTACCGAGGCTTCTGTTTACCGCTATTTCTCAAGTAAGCAAAAGCTTTTGCTCTACCTGATCAACTGGTATTGGGGCAGGCTAGAGTGCCGATTGCTATTGCAAACCCAAGGGGGGAACCCAAAAGAGCGCCTCGTCAAGGCGCTTGAGTTGCTTTTGGTGCCACAGGCTTCTTCGCTGTCATTTACCAATGAAAAACGCCTGCAGCGTATTGTGATCCACGAAGCGTCTAAAGTATTTCTAACCAAAGCCGTAGATGCCGATCATCAAACCGGATTTCATAGTATATATTTGCAAATAGTGCACTACATTTCCGATTTAGTGCGCGCTTATCAACCTAATTGTAAATATCCAGAAATGTTGGTCACTACTTTACTTGAAGGCAGTTTGCAACAGCGTTTTTTTGGTCAGCACTTGCCAGAAGTCACCAACGCATCAGAACAAGAAGATGCGGTGGCTGTTTTTTATACACAACTATTTTTTAGCTATCTCGATCATGAATAAAGACGTCAGTAAACCTTACGAGCGCTTTTGGGCGCTGCTCAAGCCAGACAGCAAAGACATTTCAGACATCTATCTCTTTGCCATTATCGGTGGTATTCTCAGCTTGGGCCTACCTTTGGGCATACAAGCCATCATTAACTTTATTCAGGCAGGGAAAGTCAGTACTTCCTGGTTCTTGTTGGTAGGTTTGGTTGTTTCAGCTATTGGTTTTTCAGGCTACATGAACATTGCGCAATTGCGCATCACCGAAAATTTACAACAGCGCATATTTACCCGTTCGGCCTTAGAATTTGCCACGCGTATTCCAAAAATTCAGCTGCGCGAACTCCTATTGCGCTATGCGCCAGAATGGACCAACCGCTTTTTTGACACCCTCACCATTCAAAAAGGAATTTCCAAGTTGCTCATTGATTTCACAGCGGCATCCTTACAAATTTTATTTGGGCTCATCCTGTTGTCATTTTACCATCCATTTTTCATCATCTTTGGCTTTGCCCTCCTCTTGTTACTCATTTTTATTTTTAGAATGACGGCTAAACGTGGTTTTGTAACGAGCCTCGATGAATCCAAATACAAGTACAAAGTGGCCAATTGGCTCGAAGAAGTTGCGCGCAATCGCTTGACATTCAAGCATCTTGGCAATAATGGTATTTTGCTCAAGCGTTCAGATACCTACTTGCAAGGTTACCTCAAGTCCCGAGATGCACACTTCAAAGTTTTGGTTCAGCAATATAAATACTTGATTGGTTTCAAGATGCTCATTGCTTTTTCTTTGCTGATCATCGGCGGATTATTGGTCCTGAATCAGCAAATGAATATTGGGCAATTTGTTGCCGCCGAAATCATTATCGTTTTGGTCCTCAATTCGGTAGAGAAATTGATTGTGAGCCTTGAGATGGTATACGATGTACTTACAGCCATTGAAAAAATAGGTGAAATCACAGACCTTCCTTTGGATTCTGAAGACGGTATCGAACTTCAAAGAGCACCAGCGCTTGCAATTGAGGTCTCGCAATTAGAATACCAAACCAGCTGGAGTCAGACGCCTCTTTTAGCCAATTTATCCTGCCGTTTTGAAGCAGGCAAATTCTATCATATCCAAGATTTTGAAGGCAACAAAGCCCAGGGCTTATTTCTCATGATCACAGCAATGGCCTTGCCCAATAAAGGGCAAGTGCTCATCAATGGCATTCCAACGAGTAACCTGAATGTCCAAACCCTACGCACCCAAATCGCAAGTTTGTCTCATCACGACCAACTTATCTACGGTACGGTACTCGAGAACATTACCATGGGACGCAACTGCGATATCTCCCAAGTGATGGAATTAGCTGTTGCCATTGGACTAGATCAAAAGGTATTGGCCTTGACCGATGCTTACCAGACCATACTCAATCCAGAAGCAAGCACCCTTGACAGACAACTCATTACGCTTGTTTTGTTGTGTCGTGCGCTCATTGCTCATCCGGCGGTCATCCTTTGGGATACACACACGCACTATTTATCAAACACAACTCTTGAAAGCGTATTAAAGTATTTAACTAACGCTTACAAAGGAACCCTCTTATTAGCAAGTATCGATGAGCACAACCTCTCGCTCAACCACGAAAAATTGATCTTATGTTAAACATTTCTCCGCAAAATCGCAATCAAATTGATACTGATGGGCTTGTTTCAACAGACATGCTGAATAAAGCGCCCAAAAAACTCTTGCGCAATGCAATTTATACCTTACTCATTTTTGGCGGAATCATCCTTTTTCTCCCCTGGACCCAAAACATCCGGTCAAACGGCCAAGTACTCACTCTCCGACCAGAACAACGCCCTCAGACCATCAACGCGCTCATTGGTGGGCGCATCGAGAAGTGGTTTGTAAAAGAAGGCGATTTGGTCAAGGCGGGAGATACAATTATGTTTATCTCCGAGATCAAAGATGGTTATTTTGATCCGCAATTGGTGGGGCGCAGCCAGCAACAGCTTAAAAGTAAGGAGCAAAGCGTGGTCTCCTATGGCGATAAAGTTCAGTCCCTAGACAGGCGTATCGATGCGCTCATCGAAACTGGAAAGTTGAAAGTCAAGCAGGCCCGGATTAAAACGCAGCAAGCCCAACTGAAACTAAAATCGGACAGTATCGAAAATCAAGCCTCAATGCTCAACTTTCAAATTGCGAAGGATCAGTACGAGCGCTTTGAAAAACTTTACAAAGAAGACCTCAAGTCAAAAACTGAAGTTGAAACCCGAAAAGTTGCCATGCAGCGCGCGCAAGCATCCATGATCAGTGCTCAGCAAAAGTTTTTACAGAGTCGCAATGACATCATCGATGCAAAGGTTGAACTCAATGCTGTAGAAACCAAGTTTCAGGATGAAGTTTCTAAAGCGGAGTCTGAGAAATTCACAGCGCTATCAAGCATGTACGAAGCAGAAATCGACGTAAGTAAAATGCAAAGTCAAGTGGCCAATTACTCGATCCGCAATGGGATGTACTATATTTTGGCTCCTCAGGATGGCCGCATCACCAAAACACTATCTAGTGGCATAGGCGAAACCATCAAACAAGGTGCAGCAATTGCCACCATCATGCCTACCAACTATGATCTTGCTGTAGAAATGTACGTCAGACCCATGGATCTTCCTTTATTGCAAGTTGGTCAGCATGTACGTATACAGTTTGATGGTTGGCCAGCAATTGTTTTTTCAGGTTGGCCCAATACTAGCTACGGAACCTACGGCGGGACAGTTTTTGCCATTGATCAATTTGCCAACGAGAATGGCGAGTTTCGCGTACTCGTAGCCCCAGACGCCAAAGAAAATAAATGGCCAGAAGCACTGCGTGTAGGCGGAGGCGCTTATGCAATGCTCCTTCTCAACGATGTGCCAATTTGGTACGAGCTTTGGCGAAACGTCAATGGTTTCCCACCAGATTATTACAAAGCACCGGTCAAAAAATCAACTGAAAAAGCCAAGTCAAATGACAAATAAGCACGCTGCACTTTTCATTTTATTGTTATGCTCTTTTACCAATTGGTCGCAAATTGCTGTACTGCGCCCGGAGGCATTCATGCTGCAGGTGCTCGAAGGTCACCCATTGGCCAAGCAAGCCAAACTCATTCCTGAGTTTGCAGAAACATATGTACTGAAAGCCCGTGGTGGTTTTGATCCCAAATTGAATTACGACCTCGCCCAAAAATACTACGGCAATAAAATGTACTACAGCTTGTCTGATGCCCAGCTGAAAGTACCTACTTGGTATGGCTTAAGTGTACAAACGGGTATCGAACAAAACCGCGGCACTTATCTAGATCCACAAGGGCTTACACCTCAAAATGGTTTGTGGTACGGCGGGCTCAGCGCCAATCTCGGAAATGGTTTGCTCATCGATGAGCGCAGAGCAGAGTTGCAAAAAGCAAATGTGTACCTAAAGAGCAGTCAGCTTGAACAGCGTTTGGCCCTCAATGAGTTGGTTATGGAGGCTGGTTATGCCTATTGGGATTGGTATTTGCAATATTATGCGGGCCAAATTCTCAAAGAGGCATTGGAAGTTGGCGCTGTGCGTCTGAGAGCCATGCAACGCATGGCGGAACTCGGAGACCGCCCTTACATTGACACCGTTGAAGCCGCAATTCAATATCAGACCAGAGCAGCCGCCTTTGCCGATCAAGAAGCCAGGTTTGCTGCAGCTAGCGCAGGTCTAAATCGCTACCTCTGGAAAGCAGATGGCACACCGCTTGAGCTCAGTTCAGCAACCCAGCCTTTACAGGCAGACACCTTGAGTATGCAACAACCCAAATTAGTATTTGCAGGTCCGGTAGATACCCTCGTTCAGCAACATCCTTATTTAGGTATTTTATCCTACAAATTAGATGTATTAGCCATAGAAAAGCGCTACAATCAGGAGCAACTGAAGCCACAAATTGAACTCAAATACAACTTTCTAAACGAGCCAATACAGTACAATCCACTCGCCCAATTTTCTATCAATGATTACAAATGGGGTGTGAGTGCACAAATGCCGCTGTTTCTAAGAAAAGAGCGTGCTACTGTACAACAAACCAAACTAAAAATCGAGCAAACTAACTTTGAGCGCCAAGACCGCAGTGCAGAACTCACCGCAAAAATGCTGTCCACAAGAGCAGAATACCTCAATGCCCGCAAACAACTTATGATCTTCACAGAAAATGCAGTGAGTACCAAAAAGTTATTGGCAGCAGAACTCAATATGTTTGAAGCAGGAGAAAGCTCCCTTTTTATGGTCAACATGAGAGAAAGCGCCGCTTTTCAGGCCGCATTAAAAGTGGTGGAGTATCAAGCCAAGTGCGAACAACTTTGGCTCAAGTGGGAATTTCTTCAGGCTAACTTAGTGAGATAACACTATAATAAAGCGGCATTCCTATAGCAATATTGAAAGGAAAAGTGAGCCCTAGCGCCATCGGAATATAAAGCCCAGGATCTGCTTTCGGTGCGGCTAAACGCATAGCAGCGGGTACTGCAATATAAGAGGCACTTGCTGCTAGAACAGCGAATATAAAGCGGTTGGCAATATCCGTCGTGACAAATTGTGACAACCAAGCTACCACTACACCATTGAATGCAGGCAATAAAAGTGCGAAAGCAGCCATTGCCCAACCATGGGTTCTAAATGACTTAATGCGCCGCGCTGTGGTCATGCCCATTTCCAATAAAAAGAGCGCTAAAAATCCTTTGAAAATATCGGTTGTAAATGGTGCAATATCCGCGGCTTGTTTGCTATCTGAAAGCAAGCCAATCACTAAACTCCCCATGATCATGAGTACACTTCCATTCGCCAAGGAATGTCTCAGAAGTTCGGGCAGGGAGAATTTGTTGTCGTTGCTTTCATAGATGCGCAAAAGCAAAACGCCTACAATAATTGCTGGAAACTCCATAAACGCCATTACTGCAACCATATGGCCATTGAAGGCCAAGTTTTGCAGTTCTAGAAACGATAGCGCTGCTACAAATGTAACGGCACTAACCGAACCATAAGCAGCTGCAATTGCGGCGGCATTAGATACGCCCACGCGTTTGCGGATGATAAAGAAACTATAAAGCGGAATACACGCTGCAATGGCCATTCCGAAAAGCAGTGACCAAAAGATTTCTGAAGTAAAGGCACTATGTTGTAATTCTTGTCCCCCTCTAAAACCGATCGAAAAAAGCAAATAAAGTGAAATGAATTTGAAAGACGATTCAGGAATTTCCAAATCGCTTTTGATGACAACAGCAATGATACCCAGTAGAAAAAATAGGATTGTAGGATTGCTTAAATCATGTGATAAAAAGTCTAGATTCATTCGTTATTTGATTTGAATTTGATTTGAAATTTTATGGATTACAATGGTTGCAATATTGCGGGTCCTCGTAAATTTTGTCTTTTCTTTGCTCCATATGTTCATAGTGGCAGTGCATACAGGCATACTCCAAATATTGGTATGTATTGGCCTTTTGCAAGCATGCTTCGCATAGCAGGTTGCCACTGACTTTTTGAACCGAAAAATCGGGCTGTGCACATTGAGGGCAGTACCTATGCATCCGCTCTGTCAAATCTTTAGCGGCAGCAATTATATTCTTCTGACGCAGCGGATTCATGTGTGCACGTAAATCTGTTTCGATTTCCCATTTTGGAAACTGCTGCATGAGTTGCTCCAATTGTGTTCGGTCCTGAACTCCCTTTGCAATGACTTGAGCATTTGTCGTATTCTTAAACACCAATCCTTGTGGTCCGAATGAACAATTAGCCAAGAATATTGGCAGTTGATCCGCGTCCTGACAACTGAGTTGTGCATGGCATACTTCTAAGGTTGTACTGCGCCCATAAATTTCAAGGTTGCGATCAAGGTCGATATAAACCAGCCATTCTTCATTGATGGTAAGAAACGGAATGCTCGGGTGCGGTCCAAAAGATCCTTCACTAGCTAAACCTTGGCGTTTTCCGGCGAAGCCCATACCAGCCAAGCACTTTTCTTTAACCGTTAGCTTTGGGCCTTCTGTTCTAGGAATGGACCCGCAAAAAGTACCATAGGCATCTGTGTCAAATCCTTCATTAACGAAAAGACTTAGGCCAAATGGTCCGAAAACAGGTTGTATGAGACCTTCTTTTTGATGCTTACTGCTCAACAACAACGGTGAGGGATACATGTCCATTGATATGCAAAACGGTCTTGGGGTCAAGTTGCTTGAGGTCTTCGATTAAACTTTTTTTTATTTTTTGAAGTTCGACGAGGCGGATTTCAGCTTGTGTATCTGGCGCACCAAACATTTCTTGATGTCTGAGTGTTTTCTGTGTGTGATAAGCAATTTTCTGCTGAATGAGATTGCCCAACACCTCCATAGCCTCTTCAGGAAAATAATTACTTTGAATTAATTCAATTTCTTGTAACATAGAATTGATATTTTTTGCAAATTTGGCACATTATTTGCATAAACAAATATATAATAAAGATATATCAAACATAAATAAATGTTATGAACTACACCCTCAATCAACTCCGCATCTTCTTAAAGATTGTTCAAAAAGAAAGCATTACACGAGCTGCAGAAGCCTTATTTCTAACACAGCCTGCTGTTTCTATTCAGCTCAAAAATTTTCAAGATCAGTTTGATATCCCACTGACGGAAATCGTCAACAAAAAGCTATACGTGACCGATTTTGGTAGAGAAGTTGCTATCGCAGCTGAAAAGATACTAGAAGAAGTCTATGCCATCAATTACAAAACTGCCCAATACAAAGGTCAGCTCAGCGGACGGCTCCGCATTAGTGTCGTCTCGACCGGTAAATACATCATCCCTTATTTACTTGCAGATTTCATGAAGGCGCATCCTGGCGTAGAGCTCGTACTAGATGTGTCTAATCGCGCCAATGTGACCCTCAATTTAGAACGCAACGAGACCGATTTTTCATTGGTTTCGGTGTTGCCAGACCGCCTCAATTTGGAAGAAATACCTTGCATGAAAAACCAATTGTATTTGGTGGGTAAAGAACCGTTAAAAGTAGATGCAAAGAGCGATTGGAAAACAATCCTCGAAGATGTCACCTGGGTCAAAAGAGAAACAGGATCAGCAACGCGTAAAGCTCACGACGAATACCTAGCAAGCCATCAAATTCAGGTGCGCCGTCATATCGAACTTACTTCTAACGAGGCTGTCAAACAAGCCCTCATTGCAGGTTTAGGTTATTCTGTCATGCCGCTGATTGGCATCCGAAATGAACTCACACTGGGCCAACTCACCGTTTCAGCCTTGCCAGACTTACCGCTTGAGTCTACTTGGCGAATGGTCTGGCCAAAAGGAAAGAAACACAATGGCGCGGCTGAGGCTTTCAAAAATTATCTACAGGAAAACATGTCGCAGATCGTCGAAAAGAATTTTGGTTATATCGATGGCCTTACGGCTGTGCCAAAATCCATGATCTAATCCAAGACATTATTTTTGGGTCTAGCGTTTGCTCAAGGGTAGCGTATTCACTGAGGTTGCATTCCTTGCATTGCTGAAACAAATGATTGGCACCCTTTAAAACGTAAAATGCACTTTTGTCCAAGGACGCTGGCGTCATTCCTGTTTTGAATCCTTTTTGATTCACAAGCGCAGGTACTTGAACGTCTTTCGATCCGTTGATGACTAAAAATGGCAGGTTCAATTGCGCGAGATACGTTTTACTTTCAAAAGCCAAAAATTGGCGTGCCCAATCGTTGTTGAAAAAGGCGTTCATTTGGGTTTGTAATTCTTCTTGGCTCGCGCCATCGAGAAGTTTGGCAGGAATGCTATCCCATACTTGCGTCAACCATTCTTTATAGGCCTTGGTAAACGTACTACTGTTGCTATTCAAAGCGATTTCAGCACCTTTCTGATACAAACGTTGGTTCCAAAGGCATTCTTCACGAGAAAAACCCATTGCTTCTGGGATGAGGTATTGTTGGTCAATGAGCACTTTTGCGCCACTTGTACCTACAGAAGCCGCTTCAATAATGCCTGCAATATCCTTCGTTTGAACTGCTGCACGCAATGCGGTCATGCCTCCTTCTGAATGCCCGTAAATATAAATCTTTGCTTTTGGGTATGCTTTATGGAAGTACGCAATAATCGAAACCAAATCATTGCTGAAATCTACTTGTGTAGCGCTTTCAAATTTGCCACCTGATTTACCTGTGCCTCTGTCGTCGTAACGGTAAGAAGCAATGCCGTTTCTGCCTAAATGATCAGCCAATACCCAAAATGGCTTGTGGCCCAGAATGTCACAATTGCGGTCTTGGGCTCCTGAGCCCGATACCATAATGACGAGTGGGAAGGCACTCGCTTTCTCGAATTCAGGCAAGATGAGGTTTCCAGAAATCTTGATTTTTTTAGCCGTGGCAATCTCGATTTCTTTTTCTAAATAAGGAAAGGGCGCTTTGGGGTCTTGTATTTTGCCCGCCACTTCTTTCATGGTTTGCACTTCTTTGTAAAACACAGCCTTCCAGGTTAGACTTGATTGCGCCATAGTGCCAACTATCGAGTCGCCTTGTAAATGGGCGCTATAGGAGAGTCCAAAAGTCTTCCAATTGAACCAAAGGCTGTCGCTAAACAACGCGTAGTCTTCCATAGTTTGCGGCTTCAATTGCGGCTGATCCGGGAAGGAGACCACAACTGAGCCATCGCGTCCTACACCTTCTATTTGCAAGTCCATCAAAAACGATTTACCAGCTACCTGAAAATTACTGTGCCAAGTACCGTGTATTTGTGCGTAATAAGTTGATTCAATAAATGGAAGGATGAATAATAAGACAAGGTAGTTCAGCTTCATTTTTTTCAAATTAGGTTGTAAGAAATTGAATCAACAAATTAATAAATCAACAAATCAAGATTTATATTCAGGGAATAAGCTTAGAATCCCTACTTCAGATGCAGCGCAAATACCTCGTTCTGTGATGAGGCCGCTCACCAAACGCGCAGGGGTTACGTCAAAGCCGTAGTTGGCTGCAGGTGTGGTTTCTGGGCAAATTAGGACAGGTTCTATGTTGCCAGCAGCTGATTTTCCGATGACGTACTTGACTTCATTTTGATCGCGTTCTTCAATTGGAATTTCCTTGAGTCCATCTTTGATGGTCATGTCTAGGGTAGTGGAAGGGAGCGCGACATAAAACGGAATGTTGTTGTCTTTTGCTGCTAACGCTTTAAGATAAGTGCCAATTTTGTTGGCGACATCGCCGTTGCGTGTGGTGCGGTCGGTGCCTACAATAACGAGGTCTACCATTTGGTGCTGCATGAGGTGCCCGCCTGTGTTGTCTACAATAAGCGTGTGTGGCACACCATGGCGCGTCAGTTCGTAAGCGGTAAGGTTGGCTCCTTGGTTGCGCGGGCGCGTTTCGTCTACCCAAACATGCACCTTGATTCCTTTTTGAACTGCCTGATAAATAGGGGAGGTAATGGTACCCCATTCAATACAGCCCAACATTCCGGCATTGCAGTGCGTCAGGATCTGTACAGGTTCACCATTTTTTTGCGTCGCGATGGCTTCAATCAGTGGCAAGCCGTGCACGCCGATCATGCGGCAAGTTTCGATATCTTCTTCAACAATTCGTCCGGCTTCGGTCCAGGCAGCTTCCAAAAAGTCAGTTGCATTGTCTAGTGCTGTGCGCATGCGGTCTAAGGCCCAAAATAAATTGACGGCTGTCGGGCGCGACGCTCTTAAGGTACTGAAGGCTTCATCTAGGAAAGCTCCGTCGTGTCCTTCTTTGATCATTTCTCGAACTGCAAGAAAAATACCGTAGGCAGCTGTAGCGCCGATAAGTGGTGCACCCCGGACGGTCATGCTGCGGATCGCTAAATCGGCATCTTTGTATGTGAGCAATTGCACCACAACATAAGCATGGGGCAGCTGGCGTTGGTCAATGACCTCAACATCTCTTTGGGCGGTTGTCCAGATGGTTCTAAATGTAGCTGACATAATGTATAAAATGAAAAAAGCCCGTTTGCACGGGCTTTCTTGTTATGATTAAAGGCCGAAAGCCGTTTTGACTTGATCTACGTAATCGAGTTTTTCCCAAGTGAAGAGTTCTACCTCACGGCTTACTTTTGTACCATCAGGTGCTGTAAAGTGTTTGGTGACAACTTCATTCTTGCGACCCATGTGGCCATAAGCAGCTGTTTCTTGGTAAATAGGATTGCGCAATTTAAGACGCTGCTCGATAAAGTAAGGACGCATATCGAAGATTTCGCCAATTTTTGTAGCCATTTCACCATCGGTCATTGACACTTTAGAGGTACCGTAGGTATTGATATACAAACCACATGGTTCAGCAACACCAATTGCATAGGATACTTGGACAAGTACTTCGTCGCAAAGACCGGCAGCAACCATGTTTTTAGCGATATGACGCGTTGCATAGGCAGCAGAGCGGTCCACTTTAGATGGATCTTTTCCAGAGAAAGCACCACCACCGTGAGCACCCTTACCTCCGTAAGTATCGACGATGATTTTGCGACCAGTGAGGCCGGTGTCTCCATGTGGGCCACCGATGACAAACTTGCCTGTTGGGTTGATATGGTAGGTAATGGCGTCATTGAAAAGCGCTTGTAATTCTGGGGTGAGTTTCGCTTTGACGCGTGGAATCACGATTTCAATGATGTCTTTTTTGATTTTGGCCAACATTTCTGCTTCTGGAGCGAAGTCGTCGTGTTGGGTAGAAACTACAATGGTGTCGATGCGCTGTGGAATGTTGTCGTCGGAGTATTCGATGGTTACTTGAGACTTGGCATCTGGGCGCAAATAAGGAATTAATGCTGCTTCGTTGTTGCGAATCGCGGACATTTCTTCTAGAATTTTATGAGCGAGGTCTAGGGCCAAAGGCATGTAGTTGTCGGTTTCTTTGGTTGCGTAACCAAACATCATTCCTTGGTCGCCCGCACCTTGATCTTCAGGATTGCTGCGCTCTACACCTTGATTGATGTCCGAAGACTGTTCGTGAATAGCAGATAGGATACCACAAGAATTGGCATCAAACATGTATTCCGACTTCGTGTAACCAATTTTACGGATGGTTTCGCGGGCAATTTTTTGAACGTCGAGGTAAACTGTAGACTTCACTTCACCTGCTAATACAACCTGGCCGGTGGTAACGAGGGTTTCACAAGCTACTTTTGAACTCGGGTCAAAAGCCATAAAGTTATCGATGAGTGCATCTGAAATTTGGTCAGATACTTTATCTGGGTGCCCTTCTGAAACGGACTCGGATGTAAATAGATATGCCATTAGCTTCAATTATTAGGTCGCAAAGTTACAAAATAAATTTGCTTTGCTCACGTACTTTTCTACGCAGTAAAGGATTTGGTCGGTAGCGGTCTTCGCCGTATTCCGAAAATAAGGTTTCTAGTTTGTCGAGTACCCACGCAGCACCGAGTTCGTCTGCCCAAGCCAATAAGCCTTTCGGGTAGTTCACGCCTTTGGTCATGGCGAGGTCAACTGCATTGGGGCTGGCCACTTGCATGAAAACCGCGTCGGCTGCTTCATTGATCAAAAGTACCAAAATGCGCTCAAAAATCAGTTGCCCTAATACTGGGTCTTTGGTTGGAGTAGGAAGGCTGACACCTTCTTTGTATTCATAAAACCCACGATTGGTTTTTCGGCCTAAAAAGCCCGCCTCCATATGTCTTTTTTGGGTAAAAGACGGCTTGAAGCGCGGGTCGTAATAAAATGCTGCAAAAACGGTTTCGGTCACGGTGTAGTTGATGTCGTTGCCGATGTAGTCCATGAGTGTGAAGGGGCCCATTTTAAAGCCACCAATTTCGGTCATGGCCCAGTCGATAGTTGCGAAGTCAGCCAAACCTTCTTCGTAAATGCGCAGTGCTTCACCGTAGAAAGGCCGTGCAACTCTATTGACAATAAAACCGGGTGTGTCTTTACAAACAACGACTGTTTTGTTCCAGCTCGTGATGAGCGCTTCAATATGCGCTGTATGTTCAGAGGCGGTTGCAACACCAGGGATCACTTCTACGAGTGGCATGAGTGTAGCCGGATTGAAAAAATGAATGCCTAAAAACCGACTTGCGTCTTTTAAACATGCGCCAATGGAGGCAATTGAAAGCGAAGATGTATTGCTCGCTAAAATGCAATTGGCCCCAACGGTTTGCTCGAGTTGCTCAAACAATTGGTGCTTGACTTCAAGCTTTTCTATTATGGCTTCAATGACCAATGTTGCGGCACTATGGTCGCTGAGTTGTGTAGAGTATGTCAAGCTTGCTTTGATTGCTTCTGCTTGCTCAAAGGAAAACTTTCCTTTTTCGACCAATTTATCCAGGCTGCGTACAATTTGTTGTTCTGCCCGTTGCAATTGGTCCGGATTGGTATCGGTGAGCACAACGCTGTGGCCAGCTTGTGCAGCAACTTGTGCAATGCCTGCACCCATTGTGCCTGCGCCAACTACGCCTATTATTGCTTTCATATTAATGTCCTTTGAATATAGGTGTTCTTTTTTCTAAAAATGCGTTTACGCCCTCTTTGAAGTCGTGTGTTTGCCCCGCTTCGGTTTGTAAGATTTCTTCAATTTTCAATTGATTTTCTAATGAATTATACAAACTCAGATTTAGGGCTCTTTTTGTCAAACCCAAGCCTTTAGTTGGCATTTGGGCCATTTGTTGAGCCAATGTACTTACAAAAGCGCTGAAGTCGTCGTCGGCAATGGCTTTGTAGATCATGTTCATTTGTTCGGCAGCTTTGGCACCTACTTTTTCGCCTGTCAGCATGAGGGCCATTGCTTTTTGAACACCAACTAATCTTGGTAACAAGAAGGTGCCACCAGAGTCTGGAATTAGGCCAATTTTAGAGAAAGCCTGAATAAAAGATGCACTTTCTTTGGCTACAACGAGGTCGCAGGCCAGGGCTATATTGGCACCTGCACCTGCTGCTACGCCATTCACGGCTGCAATGACAGGTTTTTCCAACGCGCGTATCTTTAGAATGATCGGGTTGTAATGTTCTGCTACAATTTGCTGCAATGCAGGCCCTTCAGGATCTGTGGCTTCAGCTAGATCTTGACCCGCGCAAAATGCTTTGCCTTCGCCGGTAAGCACTACTGCTCTGATGCTTTGATCGCTGCTGCAGCGGTCTAGTTCGGCTTGTAATTGCAAAGCCATACTGCGGTTGAACGAATTGAATACGCTTGGTCTGTTTAAGGTGAGGGTAAGTACCCCATCTTCAAAGTGAGATTGAATTTCTTGCATAAGTTAAGATTGATAACGTTTGAGAAGCGCTTGGCCGCGTTCTTTCAAGGTAAGCCTCAAACTTGCGGGTTCTAGGACCTCTACTTCTCCGGCGTAGCCAAGTAAGTTTCTGATGAATTCTTCGGTAATTAAAATTCGGAGTTCAAATAAGCTGAATGTTGGTTGTTTTTCGAGCAGTTTTTGGGAGGCATGAAAAGCTTGTGTTTCAATATAGCGTGCCGCCACTGCATCGGCTTTCAAGACAATTCTGAGGGCCTCTCCTTTAAATGCAGTAATGCCAACGGCATCGCGAAAATAGGCCGTAGCATCGAAGTCGGAAGGGATTTGTGCCGCTTCGTCTAGCAATTGGAGCTCAGACATGCGGTCTAGTGCGAAGGTCATGATGTCTTGCTTTTGAACATCATAAGAAATGAGGTACCAGCGGTTGCGGTATTCTTTCAAAAACAAGGGGCTTACTTTGCGAGGCTTGGCTTGTTGTTGCTGAAAGCTCGTGTACATAAACCACACCCGTTTTTTAGCCTGTACGCCTTCGAGTAGTGTAGGTAAGTATTCGTTGCCACCTGTAGAAACTGCCGCTTCAAACTGAATAAATTTCGATAATTCCTGACTTTGGTCACCCACTGCAACGCGGTCCACAATTTTATCGATAGCTAGGCCAAATTGCTGAAAAAAAGGCACTTCTCTAAATTGTTGTAAGGTAGATACCGCAAAACGAATGGAGGAGAGTTCGTCTTCAGAGAGAGGTACATCGTTGATGCTGAAGTCGGGGTCTTCGTAGAAATAACCGCCGTTTTTTTTGCTGTAGCGAATTGGGGCGTCGTGTTCCATTTTCATCGTGAAGAGGTCTTTTTCGATGGTGGAAGCACAAATGTGCGCACCTGATTCCGATCCAAACAAGGACTCTTCACAAGCTGTTCTGAGTGCTTCTTTTGAAGGGTAGGGCTTGTATTTGTTGCGCAGCATTCGGTCGATGATGCGGTAGCGAATCAGGGCATTTTTAATATGCGGCATTAGTGTTTTTCAACTTTTTGCTGGTAACCAAATAGTTCAAAAAACTTGATAGCCTTCACCACTTCGTACGGAACGTCGTCTTCCCAGCTTTGTGCATTAGCCTTGATTTTACTAAGTACATCGTCGGAAAGAATATGTAACAAACTCGGGTCGTACTCTTGCAATGCGGTAATTTTGTCGTTGGCTTGCATGTAGTTAAGAAGGCCCATGAGGTTTTCGGGAAGTTTGATATTGCCTAAGTGGTACAAACTGCCGTCTTCCATGTTAAGTGCAGGATAGATATAAAGTTTGACGTTGTGCCCGAAACCGCGGCCAAAAGCCTCGAGTAAGCCCCCAGGTAAATTGTCGTAATACTTTTCATCAAAGATGATGTGCAAGTTATAGATGCCCATAATGACCCCAACTAAATTGCCGCGGGCAATAGAAGAGAGGTATTCAAGCATTTTGTAATGCTTGAGGTAGTTCGAAACCATTACGGTATAACCTAGAGAACCTAAGAGCTCAGCGCGATCTAGGAAGTCTTTGTCGGAGATTTTGCCGTCGGCGGTGAGGTCTTTGAGGGTGAGCTCAAATACTACCTCGAGTTGTTCTGGCTTGACGCGCTTTTCTTTGGCAAAAGCAGCTCTGGCGCGTTCGATCATGTCAATGTGCACCTTGGTTACTGGTCTGAAGCGCCCGCGCATGAGTAAAATGTTTTTCTTGTAGAGCGCAGTGGAGGGTTGCATCACGTTCTTGGCAAGGTCAAACATGGTGGCGTTGGTGATGCCGCGGCGCACCAAATTGAGCGCAATGATGCGGTTGTCCATATCCTCGAAATCGGGGCCAGAAATGCGCAGCATGTCGATCTCCATGCGGTCTGGTGGCAAGCGGTGTACAATGCCATCAATAAAATCGTCGATACTTTCAGACTGAAAATAGCAAGCATAGATGAGGTTGACTCCTAAGATACCTAGGGCCTCTTGCTGTGCTTTATGGCTGTTGTCGTGCATTTTGATGTGCAAAATGACGTCGTTGGGCTTTTTGTCTAGCCCGAGTTGAAAACGCAAGCCAACCCAGCCTTGGCCTTGGTTGGTTTTGTGGTAATTCAGCGACTCTACCGTGTTGCAAAACGCAAAAAAGCGGGCTTCTCTGTTTTTAACGGGTAGGATATCTTGAAGATGCTTGAATTCGGTCTGAAGCATGGTAAGCAAGCGCTCTTCGCACACATAACGGACGGTTTCTCCGTACATGGAGTCCGAGACTTTCATGTCGTAGGCAGATTGCGTGTAGGCAATTGTTCCGGAGCTACCCCCAGCCTTGAAGAAGTTTGCGGCAACCTCTTGACCTGCACCAATTTCTGCAAAACAGCCGTAGATGTCTTGGGTGAGGTTGATTTTTAGGGCTTTGTCTTCGGTGGTTAAACGACTTGCGCTCATGTTAGTGTGGGTCTTTGAAATTCGGGTTTGAAATAAAGGAGTTGTCGGTCAGGGTGAGCAAAAACTTCTTAAGGAGGTATTTTTCTTGTGGACTCAGCTGAACGCCACCTTGGTTGGCAAATTCAATGAGTGGGTCTATGGTCGGAGAAATATGTACGCCACTGGAGTAGTGTTCAATGACTTCGTCTAGGGTCTGAAAGCGGCCGTCGTGCATGTAGGGCGCGCTCAGGGCTATGTTGCGAAGTGTTGGGACTTTAAATTTGCCGTAGTCTTCGGGGTTGCCCGTAACGCCACCGCGCCCGAGGTCGGTAAAATTGGCATCAAGACCGTTGTTGCTGTATTTTTTGACGCGCATGAGCGGCCCGTTATGACAGTGAAAGCAGTCGGCGCCATTGAGGCTTTTGAAGAGGTCGTAGCCAGCCCATTCTTCGACGTCAATGGTTTGTAAAATATTTTGTTCTTGGGTAGTGAGCGCCATGCCGTTTTCGTATTTGTACATGACGTCGTATTTGGAAGACGCGGAAATCATGGTGCGAATAAACTGGGCAATTGCTTTAGCAACTTTAGAGGAGTCTATGCCGGGTTCTCCGAAAGCACGGTAAAATTTATTGCGGTAATTGATGTCGAGGTTGAGTTTGTAAACGGCGTCGGTCCAACTCTGATGCATTTCAATTGGATTTGGAATAGGCTCCAATATTTGTTGTTCTAGACTAGAGGCCCTGCCGTCCCAAAAAAAGAAGTTGTCCCAACCGAGATTAATGAGCGCCATTGAGTTGCGTGTTCCGGCAATGCCGTCAATGCCGGTCGAATATTTGCTGGGATCTGAAAAACTACTTTGCGCTAAATGACAAGAAGCACAACTCATGGAATCATTGCCAGAGAGGCGTTTTTCGTAGAACAACCACCGGCCAAGATCGACACCCTCTTGGGTCATTGGATTGTTTGAGGGAATGATCATGTCCGGAAAATGACTTGGAATTTCTAATGCATAGGGTGTAGCTTGAAAGTTAGCCTTGTCTTTTTTACAAGAACTCAATAAAAGCAGAACACCTATGAGAAATAAAAAGCCTTTCATTAATACGGACTTATGGCGTTTTTAAAATTGCTAATGACTTTTTGCGAAAGCGCTTGTTGTCCGGCTGCTGTGTGCGTAAGGTATTCTGAACTCAAATTGATGCTGCTTGCTCCTTGACCCAAAAAGGCAAGAAGGTCTAGCTTGAGTTTGAACTGACGGGTGTTGTTGCCGATGTCGGTCCAGTTGATATTGTCGAATTGTAAATTTTGCAAGTATGAATCGGTGCCGATATGAAAACTAAAAGAGAGGTCTGGGTTGGTGGTGGCATCAATGAGGGTGTCTACTTTTCCTTCGATGTTCATGAAAATATAGCCTGTACTCCAGCCCCAATGCATAGGCCCTGCATTGCTAATATTGAGGGGGCTTTCATTAGGGAACGCACTAGGGTCGAGGTGGTTGAGGCTGCTGTCCACGCCTAAAACGGCCTTCAAATTGAGAAACTTGGCGTAGTCGCCTTCTTTTTTGAAAAGCAAGCTGCCGGTTTCGCGGTAGTCGAGCAAAGCTGCTTGATGCAAAGCGTTTGTACCATTGCCAAAAAGCGTGAAATAACATTTGAGTTCAGTGAACTTTACTTTGTAGCCTTCTTGGGTAGTGTAGATGCTATCCATATAGAAACTTTGGCCGCCGTAAACAGGTTGGAGGTCGATTTGAAGCTGGGCTTTTGGGGTCTCAGGGTTGTCGTCGCCACAGGCGGTAGCCATGACCAAAACCAAGAGGCTGAAAAATATCGTTCTCATCTAACAAAAATACGTCAAAACGCTCAAAATGTTCTTAATTTTAGGAAAGTTTCAGCCCAAAATCAGCGAATGCCCCAACTATCTTCAAAAGCCCTCCGTGTTTACGCCGCTTCGGCAGGCAGTGGAAAAACCCATCGTCTTGTTTTAGAGTATCTTAAGATCTTGCTCACCGATGTCAACTACCGACAAAAGTTCAAGCATATCGTTGCCATGACCTTCACCAACAAGGCTGCTAACGAAATGAAAGACCGCATTCTTCAAACGCTGAGTGGCTTGGCTTATCCGGCTAGTGCAAATGCCAAAACAACAGCGCTCAAAGCGGACTTACTAACAGAAACTTCTTTAACTGAGGTTCAATTGCAACAACGCGCTGCAGGGGCACTTCAGGGTATTTTGCACCACTACGAAGATTTCAATATCTCCACCATAGACAAATTCAATCTACGCCTCATTCGCTCTTTTAGCCGCGACCTCGACCTCCCTGCCGATTTCGAGGTGGTACTCAATGAAAAATTGATCCTCGACGAAGTTCTCGATCTCCTCATTGCGCGCCTGGGTCAACCCGACTCACAAGAACTCACGCACTGGATGCTTGCGTATGCGCGCACCAAGGTGGCTGAAGGTGAGTCTTGGGATTTTAAAAAGTCCTTGCTGCAATTTTCTGAAGTACTTGGTAAAGAACGCAATGCCAAAGAAGTTGAGCAGTTGCTTGCCAGCACTTACACGCCTGACACCTACACCGATTTCAAAGCAGAGGCCGAGCAAATCAAAGCCACATTTTTAGCGCAATGTGCCCAAGTGCATGCATTGGCAGCGCCGTTCAAAGGTGCGCAATTCAAAACGGCCACAGATCAAAAGCGCATAGACGCCTTCATAGAAGACCCCAATTGGGGCCTTGGCAAGCAAAAAGGGCCGTTTTACACCAATACATTTCTAAAAGCGTTAGAGGAGGGTAAATACGACCTTCCAACCTCTGTTTTCGAAGCCTTAATGGGTTTGTCAACCGCTTTTGATCAAGCTTTTGCTGCGCATTTACGCATTGAAACCCAACGTAAAAACTTCTATAATATGGCCTTGTTGCAATATGTCGCGCAGCAAACAAAGGCCCTCATGACTGCCCAGCAACAAATCCGCATCTCCGAGTTCAATCAGCTGATCAGCCAGTTGGTACAAGGTGAACAAGCGCCTTATATTTACGAGCGCTTAGGCATACGCTACGAACACTTCCTGCTAGATGAATTCCAAGATACCTCGCGCCTGCAGTGGGTCAACATGATCCCGCTCGTACTAGAGGCTATTGCCTATGAACGCCCTAACCTTATAGTAGGCGATGCCAAGCAAAGTATTTACCGTTTCAACAACGGATTGGCCGAACAATTTGTAGCGCTACCTAGCCTCTACAACCCCGAAAACGACCCCCAAATGGCGCTCACAAGTGCGCGTTTCCAAAGCAGCGGTTTCAAGCAAAGTTTGCTCGATAACTACCGTTCAGCTCCTCAAATTGTACAATTCAACAACGAACTCTTCGAGCGTTTGTCGCTTTCTTTACCTCAAGAGCACAAAGCATTTTACGACAATTTGAGTCAGAACCCGAAGTCTTCCAAAACAGGTTTTATTCGGATCGAAAGCTTGGTCAACGACCTTCCTGAGGCATTGCTTTTTGAGAAAATGCTACTGACCATTCAAGAGTTACTCCAAGACGACTTCAGGCCCTGCGATATCTGCATCCTGACCGAAACCAACAAAAAAGGCAATGCAATTGCGCTGGCTTTAACGCAAGCGGGCTTACAAGTAGTTTCTCAAGATTCCCTTCTGTTGTATGCACATCCTTTGGTTCAGCTCTTTTTACTTTATCTCAAAAAGCGCGCAAAACCATCCAATCCAACTCTAGGTAAGCGCTTTGCCGAGGCCTACTTACAATATAAGGGCAATTTTGATGTGGCAGCGTTCATGTCTTATTTCAAAACCTACGAAAAAGAAGGGCGGCAAGTCCGCTATTTTGATGAAGCAGCTTTTTACAAAGCCGAATTTGGTTCAGAAGACGCTCTTTTTATGCCCTACGAACATCTTTTTGACCTTCTTCAAAAAGCCGCGGCTTGTTTTCAGATCAACGACACCCAAGAGCCTTATGTGCATCATTTTTTCGACGTCGCTTTTCAATTTCAGCTCAATCGCAATGCGGAACTATTACCCTTTATCGATTTCATTGAGCAGAATAAAGATAAGCTAGCGCTGCAAATGCCCGAATCTACAGAAGCTATTCGCATCATGACCATTCATAAAGCCAAAGGCTTGGAATTTCCGGTTGTACTGATGCCCAGCCTAGATTTTCGCACCGCTCTACATGGTTTTGCAAAGTTTTTGATGCCTGCCGGCGCTGGTTTGGCTTATGCTTATCCTTCTGACCTCATTCCAGAATTCAAAACTTTTAAAGAAAAGGAACTCGCTGCTATTTTTCTCGATAAACTGAACCTACTTTATGTGGCACTTACACGCCCAGAATCTAGGCTTTACATTTGGAATCATCACAAGGAAAAAGGTTTTGGCGCTCAAATTCATCAGCAACTTGCCCAACTTCCTGCACTAACACTAGAAGAAGAGCACATCTATGTTGCGGGTACTGCACTCAAAGTGTCTAGCGCAGAAAAGGAAAAACACGGTGCCTCCAAAACCAATTTTTACCACCCGATGGCTTTGCCAGATCAACTTTGGTATCCTTCACTATCCTTTCGAACGCCCGATACCGAAATGGTGTCCGATCAATTATTTGGTTTGGCTTTTCATCGCTTAATGGCTTTGTGCCAAAGTCCTGAACAATTGCAAGCCGCACTTCAAGTTGCATTGCAAGAAGGCAGCATTGCACAAGATCAAGTTGAGGAGCTCGCCTTAGCAGCCGAGCGCTTTTGGTTGCACGTTACCGCTCAACAGCTCAATGAGGGCATTTTGGATGAATACAACGAGCAGCGCATTATTGCCGATATCAATCAAATGAAGCAGCCAGACAAAGTTTGGGTCAAGGCAAATGAAGTTGTGGTGATAGATTTTAAAACCGGACTGCGCCAAGACAACCATATGCAGCAAATTATTGCTTATGCAGGCTTGCTACAAACCATTTTTAAATTACCGGTTCGTCCAATTTTGTACTACACACAACTTGATTTATTCCTGGAGTTGTAAGTCTAGGCCTGCAATTTCAGCCGATAGTTTCAGAAAGGTGTACACAAGAGGATGTGGTAGGTCGCGGGTAGAAGAAATCTGCGGACAAAAACTCGTGGCCAAGAAAAATGGATGTGCTTTTAGTGTAATGATTTCTGGGTCGTCAAACTGATTGACGGCCTCAATGTCAATAAATTGCCCGACCAATTGCTCTAGGAGCTGCGGATACATGCTATAACGAGTAGCGCTGAGCTCAATAGAACTGCAGTTTTCATAGAGTTTTTCCATTGCAGCTGTTTTTGGCTGCACATCAATGCGCTCGAAATGCGTACTATTAATTAGGTTTTCTGAAATCAGCTTCTCGCCATAAGGATTCATGTTGTTGGCTGTGATGAGGTAATCAATAAAAATTCGAAAACACTCGCCAGTCGAAAAAACAGGGATCTCAAGTTCTGCAAGATTTCGAAATACGCCGTTTAAAAAAAATGGATTGAGATAGGGGCCAGGGGCAACCCAAACACCATCGTATTGTTCGAATGATTGTTTTTTGAATTGTAAGGCTTCGTTGATTTTGATCCAATAATAGTTGATTTCGAGTTCTAGGAACTCGGCAGCGTGGTCCAAGGAAAGGTTTGTCGCGTGGTGCGAGTTGTAGGTGAAGTTGTAGTCGCCTATGATTGCTATTTTAAGTGCTTCACTCATTCAGGCGTTTCTTGTTACAACAGCGCTTAGCGCTTAAACCAACTTCTTAACTTGGCGTTATTGATTTGGATGGACTCCTCAGCAAGTGTTTGTGGATCGACGTACCAAACTTTACAACTAAAGGTTACTTCGAAAAGGGAGTAGTCACCAGTGCCGTCAGATGCTTGTTTCAAAATGGTAAAGTTGGCTGTTTGGCCCGGGTCGGTTTCGCGAGAAATCCAGAATTTACCGGTGTTGTCGGTGTATGAAACTTGGACACCATTAATGCTGTTTGTTGCGAGTGTGGCTACATCTTTGAAAGGCACTGGGTTGCCAGAGTTGGTCATGTGGAAATCATTGAACATTGGAAGCGTAGGTGTGGTGCTGCCAGTTGCATCCCACTCTAGTGAACCAAAAGATATGGAGATGTTTTGAAGATTTGCCATAGAAGCGATGCCCGAAGTGTAAATTACCTTAGACATGATTGGCGCTACATTTACAATTTGGGTATCTAATGCGAAACCGAGGTAGTTGTTAACGTTCTGCGTAAGTTCGACTTGTGTCCCGTTGATATAACCAATGAAACTTGCATTTAAATCCACTTTGTTGGTTGGTGGTGGAATGACTTCGTGTTCAATACAGGCTGAGGAAATCAGTAAAAGAAGGGTTGCTAAAAAGGCAAAGCGCGTCAGTTTCATGCGTTTGTGTTTAGGTGATAATGTATCAAATTTAGTTCTATAAACGCAATTGTCCAAAAAAAGATGCTTTCCAAGTAAAAAAAGAAGGATTAAAGCACAGCAATCAACTTCAGAAAATCCTGAAGACTTGGGTGGTGCAGTGGTAAAGCACCTTTGCAAATGAGGTTATAAACCTCCTCGGCTTTGTGTTCAGAACTTTTTTTAGATCCTTTGTGTAGGCTGAGTTGCCCCCATGCATTTTGAAGCAAATTTATGAAGTTTTCAGGGTTGCAATCTGCGAGAAGCTTTGGATCGGTGGTCTGAAAGTGATAGAAGTTCCAAACGTCGTCTTGAAAGTCAAAAACAGTGATGAAGTCCTTGCCAATTTGCAATAAACCAGGTTGTTTGTTGTAGACTTTTTCAAGGACGATATTGGCGAACATGTCGATGAATTCTTGGGCCTTATGCGGGTCTTTGGTTGCGAGATTGCGCCATTCGGCGTCGTAGAGTTCGTTGATAATCAGAAATTGCTTGAACTCCGTCTCGAGTTCGGAGAGCTCATCAGGGGTCAAGGCGCGAAATTTCAACATTATTCTGCTTCGCTGGGTTGAACTTCTAGACTGATATCTAATACTTCTGAAACGCGCTTCTCGGTGATGGCTTGCTCGAGTTCAAATTTGTATTTGCCTTTGAAAGGGACTTTGCGACGCTTGAAAACAAGTTGGTGCTCGACAATTGTTCCTGATTTGTTGCCAATCCAGTTGCCGTTGGGATCGGCCATTTTGATTTCGTAGGGTTCTCGTACGCTTTTACCAAAAGGAGGTGTAGTGCGCAAGAAAATCCAGAGGTTGTTGTAGGCGTAATCGGTGGTGCTGCGCAGGGTAAAAATGAAGTCGTAAAGTTGGGTTGTATCTTGGATGTCGACCTCAAATTTCGGCTTTACATTTTGCGCCCATTGCTCGTCTTTGAAGCGATAAGCTTTGGTATAGATGGCTTCTTTGGTACAGCTAGCAAGTACTAGAGCCAAGAGTGCAAATAGACTAATTAGCTTTTTCATTTTTTGGCCCTCCGGGGTTCGGTTTGCGAGGTTTGCGATTGGGTCTTCTTTTCTTGTTATTGTTGTTGTTGTTGAAAGATTTTTCAAAACGCGTAAGGCTGTCTTGGCCCACTACATTTTGATACCCGATTTCTTCTACCTTTTCTTTGACTTGAGCGAAGTCGGCGAGGTCTTTGGGTTTGACGCCGTCTTTGTTCAGTTTTTTGATTTCGGCAACGCGCTCAGGGGTGAGTGCTACCATTCCATTTTCACCTTTGTAGGCGTACCAAATGATGCGTTTGAATACATCGGTTTTCATGTGAATGGCGTCGCCTTTTTCGGTCTGAAGTTTGCCGTCGGCTTTGGGCATAGACTTGATGGCGTCGAGGTACATGTCGAGCTCGTAATTGAGACAGCATTTGAGCTTGCCGCATTGGCCAGCTAGTTTCTGAGGATTCAAGGAAAGTTGTTGGTAGCGGGCAGCTGATGTAGACACCGATCTGAAGTCGGTGAGCCAAGTGCTGCAACAAAGTTCTCGGCCACAAGAGCCAATGCCGCCCAGGCGTGCTGCTTCTTGACGCGAGCCAATTTGACGCATTTCTACACGAACCTTAAAGCGATCGGCCATGTCTTTAATGAGTTGGCGAAAATCGATGCGGCCTTCGGCGGTGTAGTAAAATGTTGCTTTGCTGAGGTCTGCTTGGTATTCGACATCGGAGATTTTCATGTCGAGGCGCAAGTTTTGAGCAAAAGTGCGCGATTGCGTGAGGAGCTCGCGCTCTAAACCACGGCCTTTGATCCATTTGTCGATTTCTTCTTGAGTAGCAATATGCAAGATTTTTTTGCATTCCATTGCTTTGAGGTTGGGTGCTTTTTTCTTGACTTGAATGCGAGCGAGTTCGCCAAGGGCAGATACCACACCGATGTCCCAGCCAGGGCTGGTGTCTACGGCAATGACATCGCCTGTTTGCAAAGAGAGGTTGTCCGCATTGCGGTAAAATGCTTTGCGTGCATTTTTGAAGCGGACTTCTACAAGATCAAAAGTGCTTTGTCCTTCTGGTAAGCTGATGTTGGCAAGCCAGTCAAAAACTTCAAGTTTATTGCATCCGCCACTGCTGCATGTGCCGTTGTTTTTACAACCTTTTGGTGTTCCTCCACCGCTACTACATGACGCACAACCCATTTGATTTTTTTTGTGGTAAAGTTAATAAATAAAGTTAGTCAAAGCTACGCCTGATGGATGTAGCGCATTGTTTGAAAACAAAGTTGTGTAAATAGGATGCGTGCGTTGGCATTGCGGTCAATTTGGTAATAGGCAGCATCTAGCGTGGTCATGAACTCACGGATGTTGTTGCCAGAAATGAATGGTGCAAATTTTTCTAAAAACGCAGCTTCTTCTGAAGAAACCTTGGTAAGGGTATCGCCCATATAGTTGGTCAGGATACTTTGGCGCAACATATGAAGGGTGTATTGGATGAACAGCTTTTGTCTTTCCTTGCCAATTGCAGCGAGTTCATCGGCCCAATCCATCATGGCGAGCACTTCTTTTTTGTAGCAAACGCGCATGAGTTGGATGAACTGATTGCGCTGCTGGTCTTGGTTATCTGAGGTTTCGAGGTAGGCAAGTGCAGCTAAAAACGAACCATCGGCAAACGCAGCCACTGCGTCTGCATTGGTACGGGTTTGATTTTTGGTTTGTTGCAGATAAGTACTGAGGTCTTCGGAACTTATTTTAGGGACGCGTATCAGTTGGGTTCTGGACTGTATGGTGATCATGAGCTTGCTGGCGTCTTCACTGACCAACAAAAAAAGTGTTTGCGCTGGTGGCTCTTCTAGAATTTTGAGCAGTTTATTGGCGCAATCGGCGTTCATTTCTTCGGGTTGCCAAATGACCATGACTTTATAGCCACCTTCGTATCCTTTGAAGTTGAGTTTGCGAATAATTTCTTTGCTTTCTTCGGTACCGATTATGGGTTTGCGCATTTTGTTATCGATGCGTTCGGTCCATTGAAATAAATCGAAATAAGGATTTTGTTGAAGTTGTGCGCGCCAGTCGGCTAAAAAAAGATCGGAAGTTTTGCCAATACTTTGCACCACAGGATATACAAAATGGAGGTCGGGGTGCTGGAGCTGTTGTACTTTCTGACAGGAAGCACATTGGCCGCAGCTGTCGCTGGCTTGGCGATTTGTACAAAACAAATACTGACTAAATGCCAATGCGAGCGGAAGCCCACCATGGCCTGCGGGGCCTTGTAGCAATTGGGCATGTGCAATTTTGCCCGATTCGATTTCGCGAATGAGCTCTAGCTTAAGGGTTGTTTGACCTATGATTTGCTGAAATTGCACCTTCAAAAATAGCGAAAAAGCCGCAATTATTCGGTGTTTCCTTTCAAGAGCAATACGATTTCTCCTTTGGCTTCGTGGGTTGCAAAATAGGTTTGGAGTTCGGCTAATGTTCCTCGGTGATAGGTCTCAAATTTCTTGCTGATTTCCCTGACCACACATGCTTCTCTTTGAGGATCAAGCCATTCACACATCTGGCCGAGTGTTTTGGCAATGCGGTGCGGCGACTCGTACAAAACAACTGTGCGGTTTTCTTGAGCCAATGCTTGAATGCGTGTTTGGCGTCCTTTTTTATGGGGTAAGAAGCCTTCGAAAACAAATTTATCGCAAGGAAAGCCAGAAGCAACCAATGCTGGAACAAATGCAGTTGGGCCGGGCAAGCATTCGACTTCAATACCTGCCTGAACACAAGCCCTTACCAATAAAAATCCAGGGTCTGAAATGCCGGGTGTGCCCGCATCAGAAACGAGTACACAAAATTCGTGCTGTTGGATGAGCTCAATGGTTTTGTCGAGGAAGCGGTGTTCGTTGTGGGCATGGAAAGCCAAAACTTTTTTCTTGATTTCAAAATGATTCAAGAGTTTATTTGTAACACGTGTGTCTTCGGCAAAAATGAGGGGTGTTTCTTGCAAAATGCGCAGCGAACGAAGCGTGATGTCTTCGAGATTGCCGATAGGAGTAGGGACGAGGATCAGTCTTGGCATGGCTTAAGCAAATACCGCTCGCACCACTTCTTCTATTTTGGTGCAAGGGATGATTTCAATTTGGTGTTTGTGACCTTTGATTCCTTTCGAATATTTGGACACGATAATTTTTTTGTAGCCGAGTTTTTCGAGTTCGCCTAGGCGCTGTTCGAGCCTATTTACAGGTCGGAGCTCCCCACTTAGGCCAATTTCGGCTGCAAAAGAGATGGTTTTATCAATGGCGAGGTCGGCGTTGGAAGACAAGATTGCCATGGCGACAGCGAGGTCGATGGCGGGGTCGTCTACTTTGATGCCGCCGGCGATGTTTAAAAAGACATCTTTGGCTGCCAAACGAAAACCGCAGCGTTTTTCTAATACGGCGAGCAACATATTGAGGCGCTTGACATCAAAACCTGTAGATGACCGTTGCGGGGTTCCGTAAGCTGCAGAGGAAACAAGCGCTTGCACCTCTATGAGCAACGGACGAATGCCGTCGACCATTGAAGCCACAGCAACGCCGCTTAAGGATTCAGAGCCAATGGAAACCAAAACTTCGGACGGATTGGCTACAGGCAATAAACCATTGCCTTGCATACTGTAAATGCCGAGCTCGTTGGTTGAGCCAAAACGGTTTTTGATACTGCGCAGCAAGCGATATATGTGGTGACGGTCGCCTTCGAATTGCAAGACGGAGTCTACCATGTGCTCTAAAACTTTTGGCCCAGCAATGGTGCCGTCTTTGGTGATGTGCCCAATTAAAAAGATGGGAATATCGGTTTGTTTGGCGAAGCGCAGCAAGTTTGCGGTGCATTCACGCACCTGAACCACCGAACCTGGCGAACTTTCCACGCTGTCTGTGTAGAGGGTTTGGATGGAATCGATGATGAGCAATTGTGGCTGAATGGACTCGGCCTGTACCAAGACTTGTTGAAGGTTGGTTTCGGTGAGTAGGTAACAGTTGGTGTTGTCTAGGCCAAGGCGTTCGGCGCGCATGCGAATTTGTTGTTCGCTTTCTTCGCCAGAAACATATAGAACTTTGAGTTGCTCTTTGATAGCGAGTTGGAGCAATAGCGTAGATTTACCGATGCCGGGGTCGCCGCCGAGTAGGTTGATCGAACCCGGTACAATTCCGCCGCCAAGTACTCTGTTTAGCTCGAAATCTTTGAGTGCAATGCGGCTTTCTTCGCTCTTTTGGACTTCTTGAATGCGGACCGCTTGTTGTGCTTTAGACGATTTCGAAAAACTCACCACGTGTTTAGGCGTTTTTTCGGTGCGCTCTTCTACGAAGGTATTCCACTCTTTGCAACTGGGGCATTTTCCGAGCCATTGGGCTGCTTCATGACCGCAATTTTGACAAAAAAAGGCTGATTTTGCTTTTGACATGGAATCTTTTCGTTTGAACAAAGGTATTCAAAAAAGCTTGTCGGCTGCTGGCATTTAAGGACTTAATCCGCAACATTGCGAAAAAGAAAATTATTTTTTTAAAGATTTTTTAATCTGTTGTTTGCCACAATATCAAAAAATATAATTTTGCCATGTAAATAGTTGTCAATCCTATGTCAAAAAGAAGAGCAATCATCAGTTACGACAAGCTGACCATTGAGCAGAAAAAACAAATTCTCCGAGATTTCCCGGACGGATACATCAATCACTTAACTTCGATCAAAACGCCTACAGGCGAGGTGCTAGATGCCTTGGTTTGGGAAACCGATGAAGTTATTTATTTGGTGAAAATCAATAAAGTGAAGCCAAAAGCCAAGGCAGTTGTCGAAGACGACGACTTCGACGACGACTTCGATAAGCCAGACGACATCAAAGACGACGACCTCAATGATGATGAAGATGAGGACGACGACGACGATTTTGCCGACGACGAACCTTCCGACGACGACGAAGATTAAAACCTACATACCCAAGTTTTTTTAACTTTGGGTTATGCTTGGAAACCTTTCAAAACCAGAATTATCCTCCCTACTTGCGCTGTCACCTTCCATAGATCAAATTGGAACCCTAGAGCGCATTGCTCGCATTCAAGCGCGCAGCATCAAAGGCGCAGCCAAAATACAAGGTTTGCGAATGGCACTTTCCATGATAGACCTCACTACATTAGAAGGGAAAGACACC
>JBIIZI010000194.1:0-3737 GCA_044346375.1 Crocinitomicaceae bacterium | reverse complement strand
ACGAAGCAAACACTTAGTTTTTTGTGTTGATCTTGAAGTGCAATTTGAGCGAGGTAGCGGTTGAGAACGGGAGCTGCGCTCGCAAACTTCTTTTTTGTTTCACTGTGCTGCCGACCCAGAATAACTACTTGCGCTTCCATTGAAAGTAAGTGGCGCTCTCTTCTGCTGCCGTTTGGAGGTAAGCATTTGGTTCTTGAGCCTCTAGTAGTGCAGCGCAAAATATTTCGGCATCTTTTTGACTCAATGAAATTTGCTTTTCCAAAGCAATGATTTCGAGGGCTTTTTGCTCGGCAACTGTGAGTATGAAATCGGAAAGACTTCTATAGCCTCCTAGTTGCGCTGCCCGCTCTAGTAGTTCTTTTTGTTCCAGGCTAAGTCTGGCATCGAATCTTGCCGTATTTTTCATGAGGTAATTTTGCATTGTCTTGAGATATAAATGTACGGAAAAATTACGTACGTTTGAAGATAATCTTTGGACAAAATTCGAAATTTTAAAAATTGAACCTCTTAAAAGAGTAAAGGAAATAATACGTGTGTCCGAAGATTTACTTAGAAAATAGGGGATTACCTCACTGCGTTCGGTGAACCAGCCTTGGCTTTATAGTGGATCAAAGCATCTTTTTTGCTTCGCAAAATGATGCTTTTTTCTTTTTTTACTCCTTCAAAATTTCATTTTGACTCGTAGAAAAGAAAAAAGCATCCTGCCTACGGCAAGATGCTTTGATCAATGTGCCCACGACTGGATTCGAACCAGCACACCTGTTGGCACCACCCCCTCAAGATGGCGTGTCTACCAATTTCACCACGTGGGCAGCAGACTATCCGATTTGGAATCGGGATGCAAAGATAAATATTTTCATGAAATTTTTGCGTAGAAATGTAAGAAAGACATAACTTCGACGAAATTTTTTTGTTTTACCATGTCACACGTCTCTACCCAAAAGATTTCACTCGCTGGTTTTTTAATTACTCTAGGAATCGTATTTGGAGACATCGGTACATCGCCACTCTATGTTTTTCAGGCCATTACCGGTGGTGGTAAACACATTTCAGAGCCTTTTATTTTAGGGGCACTTTCTAGTGTCATCTGGACTTTGATTTTATTAGCTACGATCAAATACATTCATTTTGCGCTAAATGCAGACAATAATGGCGAAGGAGGAATCTTTGCGTTGTTTGCTTTGTTGAAGAAACGCAAACTCAAATGGATCATTATACCGGCTCTCATCGGTTGTGCCACACTAATGGCCGATGGTTTTATCACACCAGCCATTTCTATATCTTCTGCAGTGGAAGGAGTCAATAATATCTTTCCCGAGATGCCCATTATTCCTATTGTGGTTACGATCATCGTGATTCTTTTTGTCATTCAACAGTTTGGTACGGCAGCAATCGGCAAAATGTTTGGCCCGGTCATGATCATTTGGTTTGCTTTCTTAGGGTATCTTGGTTTTATAAATGTGATGCAGAACACGTCGGTTTTGCAAGCGATCAATCCTTGGTATGCCTACAATCTTGTCGCTAATGTAGATGGAGGTTTTGCGGTCTTAGGATCGGTATTCTTGTGTACAACGGGGGCTGAGGCTTTGTACTCTGATTTAGGTCACTGCGGAAAGGGAAACATTCGCTTGAGTTGGGGCTTGGTATCTGTGCTACTCGTCTTGAACTACTTTGGCCAAGCCGCGCTTTGTTTGTCTCCTGGATTTGAGCTAGGCGCAAAGCAAACTGTGTTTTATGCGATGGTTCCTAAAGAAATCATTCCTTTTGCTGTAGTGATCGCAACGCTGGCTACAATTATTGCTTCTCAAGCACTTATTACGGGTGTCTTTACCCTCATGAATGAGGCCATTAAATTGAAGTTATGGACCAACCTTAAAGTGAAATATCCTTCTGAGCACCAAGGTCAGATATACATTCCACTCATCAATTGGTTCTTGATGATTGGGTGTTTGGTGGTAATCGCTATTTTCAAACGCTCGAGTGAAATGGAACACTCTTATGGTTTGGCTATTACCATCAATATGGTCATGACTTCTATTTTGATGGCGACCTTGATGTTCATCCGTTACCCTAAATTACGCATTGTTTTTAGCACCATTTTCTTCATCTTCATCAGTATTGAAATGATTTTCTTGTTATCGAATATGGGGAAAATTATTTCTGGAGGTTGGTTTACTTTGGTGCTTTCGATTGGTTTCTTTTTACTACTCTTCTTGTATTTCAAAGCAAAGCAATTGCGCACGAGTATTACAGAATACCTCCCGATGAACTCCGTTATTCCGATGATCAATTCGGTTCGTGAAGACAAAGACATCGATTTTGAAGCTACAAATTTGGTCTTTCCAACCCGATCCAACTCAGCCAATAAGCTGGATCTTACCGTTTATCATTCCTTATTTTACAAAAAACCACGCAAAGCAGGTACCATTTGGTTCTTGCACCTCGACATCCTCAACGAGCCTTGGGGTGTACACTACTCGGTGCATCAAATCATCGACAAGCGCTGTTACTACGTAACCCTTCAAATGGGCTTCAAAGAAGAACACCGCATTGAGTACATGATGCGCAAGATTTACTGCAAAATGATTGAAAAAGGGGAGTTGAGCGGCGAAAGCATTTTCGAAAGCGTGCGCGGCAAACTCGATCAAGTTGACTTCAAGTTTATTGTACTCAACTCAAGAGTTGCCATGGACAACCACCTCACGCCTTTCCAAAAATTGTGCGTGAAAGCCTATCGTTTTGTGAAGTCTACGGGCTTGAAACCAGCAGAAGACTTTGGTTTGGATAAAACCAACGTTGTGGTTGACTACATTCCAATAACAGTGGCCAATCAGGTAGATCAAGAGCTCATCGAAGACTTCGAAGATTACTCTCAGAAGATTTAAGTTCTTGCATCAGCCCCTTATGAAACCTCAAAATAATTGAGGTCTTTGCCAAAGGTTTCTTTGAGATGGCTCAAACTATACAGTGCCAGGCCTATAAAAATGAAGCCTACAATCATGGCTGAAACGCCGTCATTGACCTGGAAGCTTACCAAGGCACTAAACAGCAAAACAATCAAGTTCACAGATCCGCGCACAAAATTCGGGATGGTATTGGCTGCTGTAGAGCGGATATTCGTTCCGAATTGTTCTGCGGCAATAGTTACAAAAATTGCCCAGTAACCAGTGCCGCTTCCAAGCAAGAAACACAAGAAATAATAGGTGCTATCGGTAATATTGTACTGATGAAAAACGCCCAAAAATAGTACGGTAACACCCAAAGAAAAAAGTAAATAAAGACGCACTACCTTTTTTCTGCTTTTCAACCATTGACTCAAGAAACCAGCAAGTAAATCGCCAGCACTGAGGCCTAGGTAGCAATACATCACTGCTTTTCCGTTCGAGATGTCATAAACCCCTAGCCACGGCCCAAAATTGTCGGCAGAGTTCATGACCAAGAGCCCCACTGTGTACCAAATAGGAATCCCGATACTGATGCAATGCAGGTATTTCACAAGATTTTGACGATTGCCAAAAATGAGGCGCAGCTGCCCTTTTTGGATAGATGGATCGTTGTCCATTTGCTTGAAAAATCCTGACTCCAAGGCGCCAACTCTCATGAGTAACAACAAAAGCCCCATAGCACCACCGATCAAATAAACCACTTGCCAATTTTCGGGTGCCCATCCGCTGATGTTGTAAATGAATTCCCCTACAACTTGACCCTCAGCACCCACCAATGATGCAGTTACGGCG